>NZ_JBNHIN010000009.1:221089-233605 GCF_050054615.1 Streptomyces sp. YGL11-2
TTCCTTCGGGAGCCGGCGCCCCGTGCTGTGCCGGGGCCGGTGCGGGCCGCCGCTCTCCGCCGGGTCATACGACTGTTACGTACACCTATCGCGGTGGTCACATCCTGAACCAGTCGACCGCAGCCCCTTACATGGCGGCGTCACGCGTTCTACTCTGATCACTGCTCAAAGGTTACTCGCGAGTCACCAGCAATGAAGCGGGCCCCGGAGGATGCCGTGACGGACACCCACACGCTGATCGAAAACCGGCCGCCTTCGGTGGCGACCCTGTTCCTGGAACGGGTCGCGGCCACGCCCGACACCGAGGCGTACCGCTATCCCGTCCCCTCCTCCTCCGGTCCGGACGACTGGAAGACGCTGACCTGGGCCCAGGCCGCCGAGCGGGTCCACGCCACGGCCGCCGGGCTGATCGCGCTGGGGGTGTGCCCCGAGGAGCGGGTGGCGCTGGCGTCCAACACCCGGGTCGAGTGGATCCTCGCCGACCTCGGGGTGCTCTGCTCCGGTGCCGCCACCACCACCGTCTACCCCAGCACCAACGCCGAGGAGACCGCGTACATCCTGGCCGACTCCGGCAGCCGGGTGCTGATCGCGGAGGACGCCGGGCAGCTCGCCAAGGTCCGCGAGCGGCGCGCCGAGCTGCCCGAGCTGGCGCACGTCGTCGTCATCGACGAGGGCGCCGCGCAGCCCGCCGAGGGCGACCCCGAGGGCTGGGTGCTCTCGCTCGCCGAACTGGAGAAGCGCGGCACGGCGTATCTGGAGGAGCACCCGGAGTGCGTCACGGAGCGGGTCGGTGCGCTGCGCGCCGACCAGCTGGCGACGCTGATCTACACCTCGGGGACCACCGGCCGCCCCAAGGGCGTGCGGCTGCCGCACGACTGCTGGGCGTACATGGCGCGTGCGATCCAGGCGACCGGAATGGTCCACGCGGAGGACGTGCAGTACCTCTGGCTGCCGCTCGCGCACGTCTTCGGCAAGGTGCTCACCGCGGGGCAGATCGCCACCGGCCAGGTGATCGCCGTGGACGGCCGGGTCGACAAGATCATCGAGAACCTGCCGGTGGTGCGGCCGACCTACATGGCGGCCGTCCCGCGGATCTTCGAGAAGGTCTACAACGGCGTCGCGGCCAAGGCCCGGGCGGGCGGCGGCGCCAAGTACAAGATCTTCCAGTGGGCGGCCGGGGTGGCCCGCGAGTACGCCAAGCTCTCCCAGGACAACTTCCGCCGCACCGGCAACGCCTCGGTGCCGTTCGCGCTCGCCGCCAAGCACAAGGTCGCCGACGCCCTCGTCTACACCAAGCTGCGCGACGCGTTCGGCGGCCGGCTGCGTGCCGCGGTCTCCGGCTCGGCCGCGCTCGCCCCCGAGATCGGCTACTTCTTCGCCGGCGCCGGCATCCACATCCTGGAGGGCTACGGCCTGACGGAGTCCAGCGCCGCCAGCTTCGTCAACCCCGGCGAGGCGTACCGCACCGGCACGGTCGGCAAGCCGCTGCCCGGCACCGAGGTGCGGATCGCCGAGGACGGCGAGATCCTGCTGCGCGGCCCCGGCATCATGCAGGGCTACCACGGCCTGCCCGAGAAGACCGCCGAGGTCCTGGAGGAGGACGGCTGGTTCCACACCGGCGACATCGGCGAGCTCTCCCCGGACGGCTACCTGCGGATCACCGACCGCAAGAAGGACCTGATCAAGACGTCCGGCGGCAAGTACATCGCGCCGGCCGAGGTGGAGGGCCAGTTCAAGGCGGTCTGCCCGTTCGTCTCCAACGTGCTGGTGCACGGCGCCAACCGGAACTTCTGCACCGCGCTGATCGCGCTCGACGAGCCGACGATCCTGGGCTGGGCCAAGGAGCACGGGCTGGCCGGCCGGACGTACGCCGAGGTCGTCGCCACCGACCAGGTCCGCGAGCTGATCGACGGCTATGTGGAGCGGGTCAACGAAGGGCTCCAGCGCTGGCAGCAGATCCGCAAGTTCCGGCTGCTGCCGCGCGACCTGGACATCGAGCACGGCGAGGTCACACCCAGCCTCAAGGTCAAGCGGCCGGCGGTCGAGCGGGCCTTCAAGGACCTGCTGGAGGAGATGTACGCCGGGTCGCGGGAGGCGTAGGACCCGGCGACGGCGGGTGCGGTGCGGGCCGGGCGGGTCCGCACCGCACCGCGGTGTCCGGGCGGACGGGTCGGTGCGGGTGAAGTTGTCCATACAGGTTGATTCGGACGTATCTTCCCGTGTCGGTCAACTACCGTGCCGCGTCAGCCGAATTGACGGCGCTGACCACGCACTTCCGTAACTCACCGCTTATGGGTGCGCTCGTTCTGTCACCCTGGCGGTGGCGCATCCGGCGCTGCAGGGGAGCTGCTCGGGAGTTGCTCAATGAGGACGACAACTTCGTCTGAACGGAACGACGTTGCGGGAGCCGCCACGCGGTCCCTGCGGGCCAGTCTGCCCGGCGACCCGCGGGCCGCGGCCGCCGCGCGGCAGTTCGTCCGGGGCGCGTTCGCCGACTGGACCGCCCAGCGGCTGCCCGGCGCCGAGGGGCTCACCGACCGGCTGGCGGACGAGGCGGTACTGCTGGTCAGCGAGCTGGTGACGAACGCGGTGGTGCACGCCGGGACCACCGTCGAACTGCGCTGCCGGCTCGACCCGGACGCGGAGCCGGGGCCCTTCCCGGACGCCCCGCCGGGAGTGGACCCCGACGAGCCGCCGCGCGCCGGCCTGGTCGTCGAGGTCTCCGACCGGCACCCCACCCAGCCGGTCCGCGCCCGCGAGGACACCGGCGCCTACGAGGGCGGCGGCCACGGCCTCCAGCTGATCAGCGCGGTGGCCGAGGCGTGGGGCGTGACCTACCGCCGGGCGATGAAGACCGTGTGGTTCCGGCTGCCGGTGGGCGCCCCGGAGGGCGTACGGCCGGAACCGGAGGCGGTGGACACGGCGTTCGGGGCGTACGACGGGTACGGCGAGTGCGGTGAGTACGGCGCGGTCGACGAGGAGCTGCTGCGGCGCCGGCTGCGGGCCGCCGAACTCCTCGCCCCGGTGCCCCGCCGCACCGCCCCGCCCGACGCCCCCGACGCGACCGCCGGCCGGGCCCGGGGCCGGGGCGGCGTCGACAGCGGGGCGCTGTCCTTCCTCGCCGAGGCGTCCGACCTGCTCTCCGGACAGCTCGACGCCGACCAGGTCGCCTCCCTGGCCGCTCAGTTGATCGTTCCACGGCTCGCCGACTGGTGCGCGGTGTGGCTCCACGACGGCGACGGCGGCGCCCCCGGACGCGGCCTGGCGGCGAGCGGCGAGGCGCCTCGGCTGGCCCGCGTCTGGCACCTGTCCGAGGGCCGGATCGACGCGCTGCGCACCGCCCTGGAGAAGCAGCCGCCGGGCGGCGCCGCCGGGGAGGCCCTCGGCGGCAGGCCCACCGCGGCGCCCTGGCCCTGGCCGCACGAACCGGGCCACTACGAGCCCGGCGGCGCCGCCCTGGCCTGCCCGCTGGTCGCCGGCGGCCGCCGGCTCGGCACCGTGCTGCTCGGCCGGGCCGGGCTGCTGCACTTCCCCGACGAGGTGGTCGCGCTGGTCGAGGACCTGTGCCGCCGGGCCGCCCGCGCGGTGGCCACCGCCCGCGCCTACAGCCGCCAGGAGCGCATCAGCCAGGTCCTCCAGCGGCGGCTGCTGCCCCGCGGCCGGGCCCGGGTGCCCGGAGTGCACTCCGCGGTGGTCTACGAACCGCGCGAGGGCGCCTGGGCGGGCGGCGACTTCTGGGACCTCTTCGAGGCCGGGGACGGCCGCTGGTGCTTCGCCCTCGGCGACGTCTGCGGCAGCGGCCCCGAGGCCGCCGCGGTCACCGGCCTGGCCCGGCCCGTGCTGCGGCTGCTGGCCCGCGACGGCTTCGGGGTCGCCGAGGTGCTCGACCGGCTCAACAAGACCATGGCGCGGGAGGCCGCCGACTCGGTCGCGGCGGTCGCGGCGGCGGTCGCGGCGGCCGGCGCCGGGGCCGAGGCGCCCGTCGAGATCCGTGAGGAGGGCGAGCAGGCCCGCTTCCTGTCCCTCCTTTACGGCGAGATCGTGCCGTACCGGGGCGTCCCCGGCGGCGCCCGCTGCACCCTGGCCAGCGCCGGCCATCCGCTGCCGCTGGTGCTGGGTGCGGACGGCGCGGTCCGGGTCGTGGCGGCGCCGCAGATGCTGCTGGGGGTCGTCGAGGACGCCGCGTACGTCAGCGAGTCCTTCGACCTGCGCCCCGGGGAGACGCTGCTGTGCGTCACCGACGGGGTGACCGAGCGCCGCTCGGGGCGGCGGCTGTTCGACGACGAGGACGGGCTGGCCCAGGCGCTGGCCGCGGCGGCCGGGCAGGGCGCCGAGGACATCGCCGAGCACATCCGGCGCACGGTCCACGCCTTCGGGCCGACGCCGCCGGACGACGACCTGGCGCTGCTGGTCCTCCAGGCCGCGACCCGCGCGGCGGCGAACGGGGTGCCCTAGGGACTGCCCGACGGCTCAGGGGCGGAGCGGCCCCCCGGGCGGGTCGGGCGTGTGACGAGGGCCGCCGCCGGAGCCGAGCCGGGACCGCCGCCGCATGACGGACAATGGACCCCATGCCTTCCGCACTGCCAGACGGTGAGCCGATGCCCGAGGACGGGGCGCTGCCCCGCCATGCGCTGACCGGCGCCGCCGGCCGGCCCCTCGGCTTCTACCTGCACGTGCCGTACTGCGCGACCCGCTGCGGCTACTGCGACTTCAACACCTACACCGCGAGCGAGCTGCGCGGTTCCGGCGGCGCCCCGGCCTCCCGCGAGACCTACGCCGACACGGTCGTCGAGGAGATCCGTCTGGCCCGCAAGGTGCTGGGCGACGACCCCCGCCCCGTGCAGACGGTCTTCGTCGGCGGCGGCACCCCGACCCTGCTGCCGGCCGCCGACCTCGGCCGGATGCTGGCCGCCCTCCGCGACGAGTTCGGCCTGGCCCCCGGCGCCGAGATCACCACCGAGGCCAACCCGGACTCCGTCGACCCCCGCTATCTCGCCGAGCTGCGCGCGGCCGGCTACAACCGCGTCTCCTTCGGCATGCAGAGCGCCCGGCAGCACGTCCTGAAGATCCTCGACCGCACCCACACCCCGGGCCGCCCCGAAGCCTGCGTCGCCGAGGCCCGCGCGGCCGGCTTCGCGCACGTCAACCTCGACCTGATCTACGGCACCCCGGGCGAGACCGACGACGACTGGCGGGCCTCCCTCGACGCGGCCATCGGCGCCGGCCCCGACCACGTCTCCGCGTACGCGCTGATCGTCGAGGACGGCACCCGGCTGGCCCGCCGGATCCGCCGCGGCGAGATCCCGATGACCGACGACGACGTGCACGCCGACCGCTATCTGATCGCCGAGGACCGGCTCACCGCCGCCGGCTTCACCTGGTACGAGGTCTCCAACTGGGCCACGTCCGAGGCCGCCCGCTGCCGCCACAACGAGCTGTACTGGACCGGCGCCGACTGGTGGGGCGCCGGCCCCGGCGCGCACAGCCACGTCGGCGGTGTCCGCTGGTGGAACGTCAAGCACCCCGGCGCCTACGCCCAGGCCCTCGCCGAGGGCCGCTCCCCGGGCGCCGGTCGCGAGGTCCTCCCGGACGAGGACCGCCGCGTCGAGCGCATCCTCCTGGAGCTCCGCCTCGCCGCCGGCTGCCCGCTCTCCCTCCTCGCCCCCGCGGGCGCCCGCGCCGCCGCCCGCGCACTGGCCGACGGCCTCCTGGAGCCCGGCCCGTACGAGGCGGGACGCGCGGTGCTGACGCTGCGTGGGCGGCTGCTGGCGGACGCGGTGGTGCGAGACCTGGTGGACTGAGGGGACGGGCCGGGTGGACTGAGGGGAGTGACCGGCGGGCCCTCGCGGGGCCGGTGCGGCCGGACCGCCCGGCCGCCGGGCACGCGACGGCTATCGGGCCACCGGGTCACCAGTTCAACGGGTCGGCGCAGCACGGCACTTCAGCGGATCACGGACAGGTCGGCGGGGCATCGTACGTCAGTGGGCCAGTGGGCCAGTGGGCCAGTGGGCCAGTGGGCGTGGGCCAGCGGGTCAGGGGGGCACGTCAGTGGGTCAGCGGGCGTGACTGCCGCCCCGACTCCTGGTCGATCTCGTCGTGGGCCTTGGTCAGCAGCTGCATCGCCATGTCGTTGAGCGCCCGAGCGCCCGCGACCTCCTCGCCGACCCGGGGCTGGTTCCCGTCGGCGGGGTGGCGGCTGGCATAACCATGGGACCGCACCTCGGTCCCGTCGGGCAGCCGGACCAGCGCGGCGGCCCGGGTGCGGTGGGTGTCCTCCTCGAATTCCAGCTCGACATGCCATCCGACAACGGTCTTCAACATGACGGTCACCTCCGGAATCGCTGCTACCAGCGTGCGCTCGCCACGGCCCCGGCGCACCACATGCCCCGGGCCCGGCTACGCCCCCTCCGGGGCCGTCACGAAGTCGATCAGCTCCTCGACCCGCCCCAGCAGGGACGGCTCCAGGTCCTTGTACGACCGCACGCCGGAGAGGATCCGCTGCCAGGCCGCGCCGGTGTTCTCCGGCCAGCCCAGCGCCCGGCACACCCCGGTCTTCCAGTCCTGGCCGCGCGGCACGGCCGGCCACGCCGCGATGCCCACCGAGGACGGCTTCACGGCCTCCCAGACGTCGATGTACGGGTGGCCGACGACCAGCGCGTGCGCACCGGTCACCTCGGCCGCGATCCGGGACTCCTTCGAGCCGGGCACGAGATGGTCGACCAGGACGCCGAGCCGGGCGTCCGGGCCGGGGGAGAAGGCGCGGACGATCGCCGGGAGGTCGTCGATGCCCTCCAGATATTCCACGACCACGCCCTCGATGCGCAGGTCGTCGCCCCAGACGCGCTCGACCAGTTCGGCGTCGTGCCGCCCCTCCACGTAGATGCGGCCGGCCCGCGCGACCCGGGCGCGGGCGCCGGGGACCGCGACCGACCCGGAGGCGGTCCGCGCCGGACCGCTCGGCGCGGGGCGGCTCCGGGGGCGTACGAGCGTGACGACCCTGCCCTCCAGGAGGAAGCCGCGCGGCGCCATCGGGAAGACCCGCTGCTTGCCGAACCGGTCCTCCAGCGTGACCGTCGGCCCCTCGGCGGTCTTCTCGCAGCGGATCACCGCGCCGCAGTAGCCCGTGGTGACCTCCTCGACGACCAGATCGGGATCGGCGGGCACTTCGGGCGCCGGCTGCTGCTTCTTCCACGGGGGAGTGAGGTCGGGGCTGTAGTGCTTGTTCTGCATGAGGGCCTGTTCTGTGGACGGACTTCTGCGGGCCGACCGTCCTGACCGGCCGGACCAGTGGGACTGACCGACCGGCCGGACCGGTGGGCGGAAGGGGGGAGCGGCGGAAGCGGAGAGCGGTGCGGGGCGGCAGCTCAGAACGGCGCTCAGGACGGCGGCGGGCCGAACCGGGCGGCGAGGGCGTCGCGCTGGGCGCGCACGAAGCGGGCGTCGACGACGGCGCCGTGGCCCGGCACGTACACCGCGTCCTCGCCGCCCAGGGCGAGCAGCCGGTCCAGGGCGGCGGGCCACTGCTGGGGGAGCGCGTCCGGCCCGGCCTGCGGCTCGCCCGACTCCTCCACCAGGTCGCCGCAGAAGACGATCTCCGGGGAGCCGTGCCGGCCGGGCACCAGGACGGCCAGGTCGTGCGCGGAGTGGCCGGGGCCGACGTTGGCCAGCAGCACCTGCCGGTCGCCGAGGTCGACGGTCAGCTCGCCGTGGACGTGGTGGTGCGGCGTGACCAGCAGGTCGGCGGCCTCCGCGGCGGCGTCCCGGTCGACACCGTGCCGCACCGCGGAATGCCGGAGCTCGTCCTTGCTGCGCCGCAGCAGCTCGCCCAGCCCGGCCGCGCCGAACACCTCGACGCCCGCGAAGGCGGCGGTGCCCAGCACATGGTCGAAGTGCGGGTGGGTCAGTGCGATGTGTGTCACGTCCCGGCCCAGTACGCCGCGGATGGTGCGGCGCAGTGCGGCGCCGTCGCGGAGGGTGGCGCCGGTGTCGACGATCATGACCCCGGCGGTGCCGGCGATCACCCCGATCGTTTCGTCCCAGCCGGGCATCCGGCGCCGGGCGACACCGTCGTCGAGCTGTTCCCAGCCTGCCTCTTCCCATGCAGTGCGCATACCGAGACGCTAGCGCCATCGCGATAGCGTTGCGCGACGGTCGGCCGTTCCGGCGGCCCGGACCGGGTGCCGGCCAGGGCCTGCCGGGCAGCGGTCGGGGGGCGCCAAGGGGCGCTCCCGGGGTCGGATTCCGCGGTCCCGGGCAACTCCCCACCACGCTCACCCTTGCCGCATCCGTGCTACCCGGCCGTACACTTACTGGGTCTGGCACTCGGCTGATGTGAGTGCCAGGAGAGACGACACACGGCGGGACGGCCGGACTGGAGGTGCGCGGGATGCTCAGCGAACGCAGGCTCGAAGTGCTGCGCGCCATCGTCCAGGACTACGTCGGCACGGAGGAGCCGGTCGGCTCCAAGGCGCTCACCGAGCGCCACAAGCTCGGGGTCTCCCCGGCCACCGTGCGCAACGACATGGCGGCCCTGGAGGACGAGGGTTTCATCGCCCAGCCGCACACCAGCGCCGGGCGGATCCCGACCGACAAGGGATACCGCCTCTTCGTCGACAGGCTGGCCGGCGTCAAGCCGCTGTCCAGCCCGGAGCGGCGCGCCATCCAGAATTTCCTGGACGGCGCCGTCGACCTCGACGACGTGGTCGGCCGGACGGTTCGGCTGCTGGCGCAGCTGACCCGGCAGGTCGCGGTCGTGCAGTACCCCTCCCTGACGCGGTCCACGGTCCGGCACGTCGAGCTGCTGGCGCTGGCCCCGGCGCGGCTGATGCTGGTGTTGATCACGGACACCGGACGGGTCGAGCAGCGGCTGGTCGACTGCCAGTCGCCGTTCGGCGAGATGTCCCTGGCGGACCTGCGGGCCCGGCTCAACAGCCGTGTCGTCGGGCGGCGGTTCACGGACGTGCCGCAGTTGGTGCAGGATCTTCCGGAGTCCTTCGAGCAGGACGACCGCGGCACGGTCTCGACAGTACTGTCGGTGTTGCTGGAGACTCTGGTGGAGGAGACCGAAGAGCGGCTGATGATCGGCGGTACCGCCAATCTCACGCGCTTCGGGCATGATTTCCCACTGACCATCCGGCCGGTGTTGGAAGCCCTTGAGGAGCATGTGGTGCTGCTCAAGCTGCTCGGGGAGGCCAAGGACTCGGGCATGACCGTACGTATCGGGCATGAGAATGCTCATGAGGGCCTGACGTCCACCTCGGTCGTCGCCGTCGGCTACGGTTCGGGCGACGAGGCCGTCGCAAAAATGGGCGTGGTCGGACCGACCCGCATGGACTACCCCGGAACGATGGGAGCGGTACGCGCAGTGGCACGTTACGTCGGACAGATCCTGGCGGAGTCGTAAGTGGCCACGGATTACTACGCGGTCCTGGGCGTACGGCGCGATGCCTCGCAGGACGAGATCAAGAAGGCATTCCGGCGGCTGGCGCGCGAGCTGCACCCGGATGTCAACCCGGACCCCAAGACCCAGGAGCGGTTCAAGGAGATCAACGCCGCTTACGAGGTCCTCTCCGACCCGCAGAAGAAGCAGGTCTACGACCTCGGCGGCGACCCCCTGTCGCAGTCCGGCGGTGCCGGCGGCGGCGCGGGCGGCTTCGGCGCGGGCTTCGGCAACTTCTCCGACATCATGGACGCGTTCTTCGGCACGGCGTCGCAGCGCGGACCGCGCTCGCGGACCCGCCGCGGCCAGGACGCGATGATCCGCCTCGATGTCGAGCTCAGCGAGTCGGCGTTCGGCACGACCAAGGACATCCAGGTCGACACCGCCGTGGTCTGCACGACCTGCAGCGGCGAGGGCGCGGCGCCCGGGACGTCGGCGCAGACCTGTGACATGTGCCGCGGTCGCGGTGAGGTGTCGCAGGTCACCCGGTCCTTCCTCGGCCAGGTCATGACCTCCCGGCCGTGCCCGCAGTGCCAGGGCTTCGGCACGGTCGTGCCGACCCCGTGCCCCGAGTGCGCGGGCGACGGCCGGATCCGCTCGCGCCGTACGCTCACGGTCAAGATCCCGGCCGGCGTCGACAACGGCACCCGCATCCAGCTGGCCGGTGAGGGCGAGGTCGGCCCCGGCGGCGGCCCCGCCGGCGACCTCTACGTCGAGATCCACGAGCTGCCCCACTCGGTCTTCCAGCGGCGCGGCGACGATCTGCACTGCACGGTGACCATCCCGATGACGGCGGCGGCGCTGGGCACGAAGTGCCCGCTGGAGACGCTGGACGGGATGGAGGACGTCGACGTCCGGCCCGGCACCCAGTCCGGCCAGTCGATCCCGCTGCACCAGCGGGGCGTGACGCATCTGCGCGGCGGCGGCCGGGGCGATCTGATCGTCCATGTCGAGGTCCAGACCCCGACGAAGCTCGACCCCGAGCAGGAGGAACTCCTGCGCCGACTGGCCAAGCTGCGCGGCGAGGAACGGCCCACCGGGCAGTTCCAGCCCGGCCAGCAGGGCCTCTTCTCCCGCCTGAAGGACGCGTTCAACGGGCGGTAGGCACACGGCGTACCCCGGCCGGCTGTTCCGCACTTCGCGGCCCTGCCCCGGTTCGGGGCAGGGCGGTGGGCGTGACACGATGTGGTCATGCCCACCGCGCTCACCGCTCTCTGCCGTCACCCCATCGTGCAGGCCCCGATGGCGGGCGGCGCCTCCGGGTCCGAGCTGGCCGCGGCGGTCTGCCAGGCCGGCGGGCTCGGCTTCCTCGCCGCCGGGTACAAGACCGCCGACGGCATGTACCAGGAGATCAAACAGCTCCGGGCGCTGACCGACCGCCCCTTCGGCGTCAATCTCTTCATGCCGCAGCCCTCGCTGGCCGACACGTCCGCCGTCGAGGTCTACCGCGAGCAACTCGCGGGCGAGGCCGCCTGGTACGAGACCGAGCTCGGCGACATCGACGGCCCCTGTGACGACGGGTACGAGGCCAAGCTCGCGATCCTGCGCGAGGATCCGGTGCCGCTGGTCTCGTTCACCTTCGGCTGCCCCTCGCGGGCGGTCCTCGACGGCTTCGCCAAGGTCGGCACGTACACCGTCGTCACGGTCACCACGGCCGCCGAGGCGCAGGCCGCGCAGTGGTCCGGCGCCGACGCGGTCTGCGTGCAGGGCGTGGAGGCGGGCGGCCACCAGAGCACCCACCGGGACGATCCGCACGCGGACGGCACCGGTGCGGGACTGGGGCTGCTGGCGCTGCTCGCGCAGGTCCGGGAGGCCGTGCAGATCCCGGTGATCGCCGCGGGCGGGCTGATGCGCGGGGCGCAGATCGCGGCGGTGCTGGCCGCCGGGGCGTCGATGGCGCAGCTGGGCACCGCCTTCCTCGTCACGCCCGAGTCCGGCGCCAACCCGCTGCACAAGCAGGCGCTGACCAACCCCCTTTTCACGCATACGGAGTTGACCCGGGCGTTCTCCGGGCGGCCGGCCCGCGGGCTGGTGAACCGTTTCCTTCGCGAGCACGGCCGGTACGCGCCGGCCGCCTATCCCGCCGTGCACTACCTCACCTCCACCGTCCGCAAGGCCGCCGCCAAGGCCGGCGACGCGCAGGGCATGAACCTGTGGGCGGGGCAGGGACACCGGCTGGCGCGGGAGATGCCCGCCGGGCGGCTGGTGAAGGTGCTGGTGGCCGAACTGGACGCGGCACGCGCCGCGTTGGGCGAGGCCCGCACCGGCGGGGACGCGGACGCCACCGGCGGTGCCGCATGACCGCGCCGGTCTTCCTCGTCGACTCGCTGGCGGGTGTACGGGCCGGGGGCACCCTGACCCTGGACGGTCCCGAGGGCCGGCACGCGGTGTCGGTACGGCGGCTGCGGGTCGGTGAGGAGGTCGTGCTGACCGACGGCGCGGGCGCCGGCGCCCACGGCACGGTCGCCGCCGTCGAGGGCAAGGACCGGCTCACCGTCGCCGTGGCGGAGCTGCGCACCGAGGCCCCTCCGGTGCCCACGATCACCGTCGTGCAGGCGCTGCCCAAGGGCGACCGCGGGGAGCTGGCCGTGGAGACCATGACCGAGACTGGCGTGGACGCCATCGTCCCCTGGGCGGCGGCGCGTTGCGTCACCCAGTGGAAGGGCGAGCGGGCCGCCAAGTCGCTGGCGAAATGGCGTGCCACGGCGCGCGAGGCGGGTAAGCAGTCGCGCCGGCTGACCTTCCCGCAGGTCGCCGACCCGCTGACGACCAAGCAGGTCGCCGCGCTGCTCGCCGACGCCGACTTCGCCGCCGTCCTCCACGAGGAGGGCAGCGCCCCGCTGGCCACCGCCGAACTCCCCGCCCAGGGCTCGATCGTGCTGGTCGTCGGCCCGGAGGGCGGCGTCTCCCCGGAGGAGCTGGCCGCCTTCGCCGAGGCGGGCGCCAAGCCGTACCGCCTGGGTGCGACCGTGCTGCGCACTTCCACGGCCGGCACGGCGGCGACCGCGCTGCTGCTGGGGCGCACCGGGCGCTGGAGCTAGCGTCCGTCCGAGGTCCGGGGTGGGGGGGGGGGGGGG
>NZ_JBNHIN010000009.1:233766-248210 GCF_050054615.1 Streptomyces sp. YGL11-2
CACGGTCAGGTCGGCTCCGCGTTCAGATCAGCTCGGCGTGGAGCGTGATGTTCTTGACGCCCGCCAGCGCCTGGCTGACCGGGCAGTTCTTCTTGGCGTCCTCGGCCGCGGCCTGGAAGTCCTCCTCGGACAGGCCCGGGACACTGGCCTTGACGGTCAGCACGATGCCGGTGATGCCCTCGCCCGGCTGGAAGGTGACATCGGCCCGGGTGTCGAGGGAGGCGACGGTGTGGCCCTTGCCGGCCAGGCCGTGCGAGAAGGCCATGGAGTAGCAGGAGGAGTGGGCCGCCGCGATCAGTTCCTCGGGGCTGGTGACGCCGTTCGGCTGCTCGGCGCGTGCCGGCCAGTTCACGTCGTAGGTGCCGACGTTGGAGGAGTTCAGGGCGACGGTGCCCTTGCCCTCCAGAAGGTTGCCTTCCCAGTGGGTGGTGGCGGTGCGGGTGGTTGCCATGGTGCATAACTCCCGGTTGTGGGGCCAATGCGGTCTGAAGGGTCAGCTTAGTGATCCGCTAGCATCCCAGGGCGTACGCACGGTGCGTACGGCGCACGCCGCGCGACCCGGGAGGAGCCACCGGTGGCGGGAGAACCGCAGGCCGACTGCCTGTTCTGCAAGATCGTGGCCGGGGAGGTGCCGGCGACCATCGTCCGGGAGACCGATACCACCGTCGCGTTCCGCGACATCAACCCCCAGGCGCCGACGCACGTCCTGGTGATCCCCAAGGTCCACTACCCGGACGCCGCGGCGCTCGCCGCCGCCGAGCCGCAGGTGATCGCCGACATACTGTCCGAGTCCCGCGAGGTCGCCGCCACGGACGAGATCGAGGACGGGGGCTACCGGGTCGTCTTCAACACCGGCTCCGGCGCGGGCCAGACCGTCTTCCACGCGCATCTGCACGTCCTCGGTGGCCGCGGCCTCCAGTGGCCCCCCGGATAACGCGCCGTGTCCGTACGCGAACTGGTCGTCCTCGGGACCGCCAGCCAGGTCCCCACCCGGCACCGCAACCACAACGGCTATCTGCTGCGGTGGGACGGCCAGGGGCTGCTCTTCGACCCCGGTGAGGGCACCCAGCGCCAGATGCTGCGGGCCGGGGTCGCCGCCCACGACATCAACCGGATCTGCATCACGCACTTTCACGGCGACCACTCCCTGGGCCTGGCCGGGGTGATCCAGCGGATCAACCTGGACCGGGTGCCGCACCCGGTTACCGCCCACTACCCGGCCAGCGGGGAGCGGTTCTTCGACCGGCTGCGCTATGCCACCGCCTACCGGGAGACGGTCCGCATCGCCCAGCGGCCGGTCGCCGAGGACGGCGAGCTGGACCGCTCGGCGTCGTACGTCCTGGAGGCGCGCAGGCTCTCGCACCCGGTCGAGTCGTACGGCTACCGTCTGGTCGAGCCGGACGCCCGGCGGATGCTCCCGGACCTGCTGGCCGCCCGCGGCATCGCCGGACCGGACATCGGCCGCCTCCAGCGGGTCGGCGAGCTGAACGGCGTGACCCTCGACGAGGTCAGCGAGTTCCGGCCCGGCCAGCGGTTCGCGTTCGTCATGGACACCCGGCTGTGGGGGGGGGGGGGGGGGGGGGGNCTGTCCGGCCGTCAGATGCCCGTGGTCCGTGGCCAGTTGGACGTCCTCGTCGAGGAACGTGGACTCGATGACCAGCATGTCCACCCCCTGTGCGAGGGCGTGCACGCCCTCGCACAGGGGGTGGACATGCTGGTCATCGAGTCCACGTTCCTCGACGAGGACGTCCAACTGGCCACGGACCACGGGCATCTGACGGCCGGACAGGCCGCCCGGGTGGCGGCGGAGGCGAACGTGCGGCATCTGGTGCTGACGCACTTCTCGCAGCGCTACGCCGACCCGGACGAGTTCGCGCGCCAGGCACGCGCGGCGGGCTTCGCCGGTGAACTCACCATCGCCCGCGACCTGCTGAGCGTGCCGCTCCCCAAGAGGCGCTGAGCGCCCGGCGGGGCCGGACGCTCCGCGGAGGGGCCGGGGCCGGATGCCCTGCCGGGGCCGGGCGCCCACAGCAGGTGGTACATCCGCCTACGGCAGGTAGTACATCGGGTTCGGCAGCTTGAACGCGCGGTCCGCGGAGCCGCCCAGCAGGTCGCTGTACTGGTCGCCGAAGTTGGCCACGATGCGGTAGCCGAGCGACGCGATGTGCTTGCGGGTGCCGGACTTGAAGTCGACGGTCGAGCAGGTGGCGCCGCACGGGAGGTAGGCCGGCGGGTGCTCCTTGTCGCGCAGGAAGACGTGCGCGGGATCCAGCGGCACGTCGTAGCCGACGTTCTTGAGGTTGCGCACGCTCCAGTCGCGCTGCGCCTCCTTGCGGCCGGTGATGAAGAAGACCTCGGCGCCCTTCTTGTGCGCCCAGTCGACGAGCTGGTTCATGCCGAAGACCGGGGCCATGTCGGTGTGTGCCAGGTAGTCGTCCTGGGACTTCGGGGTGAAGTTGAAGCCGACCTTCAGCTCGTAGTTGTAGGTCAGCAGCGTGGTGTCGTCCATGTCCAGGACGATGGCGGGCTTCGCCTTCCCCGCGGGCTTGTGCTTGCCGAGCGCGCCGGTCAGGTAGGTGCGCGCCTGGGCCTCTATGCCGCGGACCTGGCGGGCGTAGTTGCTCGTGGGGGAGGCGTAGTGCTCCCCGTCGGCCGTCACCGTGTCGCCGTAGTACGCCTTGATCTTGTCCTGCACCTGCGTGAGGTTGGGGATCTCCTTGTCGGTGCGCGGCACGGAGTGCTCGGCGGTCGCCTGGCCGGCTCCGAACACCGCGGTGCCGGCGGCGAGGGCGGCGACCGCCGCAGCGGCGAGGCGGGTGCGGCGGGAGAGGGCTGGGCGGGTGAGGCGGGAGAGGGGGAGACGGGGCATGCGCGGCTCTTTCGGGAGGCGGGGGGCGGTCCCGGGTAGGTCTAACAGAGCCTCAACCGGTATATCTACGCGCGAAGATTAAAGCGTTGGTAAAGGGTGGCTGTGGGGTGCCGCTCAACTGCCCCGCGCGGCCAGGGGGATTGACGCTCCCGGGGTGCGCTTCCTACGCTCCCTTCCCGTCCATGGACGTCATCTGTATACGGAGACGAGTGCCGATGGCCGCCGCACCCGAGGACCTGACCGTCGCCGAGGTCCGGCTCACCCCGGTCCTGGTCGCCGACCCGCCGCTGCTCAACATCCAGGGCGTCCACCAGCCGTACACCCCGCGGCTGATCATCGAGGTGGTCACCGCGGGCGGCGCCACCGGACTCGGGGAGACCTACGGCGACACCGAATACCTCGGCCCGGCACGCCTGTTGGCTGATGCCCTGGTCGGCCGGCGGGCCACGGACCTGAACGCGCTGCCCGCGCTCGCCGACCGGGTGTGCGCCCACTCCCCGGACGCGACCGGCGCGGACACCGCCCACGGCGTCGATCCGGCCGGCACGGCCACTACACCCGATCCAGCCAATACAGCCGACACCGCTGATACAGCCGTTACAGCCGACACGGCGGTCGCGGCCGGACTGCGCGGCGCCCGGACCGCCGGCAAGCTGCGGCGCTCGGTGCTCGCCGGCTTCGAGGTCGCCTGCCTCGACGCCTGGGGCCGCGCCGCCGGCCTGCCGGTGCACGCGCTGCTCGGCGGCCGGGTGCGCGACCGCGTGGAGTACAGCGCCTACCTCTTCTACCGCTGGGCCGCCCACCCCGGCGACCGCGGCGAGCCCGACGACTGGGGCGCGGCCCTCGACCCGGCCGGGATCGTCGCCCAGGCCCGCCGGTTCGCCGACCGCCACGGCTTCACGTCCTTCAAGCTCAAGGGCGGCGTCTTCCCGCCGGACCGGGAGATCGCGGCGATCCGGGCGCTGGCCGCCGCGTTCCCCGGGCGGCCGCTGCGCCTCGATCCCAACGGCGCCTGGACGGTGGAGACCTCGCTGCGGGTCGCCGATGCGCTGCAGGACGTCCTGGAATACCTGGAGGACCCGGCGAGCGGCACCGACCGGATGGCCCGGGTGGCGGCCCGTACGCCGGTGCCGCTGGCCACCAACATGTGCGTCACCGCCTTCGAGGAGATCCCCGAAGCCTTCGCCCGCGGCGCCGTGCAGGTGGTCCTCTCCGACCACCACTACTGGGGCGGGCTGCGCAGCACCCGGGAACTCGCCGCCCTGTGCCGCACGTTCGGCGTCGGCCTGTCCATGCACTCCAACACCCACCTGGGCATCAGCCTGGCCGCCATGACCCAGGTGGCGGCCACCGTGCCCAACCTGGACTTCGCCTGCGACACCCACTACCCCTGGCAGGCCGAGGACGTGCTCACCGAGCGCCTCGCCTTCCGCGGCGGCCACCTGGACGTCGGCGACGCCCCCGGCCTCGGCGTCACCCTCGACCGGGACCGGCTCGCCGCCCTGCACCGCCGCTGGCTGGCCGACGACGGCACCCACCGCTCCCGCGACGACGCCGCCGCGATGCGCCGTGCCGACCCCGGCTGGACCGCCCCCGCGGTGCCGCGCTGGTGACCCGCGGCGTGGCCGGCCCGCCCGCGTGCGGTGTGGCACGACGCGGCGGCGGTACGTCACAGTGGTCCCGTACGTGATCTTCATCTTCGAAGAGGGGCGGTACCGATGGCACAGGAAGTGCGCGGCGTCGTTGCGCCGGGGAAGAACGAAGCGGTCCGGCTGGAGACGATCCTGGTGCCGGATCCGGGGCCCGGCGAGGCCGTGGTGAAGATCCAGGCGTGCGGGGTGTGCCACACCGACCTGCACTACAAGCAGGGCGGGATCAACGACGCGTTCCCGTTCCTGCTCGGGCACGAGGCGGCCGGCGTGGTGGAGTCGGTCGGCGACGGCGTCACCGACGTCGCGCCGGGCGACTTCGTCGTCCTCAACTGGCGCGCGGTGTGCGGCGCCTGCCGGGCGTGTCTGCGCGGCCGGCCGCAGTACTGCTTCGACACCCACAACGCCCGGCAGAAGATGACGCTCAAGGACGGCACGGAGCTGACGCCGGCGCTCGGCATCGGCGCGTTCGCGGACAAGACGCTGGTCGCGTCGGGCCAGTGCACCAAGGTGGACCCGGCGGTCTCGCCGGCCGTCGCGGGGCTCCTGGGATGCGGCGTGATGGCCGGTATCGGCGCCGCGATCAACACCGGCGGCGTCGGTCGCGGCGACTCGGTCGCGGTCATCGGCTGCGGCGGGGTCGGCGACGCGGCGGTCGTCGGGGCACGGCTGGCCGGGGCGTCGCGGATCATCGCGGTGGACATCGACGACCGCAAGCTGGACACCGCGAAGTCGATGGGCGCCACCCACACCGTCAACTCCCGCACCACCGACCCCGTCGACGCGATCCGCGGGCTGACCGGCGGCTTCGGGGCCGACGTCGTCATCGAGGCGGTCGGCCGGCCGGAGACCTACCGGCAGGCGTTCTACGCCCGCGACCTGGCCGGGACCGTCGTCCTGGTGGGCGTGCCGACCCCCGAGATGACGCTGGAGCTCCCCCTCCTGGACGTCTTCGGCCGTGGCGGCGCCCTCAAGTCCTCCTGGTACGGCGACTGCCTGCCGTCCCGGGACTTCCCGATGCTGATCGACCTGCACCAGCAGGGCCGGATCGACCTCGGCGCGTTCGTCACCGAGACGATCGGGATCGACGACGTGGAGCAGGCGTTCGCGCGGATGCACGCGGGCGACGTGCTGCGTTCGGTGGTGGTGCTGTGATGACCGCCCGTATCGATCACCTCGTGACGTCGGGCACGTTCTCCCTGGACGGGGGCACCTGGGACGTCGACAACAACGTGTGGATCGTGGGCGACGGCGCGGAGGCGGTGGTCATCGACGCTGCCCATGACGCCGACGCCATCCTCGAAGCCCTCGACGGGCGGACGCTGCGGGCGATCATCTGCACCCACGCCCACAACGACCACATCGACGCGGCCCCGGCGCTGGCGAGCCGCACCGGCGCCCGGATCCATCTGCACCCCGACGACCTGCCGCTGTGGAAGCAGACCCACCCGGACACCCCGCCGGACGTGGAGTTGACGGATGGTCAGGTGCTGACCATCGCCGGGGTCGACCTGACGGTGCTGCACACCCCGGGACACGCCCCCGGCGCGGTCTGCCTGTACGCCCCGGACCTGGGCACCGTCTTCACCGGGGACACCCTCTTCCGGGGCGGCCCCGGCGCCACCGGACGGTCGTTCTCCGACTTCCCGACCATCATCGCCTCGATCCGGGACCGGCTGCTGACCCTGCCGCCGGACACCGTCGTACGGACCGGGCACGGCGACTCGACCACCATCGGGGAGGAGGCCCCGCACCTGCCGGAGTGGTTGAACCGCTAGGCGCGTTGTCCGGGCAGGCCCCTGGCAGCCGTGCCGCGTGCCCCGGGCCCCGCACCCGCACCTAGGGGGCGGGCGAACAGATCCCGTAGGGGGTGGGAGAGCCCCCTGCGGGGCCACAACGCCGCGGAGGCGGCGGGAATTCCCGGGGGCGCGGCACGGCGGGGCGCCCGCGTTGCCGCACCTCCCCGGAGTCACAACCCCTTCGGAGTCACGCCTCCCCGGAGTCACGCCCCCGCCGTGTCCGCCCCCTCGGCCGCCCGCTCCAGGATGCGGGCGGCCACCGCCGGCGAGTCCACCAGCGGGTGCAGCGCCAGCGCACGCAGCGCCGCGGACCGGTCCTTGAACACCGCGGCCTCCACCGTCGCCCGTTCCACCGCCTTGACCTGGAACATCAGCCCCAACTGGTCCTCGCGCAGCGGCGCGCAGGCCAGCGGGCGGGCCCCCTGCGCGCCCACCTCGCACACCGTCTCCACGATCGCGTCCGGCGCCAGCTGCGGCACCGTCGTGCCGTTGCGGACGTTGAGGATCAGCCGCCGGCCGGTGTCGTGGACGAGGGCGTGCATCAGGGCCAGCGCCACCCGGTCGTAGCCGCCGCCCTCCAGGTCGTGGCTGTCGCGCTGCCAGCCGCCGCTCGCCTCCCGGCTGTGCGCCATGTACGTCTCCTCGCGCTCCAGCCGGGTCCGCTCCCACAGCTCGTACACCGCGTCCGGGGAGCCGGCCGCGGCGGCCCGCTCGAAGAAGGAGCCCTGCTGCCGGTCGAGGAACTCGCCGCGGGTCTGGTCGGTGTCCCGTACGGAGTGCAGGGTCTCGCGGCGGAAGTAGTAGTAGTGCAGGTACTCGTTGGGCAGCGACCCCAGGGTGCGCAGCCAGTCGGCGCCGAAGAGCCGGCCCTCCTCGAAGGAGCCCAGGGCCGTGTCGTCGGCCAGCAGGCCGGGCAGCAGATCGGTGCCGTCGAGGGTCAACGACCGCAGCCAGCCGAGGTGGTTGAGCCCGACGTAGTCGTAGCCGGACCGCGTCGGGTCGGACAGCGCCGCCGGGTCCGCGCCGGCCGCGCGGGCCGCGCGCCGCACCAGCCCCACGGGGGAATCGCAGATCCCGATGACGCGGTCGCCCAGCACCTGGGACATCGCCTCGGTGATCATGCCCGCGGGGTTGGTGAAGTTGATGACCCACGCGCCCGGGGCGAGCGCCGCGACCCGCTCGGCGATGTGCAGTGCCACCGGGATCGTCCGCAGCCCGTAGAGCACCCCGCCCGCGCCGACCGTCTCCTGGCCGAGCACGCCCTCCGACAGCGGGATCCGCTCGTCGCGGATCCGGCCGGCCGTCCCGCCGACCCGTATCGCGGAGAAGACGAAGTCGGCTCCGGTCAGCGCGGCGTCCAGGGAGTCCGCCACTCGTACGGGTACCGCTCCGCGGCGGCCCTCGGCCAGCCGCGCCAGCACCTCGGAGATCACCGCGACCCGGCGCGGATCGGTGTCGTAGAGCGTCAGCCCGGAGACGGAGCGTGCCGGGTCGTCCAGCAGCGCGCGGTAGACCAGCGGCACCCGGAAGCCGCCCCCGCCGAGAATGGAGAGCTTCATGGGGCGGAACGTACCGCAGCATCGGGCACACTGGCGGCACGAGTTGCGTACGAGAGGGGCGAGCGCGGTGAGCACTGGCCGACGCGATGTCCAACCGCCCGCGGGACCGGCCGCCGTGCCGCCGGGCCTCGATCCGCTGGCCGCGGTGCGCGCCGAAGGCGATCCGCGCACCGATGTCTACCTCACCGGCACGGTCTTCCTCGACATCATCTTCACCGGCCTGGATTCCGCCCCGGTACGCGGCACCGAGTCCTGGGCCCGCGGCATGGGCTCCAGCCCCGGCGGCGTCGCCAACATGGCCACCGCCCTGGCCCGGCTCGGCCTGCGCACCTCCCTGGCCGCGGCGTTCGGCGACGACATGTACGGCGAGTACTGCTGGGAGGCGCTCGAACAGGGCGAGGGCATCGACCTGGCGCTCTCCCGCAAGGTCCCCGGCTGGCACTCCCCGGTCACCGTCTCCATGGCCTACGAGGGCGAGCGCACGATGGTCTCGCACGGCCACGAGGCACCGCCGCCGGAGCACGCCTTCGACGGCAAGCACGCCCCCGGCTGCCCGCCGCCGTCCCGCGCCTGCATCGCCTCGCTCGTCCCCGGCCGCCGGGAGGGCTGGCTGGGCTGCGCGGCGGGCCGCGGCAGCCGGATCTTCGCCGACGTCGGCTGGGACGACAGCGGCCGCTGGGACCCGGCCGACCTCGCCGACCTGGAGCACTGCGAGGCGTTCCTCCCCAATGCCGAGGAGGCGATGCGCTACACCCGCACCGGCTGCCCGCGGGCCGCCGCCCGCAAGCTCGCCGACCTCGTGCCGCTCGCGGTCGTCACGCTCGGCTCGGAGGGCGCCTACGCGGTGGACGGGCGCAGCGGCGAGAGCGCCGAAGTGCCCGGCATCGCGGTCGAGGCGCTGGACCCGACCGGCGCCGGGGACGTCTTCGTGGCCGGGTTCGTCACCGGCACCCTCGCCGACTGGCCGCTGGCCGACCGGCTGGCCTTCGCCGGGCTGAGCGCCGCCCTGTCCGTGCAGGAGTTCGGCGGCTCGCTCTCCGCGCCCGGCTGGGCGGAGATCGCGACCTGGTGGCGGGGGGTGCGCGCCTGCGGGACACCCGCCGCGGCCGGGCTGTGCCGCCAGTACGGGTTCCTCGACGCCGTGCTGCCGGCCGCGTACCGGCCGGCGCCGCTGGCCCGCGCGGTCCCCACCATCGGCTTCCGCCGCCCGGCCTGAGCGGCGCCGGACCCGCCGCCCACCGCGTCTCCGTCCTCCCCCGCCCACCGCGCCCCTGTCTCCCCCCGCCCACCGCGTCCCTGTCTCCCCCCGCCCACCGCGCCCCCGTCCCCCCGCCGGGAAATCCCGGTGGGCCTGTCGGTGCCCCGTCGTACTCTGGTAGCGCAAGGAGCCCGGTGCGGGCAGCTCGGCAGCTCTGCCGGGGGCCGCACCCGCGATGAGCAAAGGATGGGGGTTGAGCAGGCCGCACGGCCTACCCATGACGCAGACACCGACACACGCGCAGGCGAGCGCTCAGTTCACGGTCCCGGCCAAGCACCCCATGGTCATGGTCCTCGGATCCGGAGACGCGCTGCTGCGCGTGATCGAGAAAGCCTTCCCCGCCACCGACATCCACGTCCGGGGCAACGAGATCAGCGCGGTCGGCGACGCCCGGGAAGTCGCCCTCGTCCAGCGCCTGTTCGACGAGATGATGCTGGTGCTCCGCACCGGACAACCGATGACGGAGGACGCAGTGGAACGCTCGATCGCCATGCTGCGCGCGGCGGAGGACGGCAACGGAGCGGTGAGCGAGACGCCCGCCGAGGTGCTCACCCAGAACATCCTCTCCAACCGCGGGCGCACCATCCGCCCCAAGACGCTCAACCAGAAGCGCTATGTCGACGCCATCGACCGGCACACCATCGTCTTCGGCATCGGCCCGGCCGGCACCGGCAAGACCTATCTCGCCATGGCCAAGGCCGTCCAGGCCCTCCAGGCCAAGCAGGTCAACCGGATCATCCTGACCCGCCCCGCGGTCGAGGCCGGCGAGCGGCTGGGCTTCCTGCCCGGCACCCTCTACGAGAAGATCGACCCGTATCTGCGCCCGCTCTACGACGCGCTGCACGACATGCTCGACCCCGACTCCATCCCGCGCCTGATGGCCGCGGGCACGATCGAGGTGGCGCCGCTGGCGTACATGCGCGGCCGGACGCTGAACGACGCCTTCATCATTCTCGACGAGGCGCAGAACACCAATCCCGAGCAGATGAAGATGTTCCTGACCCGGCTCGGGTTCGACTCGAAGATAGTCATCACCGGGGATGTGACCCAGGTCGACCTCCCGGGTGGCACGAAGAGCGGTCTGCGCCAGGTCCGGGAGATCCTGGACGGCGTCGACGACGTGCACTTCTCCCTGCTCACCAGCCAGGACGTCGTCCGGCACAAGCTCGTCGGCCGTATCGTCGACGCATACGAGAAGTACGACAGCCGCAACGGCCGGTAGGCCGCACTGCGCGATCAAGAAGCGAGACGCACCCTCCCCATGTCGATCGACGTCAACAACGAGTCCGGAACGGACATCGACGAGCAGGCGATCCTGGACGTCGCCCGCTATGCCATCGCCCGGATGCGCATCCACCCGCTCTCCGAGCTGTCCGTCATCGTCGTGGACGCCGAGGCCATGGAGCAGCTCCACCTCCAGTGGATGGACCTCCCGGGCCCGACCGACGTCATGTCCTTCCCGATGGACGAGCTGCGCCCGCCGGCCAAGGACGACGAGGAGCCCCCGCAGGGGCTCCTCGGTGACATCGTGCTGTGCCCGGAGGTCGCCGCGAAGCAGGGCGAGCAGGCCCCCACGGGGCACAGCATGGACGAGGAGCTCCAGCTGCTGACCGTCCACGGCGTGCTCCACCTGCTCGGCTACGACCACGAGGAGCCGGACGAGAAGGCCGAGATGTTCGGGCTCCAGGCGGCGATCATCGACGGCTGGCGGGTCGAGCACGGGCTGACCGGGCCCTCGCCGGCGCCGACCGTGACCTGACGGGGCGCACGATGACCACCCAGCTGATCGCCGTCGCGGTACTCCTCGTCGTGATCGCCTGGCTCGCCGCGTGCGCGGAGGCCGGGCTGGCGCGGACGACCAGCTTCCGCGCCGAGGAGGCCGTCCGCTCCGGGCGCCGCGGCAGCGCCAGGCTCGCCGCGGTGGCGGCCGACCCCACCCGCTATCTGAACGTCGCGCTGCTGGTGCGCGTCGGCTGCGAGATGGCGGCCGGGGTACTGGTCACCTACACCTGCCTGCGTTCGTTCGACGAGACCTGGCAGGCGCTGACCGTCGCCATCGCCGTGATGGTGCTGGTGTCGTACGTCGCCGTCGGGGTGTCGCCGCGCACGATCGGCCGCCAGCACCCGCTGAACACCGCCACCGCCGCGGCGTATGTGCTGCTGCCGCTGGCCCGCGTGATGGGGCCGGTGCCCCAGCTGCTGATCCTGCTCGGCAACGCGCTGACGCCCGGCAAGGGCTTCCGCAAGGGACCGTTCGCCTCCGAGGCCGAACTCCGGTCGCTGGTGGACCTCGCGGAGAAGGAGTCGCTGATCGAGGACGAGGAGCGCCGCATGGTGCACTCCGTCTTCCAACTCGGCGACACCCTCGTGAGGGAGGTGATGGTGCCGCGCACCGACCTGATCTCCGTGGAGCGGTTCAAGACCATCCGGCAGGCGCTGACCCTCGCCCTGCGCTCCGGGTTCTCGCGGATCCCGGTGACCGGGGAGAACGAGGACGACATCGTCGGCGTCGTCTATCTCAAGGACCTCGCCCGCAAGGTGCACATCAGCCGGGACGCGGAGAGCGAGCTGGTGTCGTCGGCGATGCGTCCCGCGGTGTTCGTACCGGACACCAAGAACGCCGGCGATCTGCTGCGGGAGATGCAGCAGGACCGCAACCACGTCGCGGTGGTGATCGACGAGTACGGCGGCACGGCCGGCATCGTCACCATCGAGGACATCCTGGAGGAGATCGTCGGGGAGATCACCGACGAGTACGACCGCGAGCTGCCGCCCGTCCAGGACCTGGGCGCCGGCCGCTACCGGGTCACCGCCCGGCTGGACATCGGCGCGCTGGGCGAGCTGTACGGCCTGGAGCTGGACGACGAGGACGTGGAGACGGTCGGCGGGCTGCTCGCCAAGCTGCTGGGCCGGGTCCCGATCGCCGGGGCGACCGCCGAGGTCGACCTCTCCGGTGACGCCTCCGACCCGGACCTCAAGGCGCTGCGGCTGATCGCCGAGTCGCCGGCCGGCCGCCGCAACAAGATCGTCACGGTGCTGTGCGAGCCGGTCCGCTCCGAAGTGCGCGGCGGCCCCGCAGCGAGCTGATCGCACCCCTCCCTCCCCGCTGTTCCGGCGCACCCGGCTACTGATCTCCAGTGCACCGGAAATTTCCTGAATGCCATTTCCGGCAGACCTGGATTCCCTCCGCAACGCCGTGGAAAGATCGTCGGGCCGGCGCCGGAAAGGGCGCCGGTTTCCTTTGCCGTACAGGGAAGTCGAAGCGAAATGCGTGCACGGAAAGCCGCGGCGGAGTGCGCCGCCGCGGCAACGCTGCCGGCGGTGCTGCTCCCGCGGTGGCACCCCCGGACGCACGCCTGACGCTCCCTGATCCGCATCCGCGTGACCGACGCCCGATGCGTGCACGGCGAAGAGTCCTGGCTGAAGAGTCGGGTGCCCCGGCACAGGGGAGCGGGGCAACCGCACTCTTCAGCCATGGTGCGCCTAGGGCCTGCCCGGTGGGTCAGGGTCGGAAAGGCCCTAGCCCGCCGTGGAGCCGGAGCGGCCGACCGCGCCGGACCGGTCCCGCATATGCTCGCCCGTATGACCGAAGCCGCACCGCTGGACCCCGAAGACCGCAAGATCATCACCCTCGCGCGCTCGGCGCGGGCCCGTAACGGCGTGCCCGAGGGCGCCGCCGTCCGCGACGAGACCGGCCGCACCTATGTCGCCGGCACCGTCGCCCTGGACTCCCTGCAGCTCAGCGCCCTGCAGACGGCGGTCGCGATGGCCGTCGCCAGCGGCGCCACGTCCCTGGAGGCCGCGGCCGTGGTCACCGACGCCGAGCAGGCCGCCGACGCGGACCGCGCGGCCGTCCGCGACCTGGGCGGCCCCGACACCCCCGTCCTCGTCGCCGCCCCCGACGGCACCCTGCGCACCACCGTCCCGGCCGCCGGCCCGACGGCCTGACCACACCCGGCGGGGCGCCCGCTGGCGGCGCCCCGCCCGTGCACTCCCATAACCCACGGCTGTCACCACAACTCTTGGACACCCGGCGGCAGTTCCGGCCATGATCGTGCCAATCGGGGCCCGCCGCCGCGGCCCCCGCCAACATCACGGAGAACCTGGCCGCCGCCCGCATCGCGCTCCCCGCGGACACCCTCGCCCGGGTCGACGCCGCGCTGAAGGCCACCGCCTTCGAGGGCACGGCCGCCGTCGTCGACTGAGGCCCGGCGGCCCCGGAGCGGCGGATGGTCGGAGCGGGCGCGGGGATCGGGGAGAATGGGCGCCATGAGCGCTCGTACAGACTCCGCCAGCCCGCACCGCGCCGGCTTCGCCTGCTTCGTCGGCCGCCCCAACGCGGGCAAGTCCACCCTCACGAACGCTCTCGTGGGCACGAAGGTGGCCATCACCTCCAACCGGCCGCAGACCACCCGCCACACCGTCCGCGGCATCGTGCACCGGCCCGACGCCCAGCTGGTCCTCGTCGACACCCCGGGCCTGCACAAGCCGCGCACCCTGCTCGGCGAGCGCCTGAACGACGTCGTCCGCACCACCTGGTCCGAGGTCGACGTCATCGGCTTCTGCCTGCCCGCCGACCAGAAGATCGGCCCCGGCGACCGCTACATCGCCGGTGAGCTGGCGGACATCAAGAAGACCCCCAAGGTCGCCATCGTCACCAAGACCGACCTCGTCGACTCCAAGGCGCTGGCCGCCCAGCTGATCGCCATCGACCAGCTCGGCAGGGAACTGGGCATCGAGTGGGCCGAGATCATCCCGGTCTCCGCCGTCGGCGACACCCAGGTCTCGCTTCTCGCGGACCTGCTCGTACCGCTCCTCCCCGAGGGCCCGGCGCTCTACCCCGAAGGCGACCTCACCGACGAGCCCGAGCAGGTGATGGTCGCCGAGCTGATCCGCGAGGCCGCGCTGGAAGGCGTACGCGACGAGCTTCCGCACTCCATCGCCGTCGTCGTCGAGGAGATGATCCCCCGCGAGGACCGCCCCGCCGACAAGCCGCTGCTCGACGTCCACGCCAACATCTACATCGAGCGCCCCAGCCAGAAGGGCATCATCATCGGCCCGAAGGGCCGGCGCCTGAAGGAGGTCGGCACGAAGTCCCGCAAGCACATCGAAGCGCTGCTGGGCACGCCGGTCTTCCTGGACCTGCACGTCAAGGTCGCCAAGGACTGGCAACGGGACCCGAAGCAGCTCCGTAAGCTGGGGTTTTAGTCTTCCCACGTGTTCGGCCGTCCCGCCGTGGGGGTTGCTCGCCGTTGCGCCTTCGGCGCGGGATGTTGTCCGCTGCGCGGGGCTTTCGGGGTGCGGTGACGG
>NZ_JBNHIN010000010.1:0-53473 GCF_050054615.1 Streptomyces sp. YGL11-2
TGTCCGGACGTCAAGCGAAGCAGTCCGGACACCCTGCCCCGCAGGACCGTCACCGCACCCCGACAGCCCCGCGCAGCGGCCCCGCCCGCCGCAGGCGAAACGGCGCCGCACCCGGCAACGTGGGGCGAGGCAAAGCGAAGCGGAACGGCGGGAAAGCCGACAACGTGGGAAGCAGGCAAAGCGCAGCGGAGGGGCCGACAACGTGGGAAGCAAGCAAAGCGCAGCGAAACGTCACCGACTACGCCGCAGCAAATAAGCCGCCCCGCCCGCCAGGGCCAGGAGGGCCAGTCCGCCGGCCGCCTGGGTCGCGTCGACGCCCTCGGCCCAGCCGCCGCTCACCATGACGGTCTCGGTGTGGCGCGGGCCGCCCGGTGCGCATTCGACGGTGACCCGGTAGCGGCCCGGCGCCGCCCGGCCGGGGACGCGGACGTCTGCGGCCATCCCGTGGGCGCCCGGCCGCAGCGGCACCGTTCCGAACAGCGGGGAGACCGCCCGGACGTCGTGGTCGGTACCGCACCGCCGGCCGTCGCTGATCGTGACGCGCTCGCCGGCCGTCACCGGGTTCGGTGCGACCCGGGCCGCCGCGCCGGGCGCGGCGGCGCCGAGGGCGACGGCACTGATGAGGACGGCGGCGGACAGGCGTGCAGGCTTCACGGTCAGCTCCCGGGCCGGCCGGCCGCGGCCCCTCCGGCCGCCGGGGACGCACACCGGCACACGGCGAGCGAACCACCGGCCGGGACACCCGGCCAGGCGGGCGCGGCCGGTCAGGTGAAACCGGCGAGCCCCGCCACCGACTGCTGCCGGAGCGGGGCTCTGGGCCCAAATGCCCCTGTACCGGGGCTACTTGAGCGGTGTCATGTGGCCGTAGAACTCCGGGAACTCCTTCGGGAAGGTCTTGTTGCGGAGCGTCTTGATCTGGTTGTCGGCGCCTCACGTGCCCTTCGGGTCGGCGAGCTTGGTGAGGTGGCACTTGCTGTGCGCCCAGTGCGGGGACCGCAGGACGACCGCGACGGGCTCCCGCTTGTGGTACGCCCGTTCCGGTTCCGTGCGCATCGCGCTGGTGCGGGCCGTGGTGACCTCGAAGTCGGTCGCGGGGTAGCCGATGCCGGGGACCTTGCCCGCGGGCGTCCTCACGAGCACGAAGCACATCGTCGAACACCACCCGCGCACACCTGAACGCTCTTGCCGGCGCAGCACGCTGAGGCCCATACGGCATCATGCGGGGTGTGAATCGACGCCTGATGCTCCTCGACACCGCCTCCCTGTATTTCCGCGCCTACTTCGGGGTACCGGAATCGGTCAAGGCCCCGGACGGCACCCCGGTGAACGCGGTACGCGGTCTCTTGGACTTCATCGCCCGGCTCGTCCAGGACCACCACCCCGACGACCTGGTCGCCTGCATGGACTTCGACTGGCGCCCCCAGTGGCGGGTCGACCTGATCCCGTCGTACAAGGCGCACCGGGTCGCCGAGGAGGCGCCCGCGGGCTCCGCCGAGCCGGACGAGGAAGAGATTCCGGACACCCTCTCCCCGCAGGTCCCGGTGATCGAGGACGTCCTCGACGCGGTCGGCATCGCCCGGATCGGCGCGGCGGGCTACGAGGCCGACGACGTCATCGGCACCCTGACCGCGCGGGCCAAGGGCCCGGTCGACATCGTCACCGGCGACCGCGACCTCTTCCAGCTCGTCGACGACGCCCGCGGCATCCGCGTCCTGTACCCCCTCAAGGGCGTCGGCACCCTCCAGATCACCGACGGGGCGCTGCTGCGCGAGAAGTACGGGGTGGACGGCCCCGGTTACGCGGATCTGGCGCTGCTGCGCGGCGACCCCAGCGACGGCCTGCCGGGGGTGGTGGGCATCGGCGAGAAGACCGCGGCCAAGCTGCTGGACGCGTACGGCGACCTGGCCGGTATCCGGGCCGCGGCCGCCGACCCGGCCAGCAGGATCACCCCGGCGCAGCGCACCCGGCTCACCGAGGCGGGCCCCTACCTGGACGTCGCGCCGAAGGTGGTCCGGGTGGCCACCGACGTACCGGTTCCGGACATCGACCTGGCGCTGCCCGGCGAGCCGGCGGATCCGGAGCGGCTGGAGGCGCTGGCCGCGCGGTGGGGTCTGGGTGGCGCATTGCAGCGGTTGCTCGGCACACTCCCACGGTGAGCTGTTAGGTTAGGTAAACCTAACAAACGGGGGCACCCAGCGGGTCCACCCGTCGTCGACCGCGTCAGGGGAGATCGCCGTGGCAGCAGAGCGTCCGGCCCGCAGAACACCCATCCTCCACCGCGCCCTGGTGCGGCGCACCGAGCGGCTGAGCCCGCACATGCTGCGGGTGGTGCTGGGCGGCGAGGGACTGGCGGCGTTCGCCGCCGGCGAGTACACCGACCACTACATCAAGCTGGTCTTCCCGCTGCCGCACATCCGCTATCCGGAGCCGTTCGACATGGGCCGGATCCGGGCCGAGCTGCCGCGCAACCAGTGGCCCAGGACGCGTACGTACACGGTGCGCTCCTGGGACCCGGCCGCGCGCGAACTCGCGGTGGACTTCGTCGTGCACGGCGACACGGGCCTGGCCGGGCCGTGGGCGGTGGCCGCGCGGCCCGGCGACGAGATCGGTTTCCTGGGGCCGGGCGGCGCCTACGCCCCGGACGCCGCCGCCGACTGGCATCTGCTGGCCGGCGACGAGAGCGCCCTGCCGGCCATCGCGGCGGCGCTCGCCGGCATGCCCGCGGACGCCGCGGTGCACGCCTTCATCGAGGTCGCCGGCCCCGAGGAGCAGCAGGAGCTGACCGCTCCGGCCGGCGCCGCGATCACCTGGCTGCACCGCGGCGCCGGCCCGGTCGGCCGTGAACTGGTCGCCGCCGTACGGGCGTTGGAGTTCCCGGCGGGACGGGTCCAGGCGTTCGTGCACGGTGAGGCGGGCTTCGTCAGGGAGCTGCGCCGGCTGCTGCGGGTCGAGCACGGCGTCCCGCGCGAGGATCTGTCGATCTCCGGCTACTGGCGCACCGGCCAGGACGAGGACGGCTGGCAGGCCGGCAAGCGCGAGTGGAACCAGCAGGTGGAGGCCGAGCAGGAGACCCCGGCGGCGCTCGCCTCCTGAGCATCTTCCGACCACTTTCCCCTCCCGGATTCCCCTCCCGCGGCGCGGCTCACCTCTGGGCCGCGCCGCTCTCCTTTCCCGGCCGCCTCGGGACCGACCGGATCGCCGCCTCACCGCGACCGCGGCGGTCAGCGGGGCCGCGGCGCCACGATCTCGGCCAGTTCGGCCAGCGTCCGCGCCGCCTCGGGACCCCGGGCGCTGAGCACGATCTCCTCGCCGCAGCGGATGCCGATCGACATCAGCGACAGCACACTGCGCGCCGAGACCTCCCGGGAGTCGTCCCCCGGACCGGACGGCCGGGCGCGGCGGACGGTCACCACCGCCGCGCTCCGGCCCGCGGTCTGCGCGAAGACGGCGGCGGGGCGGGCGTGCAGCCCGGCCGGCTCGGTGACGACCAGGCGGCGTTCCACCGCCTCGTCCGCGGCGTCCGGTCGGGCTCCGGGCGCGGCCCCGGTCAGGATGCCGGTGAGCCGCGCCACCACCTGCTCCTCCTCGTCGGCCGTCAGCGGGCGCGGATCGACGGCCAGCCGCCCGGCGGCCATATGATGCCCCCTCAGGAAGATCGGCGGATCGCCGGCCGCCAGCTCCGCCGCCAGGCCCGCCGCGTCCCGCCCCGCCGCCTCCGGATCGACGGTCAGCTCGGCGCGGTGGATGCCCCGCCCCGCCGGGTCCGGTACGACCCGGGCCGACACCCCCGGAAGCCCGTCCAGCCGCGCCGCCAGCCGCGCCATCCTCGCCCGCTGGTCCGCCGCCCGCCCGGCCCCGTCCGCGCCGCCGGCCCCGTCGTACGCCCGGACCGCCTGGACGAGGCCGAACACGGCCTCCTTGCTCACCTTCATGGGACGGCCGATGCCCCCGTACTGGGCGCGGCAGGCGGCGATCAACTCCGCCCGCCCGCAGATCAGTCCGGAGGTGGGGCCGCCGATGGCCTTGCCGCCGCTGTAGACGACCAGGTCCGCGCCGGTGGCCGGCCAGTACCGGAGGTCCTCCTCGGCCGCCGCGTCCACGATCACCGGCACCCCGTGCGCCCGCCCGATCGCCACCACCCTCTCCAGCGGCACCTCGCCGCTGCGCGCCGCGTGGTGCGACTGGACGTACAGCAGCGCGGCGGTGCGCTCGGTGACGGCGGCCGAAAGGTGCTCGGGACGCACCGCGTTGACGCTGCCGACCTCCACGGGACGGCCGCCGCCCAGCGCGATCATCTGGGTCAGCGGGGCGCCGAAGTGGACCGCGTGCCCCTTCTGGAGCACCACCTCGGCGGGGGCGTCACCGGCGTCCGGCAGCCGCTCGACGCGCGCCGGATCCGTACCGGCGACCAGCGCGGCGACCGCGATGGCGATCCCGGCGGCGGCGCCCGTGGTGGGGCAGGCGTCCTCCGTGCCGGTGGCGCGGGCCAGCTCCCGGCCCGCGGCGACCAGCAGATCGTCCATCACCACATGGTGGCGGGCCGCCTCGCCCATCGCGGCGATCACCGTCTCGTCGAGCCTGCTGCCGCCGAGGACGGTCAGCTTGCCGGCCGCGTTGACGGCGGGGGTGACGCCCAGGTCCTCGCGGAGGGTGCTCATGGTGGGTGCCTTCCGTCAGCGGTGGTGGTCGGTACGCCGGACCGGGGCGGCACGGGCGCGCCGAGGCGGCCGAGCCGGTGCAACTCCGGTGCCTCCTCCCTCACTTCCCCGTGATCGGGAAGAACACCCCGAGGAGCATCGCGCCGAGGATCGCCCCACCGGTGAGCGGCTTGCGCCACCGGTGGAAGAGCGCCGCCCCGAGCGTGGCGCCCAGGCCCACGGGCAGCGACGCGGTGGCCGCGGCGATGATGACGAGCGGGCCGAGGTAGCGCCCCGCGGAGTTGCCGGCGCCCATCATCACGTCGGCCCCGAAGGTCGACCCGCCGCCGCCCGCGGAGTGCACCGTGGCCCGGCGGACGGCGAGGACCACCGCACCGATCAGTGCGCCCAGGACGGCCCCGGTGGGCACCGCCAGCCAGAAGTGCTGCAGCGGGGCGGTGACCCCGGCCGCCAGCAGCATCGCGGGGATCCCGATGCCGACGCCGGTCTGGAGGGAGCCGCCGATGTCCAGGATCCCGACCATCGGCCCCTCGATGACCCGGGCGAAGAGGAAGCCGGCGCCGAAGGCCGCCGCCGCCCCGTAACTCCCGGTGTCCATACCGGCCTTGAGCAGCGCGGTGACCGCGACATCGCTGAAGGTGCCGGTGCGGTGGACGTAGTACAGCTGCGTCCCGGCGAAGATGCCCGCCGCCAGGCACGCCGCGAAGAGCAGAAAGGCCCCTTCGGAGAGCCAGAAGCTCCCCTCGCCGGGGACGTCCCGCGGCCCCTTCCTCATCGTTACGACTCCCTCACTTCGCCGGTCCGCCGCCGACGGCGTCGTGCAGCTGCCGTAGCCACCGCGGCACCTCGGCGTGCATCTGGCGCAGCAGTTGGAGGTCGGCACCGCGCAGCACGGCGCCGGCCGCGAACAGCGCCACCACCGCCGCGCACAGCACCCTGGTGGTCCGGGTCCAGCCCAGTTCGTCGACGCCCCTGCCGACGACGATGCCGAGCACGATGCCGGGCACCGCGTTGCCCATCACCACCTGCGCCAGTCCGCCGAGCGCCGTGCCCCAGCCGCCGGTACGCCGCCCCGCGTCGACCGCCGCCATCCAGAAGACGATCGGCATCACCGGGTTGATCAGCCACTGCGAGGCCGGCCCGAGGACAGCGGCGGCGACCTGCTGCAGCGAGTGCGGAACGGCCGCCGCGGTGGTGTTCAGCACGGTCACCAGGACGAGGCCGACGGCCGCCCCGACCACCGCCATCCGCCGCGGGTTGTGCAGCGTCGCGGCGACCCCCCGGCCGCCGTGCCGGGCCGTCGACAGCGCTGCCGCCCAGTGCGGAACGATCCGGTGGTCCACGTCCGAGGTCAGCGCACCGGTGCCGACGGCGCTCGCCCAGGCGTGGAAGAAGAAGCCGAGCCCGAAGGAGAAGTGCGCGACGGGATCGTTCTCGCAGGCGTTCAGCTCACCCAGGGTGCGGAAGGCGCCCAAGCCCTGGACGGTGGGCGCGTGGAACATCCGAGCCACACCGGCGCCCGCCCCGAAGCCGATCAGCGCGCCGATGACCATCGACTCCAGCGCGACGGTGAGCGTACCGCCCGGCGCGACGGCCACGGTGGTGTCCCCGGCGGCGTACAGAAGGCTGCTCATACGGGTGTCCTCACCTCATACGCAGCGCGTGCTGAAGGGGCGTCAGCCGCTCCTCGCGAACGGTGAAGGCGATGGCGTCCGGATCGAGCGCGGCGACCCGCACCTCGATCCGCAGCGTCAGCTCGTACCGCCGGCACTCCCGGGGGAACAGCAGCCCCAGGAACCGTTCCGTCCACCGGTGTTCGACCGCCGACACCACCTCCACGGCCAGCGGCTCCACCCGGTAGCAGACCCCGTCCACGGCCTCCCCGACCGCCGCGGCGACCTGCCGCAACGCGGCGGCGAACGCCCGCTCCCGGGTCGGCCCGGCGCCGTCGACCCGTACCGTGCGCCGCTCCTCGTTCACGCCGGCTCCCCCAGCTTCCGCAGCAGCGCCCCGGCCACCGCGAAGCCCAGCTCCTCGGTGTCCAGGAACCCGAAGCCGAGCACGGTCCGGCCCTGCTGGACGGCGGTGACCCCGGCCTGTGCCGAGCGCAGCCCGAACGCGATGTCGTGCCCGTAGCGGGTCCGGGCGGTCACCGCCCCCGCGCCGCCGCTCCCGCAGAACGAGATCCCCAGCGCCGCCCCCTCGGCGGCCATCACGTCGCCGACCTTCATGTCCGCACCGGGCCCGGGGATCAGCACCGGTACGGCGCCGGCCGCACGGATGCCGTCGGCGACCGCCTGGCCCCTGCCGAGCCGGTGCCCGATCACGATCTTGACTGTCATGCGGTGCTCCCTTGTGGTGGAGTCGGCCGATCGCCCGGCCGGCCCGGCCGCGCCATCGCGAAGTGCAGTGCCAGCAGCAGGACTTCGGCGTCCCGGGCGCGGAACCCGAGGGGCGCGCAGTACGCGTCGATCGCCGTGCGGGCCGCGGTCAGCAGCCGCGGCGCCAGCTCCTCGGCCAGGGCCGCGTCCAGCGGGTCGAGGTGCGCGCCGGACCGCACCCGCCGGACGAACCCGAGGGCGTGCACGGCCAGCGCCAGCCCGCGCGCGTCGTCGAACGCGAGCCGCTCCGCGGCGGCCCGCTCCGCGATCAGCGGGAGCAGCCGGGCGAGGTCCCGGCGGTCCGCCTCCCGCACCGGGGCACCGCTCGCGGCGACCACGGCGGCCAGCCGCTCGACGAGGCCGGCGGCCCGCTCCGCGCCCGTCACGCGGCGGCCTCGCGCACCGGCACCAGCCGCCCCGCCCGTACGGCCGCGACCGGCACCAGCCACCGCCGCGCCGGCCGGCGCTCCCCCGCGGCGTCGACCAGCCACCGCGGTGCGGCCGCCGCACGCTCCTCCAGCACGGTCAGATCGGCCACCGCCCCGACCCGCAGCGTCCCCAACTCCCCGCGCATCCCGAGCACGTCGGCCGGATGCAGGGTGACGCAGCGGATCACCTCGGGCAGTGGCATGCCCAGCGCGAGCAGCTTGGCCATCGTGGTGGTCAGGTCGTACACGGGCCCCGCCGCGTTCCGCCGGTGCAGGTCGGTGCTGATGGTGTACGGGCGGATGCCCGCCGCCAGCGCCCGCTCCGCCGTGCCGAACGCGAAGCTCGCGCTGCCGTGCCCCACATCGAGGCGCACCCCCCGCTCCAGCGCCGCCCGCAGCTGCGGCAGGGGCTCCGGGCCGCCCCCGAACAGCCCACCGGCCTTCCCGTGGAACGCATGGGTGACCACATCGCCGGGACCGAGCAGGTCCAGCACCGCGCCCAGCTCCGGCGGCGGGTTCCCCACATGCACCATCACCGGCACCCCGCACACCGCCGCCACCTCACGGGCGACCCGCAGCGGCGCCAGGCCGCTGCCGCCGAGCGCCGAGCGGCTCATCCGCACCTTGAGCCCGCGCACCGTCCTCCGTTCGCGGACCAGCACACCGGCGGTGGCCTCAGGGTCCAGATCGACCGCGCCGCCGGCGAGTTCACCACTCCCCCGGACCAGCCCGTGCCGCGCGACATTGAGCCAGGCCAGCACGCGGGTGCCGCCCGGCGCGACGACGGAGGTGGCGAAGTCTGCCCACCGGTCACTGCCGCAACTTCCGGCATCGACAACAGTGGTGACGCCCCGTTCGATCCCCGCCCGGTCGGCCGGAAGCCCCAACTCCGTCGCCCTGTCGTAGACATGGGCGTGCAGATCGATCAGCCCCGGGGTGACCAGCAGCCCGCGCGCGTCGTACACCTCGGCGCCCGGCGCGGACAGCGTCCCGGGCGCGCCGACCGCCGCGATCCGTCCGCCGGCCACGGCCACCTCGCCAGGCGCCGGTATGCCGACCTCCGGGTCGGCCAACACTCCGCCGCGCAGCAGCAGTCGGCGGCGTACGTCGGGACCGGGCGGGGACGGCGGCATGGTTGCGGGCATACCGGCGGCCTTTCGCTGCGAGGCGTCGCGTCGTGCCTTCCGTTGGGGCCTTTCCTGGGGACCTGGCGTGGAGACCTTCCGTAGGGAGAGATTTACGCCGTGCGGCCCCGGCAAACCAGGCCCTGGCCGCCGGGTCCGGCGCCAGGCCCTTGTCCGGTAAACGGTTGACGGCGCATCCGTCCGCCTGTTCCACTGGCCGCATGCGACCTCGGCAACGGCTGGTCACCCGCGACCACATCGACTTCGGTCGGGTGTGGTCCGCCTCCTGTTGCCACTGACTTCTCGACCGCGCCCCACACCCAGGCACTTTTCACGAGAAGACGAGGCCGTACCCATGCCTGTCGAGTTCCTCGGCATCGCCGCGACCAACGACGGATCCGAAGTCACCCCCCGCTCCGGCGCCTCCTTCGACAAGGAGTACACGCTCCGGCTCGCCCGCGCCCACGAGGACCACGGCTGGGACCGGGTCCTGTTCGCGTACGGATCCGGCTCCCCCGACCCCTCCCCGGCCGCCGCCTTTGTCGCCGCCCGGACCGACACCCTCCAGATCCTGGTGGCGCACCGCCCGAACGTCTCCTACCCGACGTTCGCCGCGAAGACCTTCGCCACCCTGGACCACATCAGCGACGGCCGGCTCGCCGTCCACTTCATCACCGGCGGCAACGACCACGAGCAGCGCCGCGAGGGCGACACCCTCACCAAGGACAAGCGCTACGCCCGCACCCGCGAGTACATCCGGATCGTCAAGAAGATCTGGACCACCCGTGAACCCTTCGACCACGAGGGGACGCACTACCGCTTCCACGACTTCGTCAGCGACACCTTCCCCGTCCAACAGCCGCATCCGCAGGTCTCGTTCGGCGGTTCCTCCCCCGCGGCGTACGCGGCGGGCGGTGCCGAGGCGGACATCTACTGCCTGTGGGGCGAGCCGCTGGCGCAGACCGCCGAGCAGATCGCCTCGGTGCAGGCCGCGGCGCAGGCGGCCGGCCGCAGCGACACCCCCCGGATCCAGGTCGCCTTCCGGCCGATCATCGCGCCCACGGAGGAACTGGCCTGGGAGAAGGCGCACCGCACCCTGGGCCGGATCAGGGCGCGCAAGGCGGGCGGCCCGCCGAGCCGCCGCCATCCGCTGACGAACCCTCAGAACGCCGGCTCGCAGCGGCTGCTGGCGGTCGCGGCCGAGGGCGAGCGGCACGACCGAGCGCTGTGGACGCCCACCGCCGCGGAGACCGGCGGCGCCGGCAACTCCACGGCCCTGGTCGGCACGCCGGAGACCGTGGCCCGGGCCCTGCTGGACTACTACGACCTGGGCGTGGGCATCCTCTCCGCCCGCGGCTACGACCTTCTCGACGACGCCGTCGACTTCGGCCGCTACGTCATCCCGCTCGTCCGCGAAGAGGTCGCCAAGCGGGACGCGGAGCGAGCGGCGGCACAACGGGCCTCGTAGGGCCTGTCCGTGGGTCATGGCCGGTCCGTACGGCCCCCGGCCATGACCCCACGGGCGGACTACCCCACCGACGAGTACGCCACGACCCCGCGCAGCACGCCGTCCATGGCCTTGCGCGCGGACCGCGCGACCGTGCCCTCGGGGGGCGCCGCCGCCGCGATCTGCCCGAGGACGTCCACCAGTTGCTTGCACCAGCGGACGAAGTCGCCGGCGGGCATGTCCGCCTCCTGGAGCACCTCGTCGAGGCCGAAGCCGGAGGCCCAGCGGTACGCGGCCCAGGCGAAGCCGAGGTCCGGTTCGCGCTGGCCGACGCCCTCCGCCTGGCTGATCTTGTGGTCCTCCTCCAGGGCGTCCAGCCGGCCCCAGATGTGGACCATCTCCGCCAGCGCGTCCCGCGCCTTGCCGACCGGCAGCTTGGGCGCCACCGCGTCGTCCGCCTGCCGCGCCTCGTACACCAGCGCCGAGGCGCAGGCCGCCAGCTCCGCCGGGGCCAGGCCCTCCCAGACCCCCGCCCGCAGGCACTCGCTGGCCAGCAGGTCCAGCTCGCCGTAGAGCCGGGCCAGCCGGCGGCCCTCGTCGGTGACGGTGTCGCCTTCGAGGTAGTCCAGCTCGGTCAGCAGCGCGCAGATGCGGTCGAAGGTGCGCGCGATGGTGTTCGTACGCCCCTCGATCCGCCGCTCCAGCTGGCGGGTGTCCCGCAGCAGCCGGTGATAGCGCTCCGCCCAGCGGGCGTGGTCCTCCCGCTCGTCGCAGCCATGGCAGGGATGCGCCCGGATCTCCGTCCGCAGCCGACTGATCTCCCGGTCGTCGGCCGCCTCCGCACGCGGCTTGCGGTGCCGCGAGGGCACCAGATGACCGGCCTTGGTGCGCAGCGCGGACGCCAGATCGCGCCGCGACTGCGGGCTGCGGGCGTTGAACGTGCGCGGGATCCGCATCCGGTCCAGCGCCGCCACCGGCACCGGGAAGTCGATCGAGGCCAGCCGCTTGACCTGCCGTTCGGCGGTCAGCACCAGCGGCCGGGGCCCGTCCTGGGCGTCGAAGCCGCGGTGGCCGTTGGTCCGCCCCGAGGGCATGCCCGGGTCCAGCACCAGCGCCAGCCCCGCGTACTTGCCCGTCGGCACATGGATGACGTCGCCGGGCTTCAGCTTCTCCAGCGCCGCCGCTGCCGCCGCCCGGCGCTGCACCGCGCCCTGCTTGGCCAGCTCCGTCTCGCGGTCCTTCAACTCCCGCCGCAGCCGGGAGTATTCCTCGAAGTCGCCGAGGTGGCAGACCATCGAACCGCGGTAGCCGGTCAGCCCCTCCTCGTTCTTCTGCACCTGCCGGGAGATCCCGACCACCGACTTGTCCGCCTGGAACTGCGCGAACGACATCTCCAGCAGCTCCCGCGAACGGTGCCGCCCGAACTGCGAGACGAGATTGACCGCCATGTTGTACGACGGCTTGAACGAGGAGCGCAGCGGATACGTCCGCGTCCCGGCGAGACCGGCCAGCGCGCCCGGATTCATCCCGCGCTGCCACAGCACCACCGCATGGCCCTCGACGTCGATCCCGCGGCGCCCGGCGCGACCGGTCAGCTGGGTGTACTCGCCGGGGGTGATGTCGGCGTGCTGCTCGCCGTTCCACTTGACGAGCTTCTCCAACACCACCGACCGGGCGGGCATGTTGATGCCCAGCGCCAGCGTCTCGGTGGCGAAGACGGCCTTGACCAGGCCCTTGACGAACAGCTCCTCGACGACCTCCTTGAACGTCGGCAGCATGCCGGCGTGGTGCGCCGCGATGCCCCGCTCCAGGCCCTCCAGCCACTCGAAGTAGCCCAGCACGTGCAGGTCGTCGTCCGGGATTCCGGCCGTCCGGGCCTCGACTATCCGGCGGACCTGCTCACGGCCCTCCTGGTCGTTGAGCCGCAGGCCCGAATACAGGCACTGCTGGACGGCCGCCTCGCACCCGGCGCGGCTGAAGATGAAGGTGATGGCGGGCAGCAGCCCTTCGTTGTCGAGCCGCTCGATCACCTCGGGCCGGCTCGGCGTCCAGATCCGGGCCCGCTGGCGGCGCTCCCGCTCCCGGTCCGCCTCGCGCATGTTCCGCCCGCGGCGCTTGTCCCGGCCGAACGTGGGCCGGCTGTTCTCCATCCGCGCCAAGCGCTCCAGGTCGGGGTTGACCTCCCGCCGGCCGCCGACCTGCCCGTCCCGCTCCTCGAAGAGGTCGTAGATCCGGCGGCCCGCGAGGACGTGCTGCCACAGGGGCACCGGGCGGTGCTCGGAGACGATCACCGCGGTGTCACCGCGGACCGTGTCCAGCCAGTCCCCGAACTCCTCGGCGTTGGAGACCGTCGCGGACAGTGACACCAGGGTCACCGACTCGGGAAGATGGATGATCACCTCTTCCCAGACGGCGCCGCGGAACCGGTCGGAGAGGTAGTGCACCTCGTCCATGACCACATGCCCCAGGCCCACCAGCGACTGCGAGCCCGCATAGAGCATGTTCCGCAGGACCTCGGTGGTCATCACGATCACCGGGGCATCGCCGTTGACGCTGTTGTCGCCGGTCAGCAGGCCGACCTTCTCGGGACCGTAACGCTTGACCAGGTCCTGGAACTTCTGGTTGGACAACGCCTTGATGGGCGTGGTGTAGAAGCACTTGCGGCCCTGTGCCAGGGCCAGGTGGACGGCGAATTCGCCGACGATCGTCTTGCCGGATCCGGTGGGAGCCGCGACCAGCACGCTCTTACCTGACTCCAGGGCCTGGCACGCCTCGACCTGATACGGATCCAGCTCGAAGTCGTACAGCTCCCGGAAAGGGGCGAGTGCGGTGGCCTGCTCGGCCGCCCGGAACTTGGCGGCGGCATAGCGCTCAGCAGGGGACATGTCCTCGGTCATCGTGCTTACGAGCCTACCGGCCACCTCTGACAACGACCCGATCTTTATGGCGGGCCTTTACCCGGCCCACCCGGCACCCGCCCCGCTCCCCCGCACACGACTGCGGCCCCCGGCTCGAAGAGCCCGGGGGCCGCAAGGCCGGTCCATGGCGCGTCACTTCACGTGACGCCGCGACTACGCGTCATCTCCCGCGCGCCGCCCGGTCAGCGCCGTCTCACGTCGCGTCGTCGTAGCCGCCGCGCCGGTTGCCGTCCTTCTCGCCGGTCGGCTGCTCCGGCAGCATCCGGCTGGACGAGACCGGCTCGATGGCCTCGACGTCGGACGGCGTCAGATCCAGCTCCGACGCCTCGTCGTCGGACAGGCCCGCGTTCGGGTCGGCGAGCTTGCGGCGGCGGTCGTTGAGGAGGCAGATGCCGACGGCGCCGAAGTACAGCAGGATGATGGGGGCGGCCAGCAGCGACATGGTCAGCGGGTCACCGGTCGGGGTGGCGACGGCCGCGAAGATCGTGATGCCCAGCACCATGAACCGCCACCAGCTCAGGATCCGCTGGCCGGTGAGCACCCCGCCCTTGTTCAGCAGCACCAGCAGCAGCGGCAGCTCGAAGGAGAAGCCGAAGACCAGCACCATGCGCGTGACGATGTCGAAGAAGTCGTCGGCCGGGAAGAGGTTGGACCAGTTCTCGGGGGTCAGCCCGACCAGTGCGGCGGCGGTGGTGGGCAGCACCGCGTAGGCGAGGTAGGCACCGCCGAAGAAGAGCGGCACACCGGCGGCGACGAAGCTCAGTGCGTACTTCTTCTCGTGCTTGTGCAGACCGGGGGCGAGGAAGGCCCAGAGCTGGTAGAGCCACAGCGGGCTGGCGGCGACCAGTCCCACGGTCAGCGACAGCTTGAGCATGATCGTGAACGGGGCGATGAAACCCTGCGCGACGATGTTCGCGCAGGGGTGACCGCCGGCCGCCGCGCCGTTCTTGGGGCAGCCGACGGCCGCGATGGTCGGGCCCGTGATGAAATCGGCGATCGCCCTGTACTTGAGCGCGGCGATGATGGTGACCACGAGGATCGCCAGCACCGACTTCAGCAGCCGGTTGCGCAGCTCACGCAGATGCGCCGCGAGGGGCATCCGCCCCTCGGGGTCCTTCTCCTGCTTGCGGGCAGACTTGGGCAACCCACTTCCTCGTCTCGTGCGTCAGCCGCTCCGACGGGGTCGGGCGGCTGGATCCGGCTCGGTCAGCTCTGGGTGGTGCGGTTCGGCTCGGCCACGGGGCGCGAGCTGGCCACATCACCGGGCGCAGCCTGAATCGTACGAGGTGCCTGGGGTGCCGCGTCGGCAGGAGCCTGAGACGTCTGGGACGCGGTGCCGCTGCCGGCCGCCCGCTCGGCCTCGCTCTCCTGCTTCATCGCCTTGGCCTCGCTCTTGAGGATGCGGGCCGACTTGCCGAGCGAACGCGCCATGTCAGGAAGCTTCTTCGCGCCGAACAGCAGAAAGACCACGGCGAGGATCAGCAGAATCTCGGTGGGCCTCAGGTTGGCTAGCATGTGCGACTACCTTCTCGCCGGGGCGGCGTCTCCTGTGGTGCCTGCCGATGGGGTCGGACTGGTGTCCGGGTGGTGCCACGATCGTAACGTTCGGTGGTGAACGTCCGGCAATCCCCGTGCGTATTCCGGATTGCCCGCACCACCGCACGGCCTGACCCGCTGGTGCAGCCTACCTTTCGCGACCCCGGCGAAGCAGAGCGCAGCCGTCAGTCACGGGTGGCGTCGTGCATCCGGGAGGCGAGCGGGACCGCGGCCCGCTCCAGGTCCTGTGCGGCCCGCTGGATCCGCTCCGTCGCCGTACCGACCTGCCGGGCCAGCCGCCGCACTTCGACGAAGACACGGACGGCGAGGACGCCGAGGACGGCGATCCCCAGGAAGCCGAGGGCGATTGCGATCATGGGCCAAAGCATGGGGCGAGCCTATCGGTCGGGGCAGGGCGAGCCGGCCGCCACCGGAACGGCCCGCACCGGCCCCGCCCGCGCCGGACGTACGCCGCGCCGGAGGCCGACCGGTCGCGCCCAGCCGGTGCGCGACGACTCAGCCGGTGTGCAGCCGCAGCGTCCGCACCCCGCCGCCGGTGAGAAGCTCCACGATGCGCTCCCCGGCCGGCCGGCGCACCGCCCGGTCGCACTCGGGGCAGGTGAAGGAGTAGAAGGTGGTACGGCTGCTGGCACCGATGGCCAGCCGGAAGGCGTCCGAGGCCAGCTCGAAGCGGCCCCGGCAGTCCGGGCAGGCCGCCTTGAAGAACACCGGAGCGGCCATGCTCGCCAGAGTGGTCGTCGCCATCGTGGTCGTCATCCTTCGCTGCCTCGAACGGTCATCGGTGCGCCCGCGCGGTCCGCGGCGGACCGGGCTCACCCGCCGTACGCCGCAAGCGCCTGCCCGGCCGCCTGCCGCGCGCTGTCCGCGAGCACCGCGGGCGAGACGATCCGGCCGTCCCGGCCCAGCCGCAGGGCCAGCCGGCGCAGCGACGCCGGGTCGGGGGTGCGCAGCGTGATCCGCAGCCCGCCGTCGGGGAGTTCGTCGGCCCGGTCGTGCGGGTAGTACTCGGCGACCCAGCGCCCGCCGGGCCCGACCTCGATCACGACCTCGGGATCCTCGGCCGCGGGCTGCACCAGTCCCTCGGACAAGTCGCGCAGCTCGATGGGCGGCGGGTCGGCCGGCGCGTCCAGCAGCTTGATCTCGGCCACCCGGTCGAGCCGGAACGTCCGCCGGGCCTCGGAAAGCCGGCACCACGCCTCCATGTAGGTGTGGCCGACGGCGAACAGCCGGATCGGGTCCACCTCGCGCTCGGTCAGCTCGTCGCGCGCCGGGGAGTAGTAGCGCAGCCACAGCCGGCGCCGCTCGGCGATGGCGCGGTCCACATCGGCGAACACCCCGCCCTCGGACTCGAAGATGACCGACAGCCGGGAGCTGGCCCCGGCCGCCTCGCCCGCCGCCGCCTCCAGCTTGGCAGTGGCCCGCAGCAGCGCCTGCCGGTCGCCCTCGCGCAGCCCCGGCAGGGTCGCCACCGCACGCGCCGCGACCAGCAGCGCGGTGGCCTCGTCGGCGGCCAGCCGCAGCGGCTCGGCGACGTCGTCGGGGTTGTGCCACCAGATGCGGTCGCCGTCGGTGTCGATGTCGAGGAGGTCGCCGCCGCGGAAGCTCGTCCCGCACATCGGCAGCACGTCGAGGTCGCCGATCAGCTCGTCCTCGGTGATGCCGAAGGCGCGGGCGACATCGCCGACCCGGGCGCCGGGGCGCTCGCGCAGATAGGTCACCAGCGACAGCATCCGGCGGGTCTGGTCGATCGCGTTCGTAGCCATGGAGTCCGCTCCCCGTCCCTCTCAGCCCTTGGCCACGGCGCGCAGCCGGTCGATGACGTCGGCGCGCAGCTCCGCGGGTTCCAGTACCACCACATCGGGCCCGAACTCCACGAGCCAGGCGTCGAGTCCGTGCCCGTACGGGATCTCCAACTCGTCCCAGCCGTCGCCCAGCGCGCGGACGCTCAGCGCCCGGGCGCGCAGCGGATAGCCGTGCTCCGCGCGGAGTTTGATCCGGGCGGTGCCGGTGGCGGTCTCCCCGGCCCAGCTCTCGACGGTCTCGCGGACGGTGACGTGGTCGGGCACCGGAGCGGTGAACGCCCCTTGCCGGGAACGGACCTTGCCGGTGATCCGGGACAGCCTGAAGACCCGCTCGGCCTTCCGCTCCCGGTCCCAGCCGGCGACGTACCAGTGGCCGCGCCAGCACTCCAGGATCCACGGCTCGATGTGCCGCTGCTCGGGGCGCGCGGCATTGGACTTGCGGTAGTCGAAGACGACCGGGCGGCGGTCGCGGCAGGCCAGCATCAGCGGCTCGAAGGCGGCTTCATGGGTCGGGATCCGCGGTTCCAGGGCGCTGTGCGGCTGCCCGGCGTCCACCTCCCCAACGTCCCCGGCGAGCGGCATCCCGGCCGCCCGCAGCTTCTGCAGAGCACCGCTGGCCGCGCCGGCGAGCCGGGCCTGCTGCCAGACCTTGGCGGCGAGCCCGAGAGCGGCGGCCTCCTCGGCGTCCAGGGTGATCGGGGGCAGCCGGTTGCTGTCACGGCGGGCGAGATAGCCGACCTCGCCGTCGATCCCGTCGACGGTCTCGATGACCAGGCCGAGTTCGCGCAGATCGTCCTTGTCCCGCTCGAACATCCGGTTGAAGGACTCGTCCCCGCCGGCCGCGGCCGTGCCTCCCGGTCTGCCGACCGCAGCATTTCCCGGTCTACCGACCGCGGCACTCCCCGGTCTACCGACCGCAGCACTCCCCGGTCTACCGACCGCGGCACTCCCCGGTCTACCGACCTCGATGTAAGCCTCGATCGACATCCGCAGCTCGCGCTTGGACAGCGGGCGTCGCGTCCCCAGCAGGCACAGCGCCAGACTCATCAGCCGCTCGGCCTTGGCAATCGCCATCGACGCCCTTTCTCGTTGAGCTCCCGACCGCTGACCGTACCGTTCTGGGTGCGTGCGGCAAAGCCGAGGGCCCATGCCATCCAGCATGGGCCCTCGGAGCGTCGGACGGGGTCTCAGACGGAGACCAGATCGCAGACGAAGATCAGGGTCTCGCCCGGGGCGATCTTGCCGCCGGCACCGCGGTCACCGTAGGCGAGGTGCGCCGGGATGGTCAGGCGGCGCCGGCCGCCCACCTTCATGCCCTCGACACCCTTGTCCCAGCCCGCGATGACCTGGCCGGCACCCAGCTTGAACTCCAGCGGCCTGCCGCGGTTCCAGCTCGCGTCGAACTCCTCGCCCGTGCTGAAGGAGACGCCGACGTAGTGGACGGAGACCATGTCCCCGGCCTTGGCGACCGGCCCGTCACCCTCCCACAGGTCCACGATCTCCAGGTCGGACGGGGCCGGGCCCTCGGGGAAGTCGATCTCGGGCTTGTCGATGTTCACGTATGAGCTCCTACTTGCGAATCTTTTCGATTACCGGCTCAGTCTTGCAGATCTTGCGGCAGCCGCCGTCAGACCGTGCCGACGATGTCGACCACGAAGACCAGGGTGTTCTTCGCCAGCTCGTGCTGCGGACTCCCGCCGTAGCCCAGCTTCGGCGGGATCACGATCTCCACCCGGTCCCCGACGTGCTTGCCGACCAGTGCCTGGTCCCAACCCTGGACGACCTGCCCGGTGCCGATCTGGAACGCGGTCGCGCCCCCGTGGTCCCAGGACGAGTCGAACTTCTTGCCGTCCTCCCACTTCACACCGGTGTACTGGGCGATCAGCCCGTCACCGGCCTTCACCTCGGCGCCCTTGCCCTGGATCAGCACCTGCTGCTTGAGGTCGGTGGGCGCCTTCTCCCCCTCGGGGATGGTGATCGTCGCGGCCTTGGCGTCCTCGGCCTTGACCTCCGGCATCCCGTCCTCCGGCGCCGCCTGGGTGCCCTCGGCCTTCGCCTTCTTGTCCACCTTCTTCGCGCCGACCACATCGACGACCCACACCAGGCCGTCCTCCGGCTTGATGCCGGACTGCGGGTTCAGACCCTCGCCGATCAGCGCCTTCGCGGTGCCCTCGACCTCGAACCGGCTGCCGACCTTCTGCCCGGCCACCGCGGTCATGACCTTGGGCGGCAGCATCTGCTGCGTCATCTGGTCGGTGACCTCACTGACGACCTGGGTCCGCGGCGCACCGGGCTTGGCGCCCGGCTGCGGCGTCCAGCTGCTACCGAGGTCCTGGCCCTTCATCGTCTGAGCGACGAAGTCCAGCCGGACCGTGTCCCCCTTGTTGACGACCGCGCCCTTGCCTTCGACGAGGGTCTTGGTGACAGCCTTGTCGGCGGGCTTGGCGCCCTTGGGCACGGTGATGGTGGGCTTCTTGCCCGCGGTGCCCGTCACCTTGACCACGGCCTCGCCGGAGGTCTTGCCGTCGTCGGACCCGCAGGCGGCGGTGAAGAGCAGAACGGGCACGGCCAGCGCGGCGGCAGCGGCGCGGCGGGTGTGCTTGGTGAACGGGCGGGGGAAGCGTCCCCCGGGAGAATTCAGCATCTGTCCAACTCGGGCTCGTGGGGTAGATGGGCAATGCCCGCCACTCTACGACCTGCACCCGTGGCGGTTTCCCGGCACAACACACGCAATGCGCCGGGAGCATTCCGCTCCCGGCGCACCGCCTCGTGTTCCCGCCGCTCACATGCCGGCGATCAGCTTCTCCACCCGGTCGTCGACGGAACGGAACGGGTCCTTGCACAGGACCGTGCGCTGTGCCTGGTCATTGAGCTTCAGATGCACCCAGTCGACGGTGAAATCACGGCGCTGCTCCTGCGCCCGGCGAATGAAGTCACCGCGCAGCCGCGCACGCGTGGTCTGCGGCGGCACCGACTTACCCTCGAAGATCTTCAAGTCGTTGCAGATCCGCTCCGCTTGCCCCTTCCGCTCCAGGAGGTAGTAAAGCCCCCGGCGGCGGTGGATGTCGTGATACGCGAGGTCTATCTGCGCCACGCGCGGATGGGACATGGTGATGTTGTTCTTCGTGCGGTAGCGCTCGATGAGCTGATGCTTCATCACCCAGTCGATCTCGGTGGAGATACGGTCCAGCTGCTCGTCCCGGATCGCCTCCAGCGTCCGGCCCCACAGCTCCAGGACCCGCTCGACGGTGCCCGTCCGGATTCCCCGGCGGTCGCAGAAGTCGACGGCCTTCTCGTAGTACTCCTGCTGGACCTCCAGCGCCGACGCCTCGCGCCCGCTCGCCAGCCGCACCTTGCGCTGGCCGGTGATGTCGTGACTGACCTCGCGGATCGCCCGGATCGGGTTCTCCAGCGTCAGATCGCGCATGACGGTGCCCGCCTCGATCATGCGCAGGACGAGGTCGGTGGCGCCGACCTTCAGCATCATCGTCGTCTCGGACATGTTCGAGTCGCCGACGATGACGTGCAGCCGGCGGTAGCGCTCGGCGTCCGCGTGCGGCTCGTCGCGGGTGTTGATGATTGGCCGGGAGCGGGTGGTCGCCGAGGAGACGCCCTCCCAGATGTGTTCCGCGCGCTGGCTGACGCAGTACACGGCGCCGCGCGGCGTCTGCAGCACCTTGCCCGCGCCGCACAGCAGCTGCCGGGTGACCAGGAACGGGATGAGGATGTCCGCGAGCCGGGAGAACTCGCCGTGCCGGGCGACGAGATAGTTCTCGTGGCAGCCGTAGGAGTTTCCCGCCGAATCGGTGTTGTTCTTGAAGAGGTAGACGTCGCCCGCGATTCCCTCCTCGTGCAGGCGGCGTTCGGCGTCGACGAGCAGACCTTCGAGAATGCGCTCACCGGCCTTGTCGTGGGTGACCAGCTCGGTCACGTTGTCGCACTCGGGAGTTGCGTATTCCGGATGCGAACCCACGTCCAAGTACAGGCGGGCGCCGTTCCGCAGGAAGACATTGCTGCTGCGGCCCCATGACACGACACGGCGGAAGAGGTACCGCGCCACCTCGTCAGGAGACAGTCGGCGCTGTCCCCTGAACGTGCACGTGACGCCGTACTCGTTCTCCAGCCCGAAAATGCGGCGGTCCATGACTGAACATTACGCCTGATGGCCTGCTCTGAAACCGGGTTCGACAGCCCCGTTTCGATCATTTTCCGCCGGGCGGTCACCCGCTGTACGCTGCACCGGATCACCCAGAAATCGCTTCGTCGACAAAAGGACGAGCAGCGCGGCGATCCCGCCGGCCCCGGCGACCGCGAACCCGCCCGCCGAACCGCCGGCCTCCACCACCGGGCCCACCACCGAGGCGCCCACGGCCGAACCGACCCCGAACGTGGTCACCAGCCAGGAAAACGCCTCCGTCACCGTCCCCTTGGGCGCATGCCGGTCCACCACCACGAACGCGCAGGCCAGCGCGGGTGCCAGAAACACCCCGGCCACTCCCGTCAGCGCCGTCATCCCGGCCACGCCCGGCACCAGCGCCAGCGGCAGATACCCCAGCGCCAGCAGCGCGATGAGCAGTCGCAGCCGCCCCTCCGGTCGCCCGGGCCACTCCCGGGCGCCGTAGACGACGCCGCCGGCCAACGCGCCGGCGCCGAGCGCGGAGAGCAGATAGCTGGAGATCATCCCGCCGCCGTGCTCGTCGGCGTACGCCACCGCCGCCACCCCGATCGACCCCAGCGCCAGCCCGACGAAGAAGAACGCGCCGATCAGCACCAGCATCCCGGACGAGCGCAGCGCCCCCAGCCAGTGCGCCTCGCGCGGCCCGCTGCGCCACTCCCGGGAGGGCCTGGAGACCACGACGGACAGCGCGCCGAGCACCCCGAGCGCGTTGATGACCAGCAGCGCCGCGCCGGCCGACCAAGCCGCCACGCACAGCGTGACCAGCAACGGCCCCACGGCGAACATGACTTCCTGCGCCACCGCGTCCAGCGCGTACGCGGCGTGCACCCGGTCCGCGCGCTGGAGCACCCCCGGCCACAGCGCCCGCAGCCCGCCCTCCAGGGGCGGGGTGAAGAACCCGCCGATCACCACGGCGGCGTAGGCGAGCCACAGCGGATCCACCCCGACGGCCGCGAGCAGCGCCATCCCGAGCGCGGAGAGCACCGAGGCGGGCAGCATCACCCGCGGCTGCCCGTAGACGTCCACCGCCCGCCCGAGGAGCGGCTGGCCGATGGCGTTGCAGAGGCCGTAGACCGCGGATAGCGCTCCGGCCAGTGCGTAGCTGCCGCCCTGGGCGCGGACGAAGAGGATCACCGCCAGGGGCGCGGTGGCGTTCGGCAGCCGGCCGAGCAGGGTCCCCGCCAGCAGCCGGGCCGCATGCCGGGTTCTGAGCAAATCCGCGTATCCGGCGGCCATGCCTGCCCCTCTCCGCCCGGACCGGCCCGGACGTGTTACGTATAACTTCCGGCGTCATACGTACCATGGCGGCAATCCGCGGGTCCACCCCGCAGCGGACACACGCAAGGAGTGACACCCCGGTGACCAGCAACGAGGCCGCGCCGCCTCCCGGTGCGAGCACCGGCTCCACTGGAGCGGCTGACGCCGCGCCCCCTCGTAGCCCGGCCGCCGCCGGCCGCGTCACCAGCCGCGACGTCGCCCGTGCCGCCGGCGTCTCGCAGGCCGCCGTCTCCCTCGTCCTCGGCGACAAGTGGCGCGGCCGGGTCTCCCCGGGCAAGGCCGACGCCGTCCGCGCCGCCGCCCGCGAGCTGGGCTACCGCCCCAACCTCGCCGCCCGGAGCCTGCGCATGGGCCGCACCCGCACGGCGCTGCTGGTCGTCCCCGCCCTGACCACCGAGTTCTTCGCCCGGGTCTACACCGGCGCCGCCCGGGTCGCCGCCGACCACGACTTCGGCGTGGTCCTCTACCCCTCCCCCGAGGGCATCGGCCCCGCCCGCGACCCCTTCGACTCCGCCGCCGCCACCCTCGACGGCGTTATCGCCTCCTCCATGGCCGCCGACGCCCTCACCCCGCTACGCGCCGCCGGCCTCCCCCTCGTGATGCTCGACAGCGACCCCGCCGACCCCCGCGCCACCGCCACCGTCAACCTCGACATCGCCGACGGCGTACGGCAGTTGGCCCGCCACCTCACCGGCCTCGGGCACCGCCGTATCGCCCATCTCGCGGCCGATGTCGACTCCTGGACCTTCGCCGTCCGCGCCCGGACCCTCGCCGACACCCTGGCCGGCGTCCCCGGCGCCGTACTGCACCGGCAGCCGGCCGCCCTCGGCGTCACCGCCGGACTCCACGCCGCGCACACCGCGCTGACCGCCCCCGGCCCCCGCCCCACCGCGCTGCTGTGCGACGACGACATCATCGCCGCCGGCGCCTGCAAGGCCGTCCGCCGCCTCGGTCTGCGCATCCCTGAGGACATCTCGGTCACCGGCTTCGACGACCTGGCCCTGGCCGTCGCCGTGGAACCGGAGCTGACGACCGTACGGCTCCCCGCGGAGGAGTTCGGCGAGGCCGGTATGCGCGCCCTGATGGCCGTGTTGGACGGCGCCCCCGCCGGCGCCCCGACGCTCCCCGTCACGCTCGTCCCGCGCGGTTCCACCGCCCCACCGCCCGAGCGCGCCCCGCACAACAGCGCGCGCCCCGGCGGGTGATGACCCACCAGGGCGCGCGATCCGGGCACGGGGGCCCGTCGGTGATCCTCCGGAATCCTCAGTCCGCGGACCCGGACTCCTCCTCGCTCCCGTCCGCGGCGCCCGCACCGGAGTCGCCCTTGGCGCCGGCTCCGCCCTCGGCGGCCTTGCCGTTGGCGCCCTTCCCCTTGGCGCCCTTGCCGGCCGCGCCGGACGCGCCACCGGCACCCGAGGACTCACCCGCGTCCCCCTCGGCGTCGGCCTTCTCCGCCCCCGAGGCACCGGGCTCGTCCAGCAGCCGGGACAGCTGGCGGCCCAGGATCCGCTTGAACTTCCGCTGCTGCGGGCGCGTACGGTCCAGGGTGGCGACCTCAAGGTGCTCGGAGGTCAGCGTCCGCTCGCCGCCGTTGGTGTCCCGCGACAGCGAGTCCACCGCCAGCCGCAGCGCCTCCCCCAGCGTCATCCCGTCGCGGTGCCGCTGGTCGAGATAGCTGCTGATCTGGTCGGCGTTGCCGCCCACCGCGACCGAGCCGTGCTCGTCCACGATCGAGCCGTCGTGCGGCAGCCGGTAGATCTGGTCGTCCTCGGGGGCGTTGCCCACCTCGGCCACGATCAGCTCGACCTCATAGGGCTTCTCGGCCGCGCTGGAGAAGATCGAGCCGAGCGTCTGGGCGTAGACGTTCGCCAGACCGCGCGCGGTCACATCCTCCCGGTCGTAGGTGTAGCCGCGCAGATCGGCGTAGCGCACCCCGCCGATCCGCAGGCTCTCGAACTCGTTGTACTTGCCGACCGCCGCGAAGGCGATGCGGTCGTAGATCTCGCTGACCTTGTGCAGGGCGCGGGAGGGATTCTCGGCGACGAAGACCACGCCGTCGGTGTACTGCAGCACCACGACGCTGCGGCCGCGCGCGATGCCCTTGCGGGCGTACTCGGCACGGTCGGCCATGGCCTGCTGGGGTGAGACATAGAACGGCGTCGACACCGGCTATCCGTCCCTTCCTGTCAAAAGCTCTCTCGGTGGCTGGGGGCGCATGGCGGAACATCCGTCCCGTCAGAGCAGCGCGGCGCGCGGGCCGTCGGGCTGGTCGAGGCGGCGCTCGTGAACGGCACGGGCGATCTCCGAGACCTCGGCCTCGGTGAGCTTCTTGAAGCCCTCTTCCGTGATCACCGTGACGATCGGGTAGATCCGCCGCGCCATGTCCGGCCCGCCGGTCGCCGAGTCGTCGTCGGCGGCGTCGTACAGCGCCTGGACGACTGCGGTGGCGGCCTGATGCTCCGTGAAGTCCTCGCGGAAGAGCTTCTTCAGCGCACTGCGCGCGAAGACCGAGCCGGAGCCCGTCGCCGCGAAGCCGTGTTCCTCCGAGCGCCCGCCGGTGACGTCGTACGAGAAGATACGGCCCTTCTCGCGGTCGACGTCGTAGCCGGCGAACAGCGGCACCACGGCGAGGCCCTGCATGGCCATCCCGAGGTTGCTCCGAATCATCGTCGAGAGACGGTTCGCCTTGCCCTCCAAGGAGAGTTGGGTCCCCTCGACCTTCTCGAAGTGCTCCAGTTCCAGCTGGAACAGCTTGACCATCTCCACCGCGAGCCCGGCCGTGCCCGCGATGCCGACCGCCGAGTACTCGTCGGCCGGGAAGACCTTCTCGATGTCGCGCTGCGCGATCACATTGCCCATCGTCGCCCGACGGTCACCGGCGAGCACCACACCGCCGGGGAAGGACGTCGCCACGATGGTCGTGCCGTGCGGCGCCTCGATGGCGCCCTGCACCTGTGGCAACGAGCGGCCGCCGGGCAGCAGCTCGGGCGAGTGCGCACCGAGAAAGTCCATGAACGAGGAGGATCCGGGCGTCAGGAAGGCAGCTGGCAGACGCCCTGTGCTCAGAGGGTTGGCTTCCACGAGTTTCCTTCCAGGTATGCGATGGCTCGTCGTATGACGTCGGGATCGTCGCCCAACTTGCCGAGTGCCGAGTTGCAGTTGAAGCAGAGGATGCCTCGGACCTTACCCGTCTTGTGGCAGTGATCCACATGCCCGGGGTCGGGCTTGAGGCAGATCAGGCATAACCCCTTCTGCTGCGCGATCATCGCTTCCCGCTCGGCCACTGTGATGCCGTACTGACGCTTGAGATGCCCCTCGCGCCCCTCGACGGCCCGGCACGCCTTGCAGCGAGTCGACAAGCCGTCGGAAGCCCGCCCGTTCCGATCCCATTCGTGGTGCGGCTTGACTTCACCGCACTTGCGGCAACGCTTGTGTCCTTCTGGAACCGGCGGTCCGCCCTTCAGCGCTCGTCGTTCTGCACGTTTGCGTTTGTCCCAGTCTTTTGTGTATTGCCGAGCACATGGCTTGCAGTAGTCCCGAAGGCCATTCGACCTCCCCATATGCCGTCCGAATGCTGCGCACGGCCGCTCCGTCCGGCACCGTGCGCAGCGCTTCGGACCCCCCAATTCCGGCATGCCCGCTTTGTCCTACTCTCCACCCTTTTGCACGAAACTTCGAACGAAATCCTCGGCGTTCTCCTCGAGGACATCGTCGATTTCGTCCAGCACCGAATCCACGTCGTCCGACAATTTCTCCTGGCGTTCCTTGAGGTCGCCCGACGCCTGCGCGTCCTGCTGCTGCTCCTCGACCTCTTCGGTGGAACGGGTGGCCTTCTGCTGTCCGCCGCCGCTGTCCTTGGTCGCCATATCCCTCACCCCGCTCGGTTCGCCCCGCTCGATGTGACCTTCAAGATCCGACCCTACAAGCAGGGTCCGACATCGGCCCTGCACTTGCTGCAACGCCCGGGAGTCACCTCGATGATTCCCGCGCCGCGGCCTTTTCAGCCGCGGATCAGCTGCCGATCATGGCGAATTTGCCATGAACCTGCCGTTCGTCAGCGGCCGGACAACGTCCTGACCAGCTCTTCCGCCGTCCGGCACCGGTCCAGCAGTTCCTTGACGTGCTTACGGGTCCCGCGCAGCGGCTCCAGCGTGGGCACCCGTTGCAGGGAGTCACGGCCGGGCAGATCGAAAATGACCGAATCCCACGAGGCGGCGGCGACATCGTCCGCGTACTGCTCCAGGCACCTGCCGCGGAAGTAGGCCCTGGTGTCCTCCGGAGGCTTCAGCTCGGCCCGCTCGACCGCGGACTCGTCCAGCAGCCGCTTCATCTTGCCGCGGGCCGCCAGACGGTTGTACAGGCCCTTCTCCGGGCGCACGTCGGCGTACTGGAGGTCGATGAGGTGCAGCCGGGCGGCGTCCCAGTCCAGGCCGTCCCGGCGCCGGTAGCCCTCCATGAGCTCGCGCTTGGCGACCCAGTCCAGCTCGCCGGACAGGCTCATCGGGTCGTTCTCCAGCCGCCCGAGCACGTCCTCCCACCGGGTCAGGACGTCCTTGGTCTGCTCGTCCGCATCCGCTCCGTAGCGGTCCTCCACGTATTTGCGGGCCAGCTCGTAGTACTCCATCTGGAGCTGTACGGCGGTGAGCGTACGGCCGCTGCGGAGCGTGATCAGGTGCTGGAGCGTGGGGTCGTGCGAGACGTGGTGCAGCGTGCGTACGGGCTGCTCGACGGCGAGATCGACGGCGATGAAGCCGTCCTCGATCATGGACAGCACCAGCGAGGTGGTGCCCAGCTTCAGGTACGTCGAGATCTCGGAGAGGTTCGCGTCGCCGATGATCACATGCAGCCGGCGGTACTTCTCCGCGTCGGCGTGCGGTTCGTCGCGGGTGTTGATGATGGGCCGCTTGAGGGTCGTCTCCAGGCCCACCTCCACCTCGAAGTAGTCGGCGCGCTGGCTGATCTGGAAGCCGTGCTCGTGGCCGTCCTGGCCGATGCCGACCCGGCCGGCGCCGGTGACGACCTGCCGGGAGACGAAGAACGGCGTCAGGTGGCGCACGATGTCCGAGAAGGGGGTCTCCCGCTTCATCAGGTAGTTCTCGTGCGTCCCGTAGGAGGCGCCCTTGTTGTCGGTGTTGTTCTTGTAGAGGTGGATCGGCTGGGCGCCGGGGACCTGGGCGGCCCGCTCGGCGGCCTCGGCCATGATCCGCTCGCCGGCCTTGTCCCAGAGGACCGCGTCGCGCGGATTGGTGACCTCGGGGGCGCTGTACTCGGGGTGGGCGTGGTCGACGTAGAGCCGGGCACCGTTGGTGAGGATGACGTTGGCCAGGCCGATGTCCTCGTCGGTGAGCTGGCTGGAGTCGGCGGCCTCACGGGCGAGGTCGAAGCCGCGGGCGTCCCGCAGCGGGTTCTCCTCCTCGAAGTCCCAGCGGGCACGGCGTGCCCGGTGCATCGCTGCCGCGTAGGCGTTGACGACCTGGGACGAGGTGAGCATGGCATTGGCATTCGGGTGGCCGGGGACGGAGATCCCGTACTCCGTCTCGATCCCCATTACTCGCCGTACGGTCATGCGGCCCTCCTTGCCCGGCGGCGCCCCCGGGTGGGGTCGGCGCTCAAGTACCGCTGCGCTTCCGGTCCGTGTGCGTGCCCCGCGTCAGCACAGCGTGACGCAGCGGTACCGAAGAGCCTAGAACGCCTTTGCGGCGCTGGGGAGATCATTACAGTCATTGCTCCAGTCCGGTTTTCCCTGGTTCATCGCTGCCCTCGGGGGCGGTCCGCTCGCCCCCGCAAAAGCATCCGGCTGCGGACGCCCCGTGCAGGACATCCGCAGCCGGAGAGCGGTGTTACAGGTATTGGCCGGTATTGGCCACCGTGTCGATGGAGCGACCGGTGTCCGCGCCCTGCTTTCCGGTGACGAGGGTGCGGATGTACACGATCCGCTCGCCCTTCTTTCCGGAGATCCGGGCCCAGTCGTCCGGGTTGGTGGTGTTGGGCAGGTCCTCGTTCTCCTTGAACTCGTCCACACACGCCTGGAGGAGGTGGGAGACCCGCAGACCCTTCTGGTTGTGCTCGAGGAAAGCCTTGATGGCCATCTTCTTCGCACGTCCGACGATGTTTTCGATCATCGCGCCGGAGTTGAAGTCCTTGAAGTAAAGGACTTCCTTGTCACCATTGGCATAGGTGACCTCCAGGAAACGGTTTTCCTCGGATTCCGCGTACATCTGCTCGACGACCGACTGAATCATCCCGCTGACCGCGGCCTTGCGCGAATCGCCGTGCTCGGCGAGATCGTCGGCGTGCAGCGGGAGGTTTTCCGTGAGGTACTTCGAGAAGATGTCCTTGGCGGCCTCCGCGTCCGGACGCTCGATCTTGATTTTCACGTCGAGGCGGCCGGGGCGCAGGATCGCCGGGTCGATCATGTCCTCGCGGTTCGAGGCACCGATCACGATGACGTTCTCCAGGCCCTCCACGCCGTCGATCTCGGAGAGCAGCTGGGGGACGATGGTGTTCTCCACGTCCGAGCTGACGCCGGATCCCCGGGTGCGGAAGAGGGAGTCCATCTCGTCGAAGAAGACGATGACGGGCGTGCCCTCGCTCGCCTTCTCCCTGGCGCGCTGGAAGACCAGGCGGATGTGCCGCTCGGTCTCGCCGACGTACTTGTTGAGCAGCTCGGGGCCCTTGATGTTCAGGAAGAAGCTCTTCCCGGCCGGCTGCCCGGTGACTTCGGCGACCTTCTTGGCAAGGGAGTTGGCGACCGCCTTGGCGATGAGCGTCTTGCCGCAGCCGGGCGGGCCGTAGAGCAAGACACCCTTGGGCGGGCGGAGTTCGTGTTCCTTGAAGAGGTCGGGGTAGAGGTAGGGGAGCTCGACCGCGTCCCGGATCTGCTCGATCTGGCCGCCCAGACCGCCGATCTTGGTGTAGTCGATGTCCGGAACCTCTTCGAGGACCAGTTCCTCGACCTCGCTCTTGGGGATGACCTCGTAGACATAGCCGGAGCGGGTTTCGAGCAGCAGGGCGTCGCCGGGCCGGATGGTGGTGTCCAGCAGCGGCTCGGCGAGCCGCACCACCCGCTCCTCGTCGGTGTGCCCGATGACCAGCGCGCGCTCGCCGTCCTCAAGGATCTCCTTGAGGGTGACGATGTCGCCGGCGCTCTCGAACTCCATGGCCTCGACCACGTTGAGCGCTTCGTTGAGCATCACCTCTTGGCCGCGCCGGAGGTCGTCGATCTCAACGCTGGGGCTGACGTTCACCCGGAGCTTTCGGCCCCCGGTGAAAATGTCGACCGTGCCGTCCTCGTTCGCCTGCAGGAAGACACCGAAGCCGGCCGGCGGCTGTGCGAGCCGGTCGACCTCCTCCTTGAGCGCGACGATCTGGTCGCGGGCCTCGCGGAGCGTATTGGCGAGCCGCTCGTTCTGAGCGGAAACGCCGGCCAGGTTGGTCTGCAGCTCGACGATCCGCTCTTCGAGAATCCTCGTGTGCCGCGGAGAGTCGGCGAGCTTGCGTCGCAGGACGGCGATCTCCTGCTCAAGATAGGCAACCTGGCCGGCTGGATCTTCAGACCCGCGCCCCGGCCGGATGCCGCGGTTGATGTCGTCGTCGTGGGCTGCCACGGTCCTCACCTCCTCCAAGGAGCTGGACGCTTCCTGACCCTACCTGGGCCGGTGCAGGTTGAAACCCCTAGATCGAAAAGACTGTCGGGGTGTGTCCGATCTTCACCCTTGCGCACGTCCTCACGCCAAGGGAATACCCACCCAACAACATCGGAAAGCGAGCGGTTGTATCGTCGAGTCGGTCAACACCCGTCAGGGCTGGCGCCACTTAGGCAAAAACGGTTCACGTACGCAGGAACGGCAGGCGAGATGACCGCGCAGGACGAAGCACCGGAGCTGGAAGTCTGGATCGACCAGGACCTGTGCACCGGGGACGGCATCTGTGCGCAGTACGCGCCGGAGGTCTTCGAGCTGGACATCGACGGCCTGGCCTATGTCAAGAGCTCGGACGACGAGCTGCTGCAGGAGAAGGGGGCCGTAACGCCCGTCCCCCTGCCGCTGCTCAACGACGTGCGGGACTCCGCCAACGAGTGCCCCGGCGACTGCATCCACGTGCGCCGCATCGCCGACCGGGTCGAGGTCTACGGGCCGGACGCCGACTGAACAGCACGGATCACGCGGTGTGGACGCCGCACGGACACGGCGTAGTCGAGGCGCGGGAAGCCGCCGGACGCGAGCACGTCGCGTGACGAATCAGACACCCTCGGTGGTGCCGCCGGCGGGGAGTTCGCTCTGGACGAACTTCCCGCCCCGCCATTGCCACTTGACGCTCTTGTGGACGTCGGGGCAGCAGCGCGGCACATCGAGCGTGGAGTAACCCAGGAGCGCCGTGGAGACCTCCCGGCCCTGGATGCCGATGTCCTGGACCGTGAGCCGCTGGGCGGGCGCCAGGAGGGTCGCGACGATGCGCGGTGCGGCCTTGGGGTCGGAGGGCTGCGCGAGGACGTAGACGCCGCTGGGCGGGGTCCCGGTCTCGCTGTGGCAGCGGACCACGGCGACGGTCTCCGTACCGCCGGTGCCGTCGAGGTCGCCGGAGACCTTGTCGGTCACGTCGAGGCGGTTGGGTCCGCAGTTGACGGGGAACGCCACCCTGCCCGGGTCGGGGGCCGCCGCGGACCGGGCGGACCGGGGGGTGGCGACCGCCGTGGCCGTGGCGTCGGGCGGCTGGATGAGGGACGAGACCGCGATGACCGCCGAGATGGCGGTCGCGGTGGCGAGCCAGTGCATGGAGTGAGGCTGGGTGTGCAACAGGTCCTGGCCTGCCAAGGGCTGCACGTGGGGTAACTCCTGTGAGGTGCTGTGGCGGTGGGAGTGCCCAGCATCGTTCCACAGGAGGGGTCGGCAAGGAACCGGCGGGGGCGGAGTTTTCCGTGCAGATGCCGAGGTGGAAACGAAACGGCGCCGCCGGCGGTTCCCGGTGGGGGGAACTCGTCGGCGGCGCCTGGTGGTTCGGCGGCCGGAGCGGGAGCGTCAGCCGCGCTCGGCGGAGCCGTCCGGGCGGGCATTCGCCGCCGCCGCGTCGGGCTTCCCGGGGGCGCTCTTCTCCCGCCCGCCCGGCCCGGTGTAGTCCTCCCCGTAAGCGCCCTTGGCCGGCCGGCGGCGGCGCAGCGGGGGCTCGACGCCGTCGGCGAGACGGCGCGCGGTGAGCAGGAAGCCGGTGTGGCCGATCATGCGGTGGTCGGGGCGGACGGCGAGGCCCTCGACGTGCCAGGTGCGGACCATGGTCTCCCAGGCCGACGGCTCGTTGAAGGTGCCGTGTTCGCGGATCGCCTCGACCGTGCGGGCCAGCTGCGTGGTGGTCGCCACGTAGGCGCAGAGGATGCCGCCGGGCACCAGGGCCTTGGAGACGGCCTCCAGGCACTCCCAGGGGGCGAGCATGTCCAGGATGACGCGGTCGACGTCGGTGTCGGAGAGGTTGTCCTGGAGGTCGCCGACGGTGAGCGTCCAGGCGGGGTGCGGGCCGCCGAAGTAGCGCTCCACGTTCTGGGTGGCGATCTCGGCGAAGTCGGCGCGGCGCTCGTAGGAGTGCAGCATGCCGTCGTCGCCGATGGCGCGCAGCAGGAAGCTGCTGAGGGAGCCGGATCCCACCCCCGCCTCGACGACGCGAGCGCCGGGGAAGATGTCGGCCATCGCCAGGATCTGCCCCGCGTCCTTGGGGTAGACCACGGCGGCGCCGCGGGGCATGGACAGGACGTAGTCGGGGAGCAGGGGGCGCAGCGCGAGGTAGGCGACGTTCCCGGTGGTACGGACAACACTGCCCTCGGGAGCACCGATCAGCTCGTCGTGGGGGAAGGCTCCCTTGTGGGTGTGGAAGCTCTTGCCCTCTTCGAGCGTGAAGGTGTAGTGGCGTCCCTTGGGATCGGTGAGCTGGACCTGGTCCCCGACCTTGAAGGGCCCGCGACGGCGGGCGGCACCGGTCGGTTCGGACATGTGACCAGCCTACCGGCCACTCGGCATGCCCCGTACCAGGGCAGCCGCGGGCGGGGGTACCGGCGCCGCGGGGCCGACCGTACTCCGGGCGGGCGGCGGCAGGGACGGGCGGCGGCTTGGCCCGGCGGCAGGGCCCGCCGTTGCCGGTGGGGGTGCGCGCTATCGGGGCGGTCGAACGCCGCCGTCCCCCCGGATGGGGGCTACCCAGGGGTGCACGGCCACAACCGCGGGCTGCTGGACGGGCCGAGGCGGGGTGGGGTGGGGTGGGGTGCGCTCGGAGTGGGCCGGTGGGAGAGCGGGCGGGGCGGGCCCGTCAGGGACGGCGGGGCGCGGCCGGTACCGGCCGGTCGGATCGCCCGGGACGCACGGACGGGGCCGGTCGGGACGGAGGCCGGGCGTGGACCGTGCAGCCTCCGAACGGGCCGGAGCGGGCGGGGCGGCCTCAGGACGGGCGTGCGGGCACCGGGCGGCCTCGGGAACGGCCGGGCGCGGACCGGTTGGTCTCAGGACGGGCGGGCCATGGCGGCGACGAAGGCGCGTTCCACGTCGGCGGTGGAGAGGACGCCGTAGATCTCGCCCGTCTCCTCGACGACCAGGTACTCGGTGGCGGGGGTGGCGCGGAGGTACTCCAGGAGGTCCTCGCCGGCCAGCTCGGCGCCGACGCGCATCCCGTCCCGGAGGTCCTGGGCGAGGGTGCCCACGGGGACCCAGGGGCGGCGGTGGTGGGGGATGCCGACGATGGCGGCCTCGCGGACGAGGGCGGTGGGGGTGCCCTGGCGGTCGACGACGACCAGGGCGCGGGCGCCGGCGTCGTTGGCGCGGCGCAGTGCCTCGGAGAGCGGGGTGTCGGTCTCGACGGGGATGGCGCGCCGGGTGAGCGTACGGGCCGTGAGGTCGGGGAGGCGTTCGCGCAGCCGGGCCATGCGGAGGCTGTTGCCGGCGCCGGTCCAGATGATGGCGGCGAGGATCGCGGCGAGCAGGGCGTCGGTGAGCGAGTCGGCGCCGCCGATCTCCTCGGGGGCGCGGCCGAGGGCGCCGGTGTGGGTGAGCAGCGGCAGGCCGATGAGGACGGTGACGGCGAGCGCGCGGCCGACCCAGGCGGCGGCGATGGTGCCGCTCATGGGCTTGCCGGTGACCTTCCAGACGACGGCGCGCAGCATCCGGCCGCCGTCCAGGGGGAGGCCGGGGAGCAGGTTGAAGATCGCGACGATGAGGTTGGAGATCATCAGGCCGGCGAGCAGGACGCCGGGGACGGTGCCCGGTTCGACCATCTGCATGCCCACGTAGAAGACGCCGGCGAGGACGAGGGAGAGCAGCGGCCCGACGAAGGCGAGGACGAACTCCCGGCCGGGGGTCTCGGTCTCCTTCTCGATCTCGGAGACGCCGCCGAAGAACTGGAGCTGGATGCGGCGTACCGGGAGCCTGAAGCGGAGTGCGGCGACGGTGTGCGCGAGTTCGTGGACGAGCACCGAGGCGTAGAAGGCGACCGCGAAGAAGAGGGAGACCAGGTAGCGGGCGGCGCCGAGTTCGGGCAGCACGCGGTCCAGTTGGCCGCCGAAGACCCAGGTGATCAGGGCGGCCACCAGGAACCAGCTGGGCGCGACGTAGACGGGCACGCCGAAGGGGCGGCCCATGAGGATGCCGCCGCCGGCGCCCCGCTGCCTGCCCGGCACCGGTTCCTTGGTGCCGTCGGTGTGCTCGGGCTGCTGGGGCGGCTGGGCTTGCGCGGACTCCTCGGGGTCCTGCGGCTTCCCGCTCTCGTCCACGGCATCCCCTCGTCGAATACGGCATTGGCGCCTGCTCTGCGTGATAACTCGATCATGCAGGGCAAAGGTGCCCGACGTCGATGGTATGCGGAGCTTCCCACCGTGATCCGACGCGGGTGCCGGGGCCGTCGCCCGGTCCGCGGCGGGCGGTTCGCGGGCCGGGGCGCTCACCGTTCGTGACCCGTCCGCGATTGTCAGTGGCGGGCCGTAGGGTTTTGTGGCATGGGATGGAGCACGGAAGAGACCGAGGCGGCCACGGAGGGCGGCGGGCGTGTGTCCGGTGCGGCGCAGGAGGCGGCCGGGGTGCCGGCGCAGGGCGGGGCGCAGCCGCCGGTGGCGTTGTCGCCGTCGCGGGCCGGCGATTTCATGCAGTGCCCGCTGCTCTACCGCTTCCGCGTGATCGACAAGCTGCCGGAGAAGCCCAGCGCGGCGGCGACCCGGGGCACGGTCGTGCACGCGGTGCTGGAGCGGCTCTTCGACGCCCCGGCGGCGGAGCGTACTGCGGACGGGGCGCGCGCGATGGTGCCCGGCGAGTGGGAGAGGCTGCTGGCGAAGCGCCCGGAGCTGACCGAGCTGTTCGCGGACGACGCGGACGGGACGCGGCTGGGGCGGTGGCTGGCGGAGGCCGAGGCGCTGGTGGAGCGGTGGTTCTCGCTGGAGGACCCGACACGGCTGGAGCCGGCCGACCGCGAGCTGTATGTGGAGACGGTGCTGGATTCGGGGCTGCGGCTGCGGGGGTTCATCGACCGGGTCGACGTGGCGCCGACGGGCGAGGTGCGGCTGGTCGACTACAAGACGGGCAAGGCGCCGCGACCGCAGTTCGCCGAGGGCGCGCTGTTCCAGATGAAGTTCTACGCGCTGGTGGTGTGGCGGCTGCGCGGGGTGCTGCCGCGGCGGCTCCAGTTGGTGTATCTGGGCAGCGGTGAGGTGGTGACGTACGACCCGGGCGAGGCCGATCTGCGGGCCGTGGAGCGGAAGTTGCTGGCGCTGTGGGAGGCGATCCGGCTGGCGACGGAGACCGGGGACTGGCGGCCGCGGCCGACGAAGCTGTGCGGCTGGTGCGACCACCAGGCGCACTGCCCGGAGTTCGGCGGCACTCCCCCGGTATATCCGTTGCCGGTGCGGGTGGCTGAATCGGCCGGGGGTCCGGGGGTTGCCCCCGGAGAGACGCAGCCGTTGCCGGTGCGCCCGGCGGAGGGCGACGGCGGACCGCAGGGCAGAATGGAGCGGATCGAGTAGATCGAGCCCTGTCGAAGGAGAGCTTGTGGCTATCCGCGTCCTGCTGGTCGACGACCAGCCCCTGCTGCGTACGGGTTTCCGGATGATTCTGGAGGCGGAGCAGGATCTGGCTGTCGTCGGTGAGGCGGGCGACGGTCTCCAGGCGCTGGACCAGGTCCGGGCGCTCCAGCCCGATGTGGTGCTGATGGACATCCGGATGCCGCGGATGGACGGTGTCGAGGCGACCCGGCAGATCACCGGTCCGGCGAAGGACGGCCCGGCGAAGGTGCTGGTGCTGACGACGTTCGATCTGGACGAGTACGTCGTCGAGGCGCTGCGGGCCGGGGCGAGCGGCTTTCTGCTGAAGGACGCGCCGGCCAACGAGCTGGTGCAGGCGATCCGGGTGGTGGCGGCCGGCGAGGCGATGCTCGCGCCGAGCATCACCCGCCGGTTGCTGGACAAGTACGCCGGTCATCTGCCGTCGGGTGAGGAGCCGGTGCCGGACACCCTCCACACACTCACGGAGCGCGAGGTGGAGGTGCTGAAGCTGGTGGCACGCGGGCTGTCGAACGCGGAGATCGCGGCGGACCTGTTCGTCAGCGAGACGACGGTGAAGACGCATGTGGGCCATGTGCTGACGAAGCTGGGGCTGCGGGACCGGGTGCAGGCCGCGGTGTACGCGTACGAGAGCGGGCTGGTGCGGCCGGGCGCGCAGTAAGGCCCCCGAAGGCCCGCGGGCGGCCTCAGGGGCGCCGAGCAGGCTCAGGGGCGTCAAGCAGGCGGGGCTGGTCCGGGGAAGTTCCCGGACCGGCCCCGGTGTCGTCTGCGGCGCGGTCAGCCCGCGGCGGACTTGCTGATCTCCCAGAAGCGGAAGACCGTCGACGAGTCGAGCGTCCACTCCAGACCGGAGACCCCCTGGCGGGCCACCGCGTACTGCTTGCCCTGCCAGATCGGGATGACCGGCAGGTCCCTGGCGACGATGTCCTGGAGCTCGCGGAAGGCCGCCTTGGTGGCGCCGCGGTTGGGCTGGTCGGCCGTCTGGGGCAGCAGCTGGCCCGCGATGACCGGCGAGTTGTAGTGGTTGTCCAGCACGTTGTCCTTGCCGAAGAACGGCTGGGTGAAGTTGTCCGGGTCCGGGTAGTCCGGGATCCAGCCCTTCACGTAGGCGCCGAAGCGGCCGGACTCCGTGCCCTGCTCGTATTCCTGGGTGGGGACGCTGCGCACCTGGGCGTTGAACAGCTTGCTGGCGTTGAGCTGTTGGGCGATTTCCCGGACGGCGGGGACGGTGCCGGGGCCGTACCGGTCGGGGGTGGCCCACAGGGTGAGCTGCACCTTGCCCTGGATGCCGGCGTCGCGGAGTGCCGCGGCGGCCTTGTCGGGCTGCGGGCGGTCGCCGTAGGCGTCGAAGAACGGGGTGGTGTGGCCGGTGATGCCGGCCGGGACGACCGAGTAGAGCGGTTCGGCGGTGCGCTGGTAGACGTCCCGTACGAGGGTGGGGCGATCGAGCAGGTAGGCGATGGCCTTGCGGACGCCGAGCTTGCCGGCGACCGGGTCGCCGAGGTTGAAGACCAGGTGCATGACCTCGGCGCTGCCGCCCTCCACGACCTGGGTGCCGTGCTGCCGTTGCAGGGAGGAGTGGTCGAGTAAGGCGATGTCCTTCATGGCGAGACCGCGGTAGGCGACGTCGACGCCGCCGCTCTGTACGGCCTTCTTGAGCTGGTCGGTGCCGCCGAAGAACTTCACGGTCATGCCGGCGTTCTTGACCTTGGCGGGGCCCTTGTAGGACGGGTTGACGGAGAACTTGGCCTGCTGGGACCCGTAGGAGTCGAGGGTGTAGACACCGGAGCCGGTGGCCTTGCCGTCGGTGCGCAGCCGGTCGGCGGGGTAGACGGTGTGGTCGACGATGGAGCCGGCGCCCGAGGCGATCTTCATCGGGAAGGTGGCGTCGGGCGACTTGAGGCGGAAGACGACGGTTCTGGCGTCCGGGGCGTCGATCCCGTCGAGGGCGGAGAACATCACGGCGGGGCCGTTCTTGTCCTTGATGCGCCGGGTGCGGTCGAAGGAGAACTTGACGTCCTGTGAGGTGAGCTTGTCGCCGTTGCTGAAGGCCAGGCCGTCCTTGAGGGTGCAGCGGTAGACCCTGCTGGCGGTGTCGGTGAAGCCGCAGCTCTCGGCGGCCTCCGGCTCCGGGGTCGTACTGCCCTTGGGGAAGCTCAGCAACGACTGGAAGACGTTGTTGAACAGCAGCCAGGAGCCGGGGTCGTAGCCGGCCGCCGGGTCCGTGGCGACGACCTTGTCCGTCATTCCCATGACCACGGGCTCCCCGTGGCCGGCCGCCGGTGAGTTGTCCGTGCCGCACCCGGCGACCGCGAGCAGAGCTGTCGCCAGCCCCGCTCGGATCGGGGCGGCCAGCCACTGGTCACGCTTCACTCGGTGGTTCCTCACGTTCTGGTGGTGCCGGTCGGGCCGCGGCGGGGGTGCCGCGGCGGCAGGTGGATGCGAGGTGAGGGTACGGCCCGCGGTCAGCTGGAGACGCCGCGGCCCAGCTCCCAGATCTGCAGCGCCGAGGAGGAGTTGAGGGCCCATTCGACGCCGGTGACGTTATCGCGCGCCGCAACATACTGCTTGCCCTGCCACAGCGGGAGGATCGGGATGTCGTCGGCGACGATGTCCTGCGCCTCCTTGAAGCCGGCCGCGGCGGCGTTGCGGTCGGTCTGCTGCCGGGTGGCCGGAATCAGATCCGACTCGATCTTGTCGTTGTGGTAGGGCAGGTTGAGGAAGTTCCCCTTGCCGATGAAGGGCGCGATGTAGTTGTCCGCGTCGGGGATGTCGGCGAACCACCCCATGCCGTACGCCGCGTACTTGCCGTTCGACTCGTCGGTGCGGAACTGCTGCCACTTGTCGATGCCCTGGATGCTGACGTCGAAGAGCTTGGTGCTGTTGAGCTGCTTCTGCAGCGCCTGGAACTCCTTGGCCGTGCTGGAGCCGTAGTGGTTCTTGGTGTACGTCAGGGTGAACTTCACCGGGGTGGTGATGTTCGCCTGCGACAGGGTCTGGCGGGCCGCGGCGACATCGGGGTTGCCGTACTTGGTGAAGAAGGAGTTGATGTGGCCGGTGAGGCCGGTGGGCACGAGCGAGTAGAGCGGGTCGCCGGTGTACGCGTAGACGTCGCGCACGAGCTGGGAGCGGTTGACGACCTGTGCCATCGCCTGCCGTACGGCCTTGTTGGAGACCGACGGGTCCTTGGTGTTGAAGGCGATGTAGCGGATCTCCTGGCCGGGCATCTCCTGGAGCATGATGTGCTTGTCCCGGGAGTTCTGCAGGCCCTTGACCTGGTCGGGCGACAGGCCGCGGTTCACCAGGTCGACGTCGCCCTTCTGCAGCGCCGCCTCCATGGCCGTGGAGTCGTCGAAGAACCGCATCTCGACCTTGTCGCTCTTCACCGTCAGCCCGCCCTTGTAGTCGGGGTTCTTGGTGAAGGTGGCCTTGGTGAGGTGGTCGCCGGAGCGCTCGGTCTTGACGGTGTACGGGCCGGAGCCGACCACGTCCCAGCCCTTGTAGAGGCTGTCGTTCGGGTAGACCTGGCTGTCGACGATCGCGGCGGCCGGGGTGGCGAGCTTCTGCGGGAAGGTGGCGTCCGGCTTGGTGAGGTGGAAGACCACCTCGCGGTCGCTCGGCGTCTCGACCCGGTCGATGTCGTTGAGCAGCGACACCGGGCCGTTGGTGTAGTTGATGGTCCGCAGGCGGTCGATGGAGAACTTCACGTCCCGCGACGTGAGCGCATGTCCGTTCGAAAACTTCAGGCCGGTGCGGAGGGTGCATCGGTACTGCTCGTTCTGGGTGTCGCGGAAGCCGCACGACTCGGCGGCCTCCGGCACCGGAGCGGTGCCGGTCCGGGGCTGCCGCATCAGCGTCTGGAGGGTGCTGCGCAACACGTTCCACGCGTCGACGTCGTACGCCTGCGCCGGGTCCAGGGGCGCCGGCGCGTCCTTGGTGGCCTCGATCTGCGAGGCGACGCCGACGACGATCGGCGAGCCGCCCGAGCCCGCGCCGTCCGAGCTTCCGCACGCAGCGAGAGCCGGGGCGAGGAGTCCGGCCAGCGCCGGCAGCACCAAGGTCTTGCGATTCATCGTCGGCAGGTTCCTTATCAGCGCAGAGGTGTTGCTCGCGTCGAGATTAGTAGGCACCGCCAGCCGGTCATCGACGCAATGGAGTTGCAGCGATATGGCGGTGGGATAACGGCGGTGCGGCGATCGATATCCGGACGGGGGAACGTTTCACGCGTTGCTCCACCAATCCGGACACTTACCCCCGTAGAAGCCTCCGGCGAGGCCCTCTGGATCACTCGTCGGGCCCGCTGTCGACGGCCCGGAACGTGAGAAACGTCACGCCTTCAATGAGCCCGCGGACCACAGGAATTCCACAGGTGTATTCGTCACGGAAAATGAGCGCACCACTGCCCTGAGTTCCGCGGCATTCCCCGGGACACGCTCAGTGAACGGCTCAGCGGCTTTCCGTGATGAGTGCCCTCAGAAAAGGGAGATCGACTTCTTCGAGCGAGTCCACGACGGTACGGCCGGGGGCGGGCGGGATGGCGGCCACGGACGGCACCGCGACCACCCGGCAGCCCGCCGCCTCCCCCGCCGTCACCCCGGTCAGGGTGTCCTCGACGACGGCGCACCGGGTCGGGTCCACGCCCAGCCGCGCGGCGGCCGTCAGATACGGGTCCGGGTGCGGCTTCGTACGCTCCAGGTCGTCGCCCGCGAGCGTCAGACGGAAGTTCTCCGGGCCGAGGGAGTGCAGCATCCGCTCGATGACGCTGCGGTGCGCGGCGGAGACCAGGGCGGTGGGGACCTCGTGGGCGGCCAGCTCGGCCAGCAGTCTGCGGGCGCCCGGCATCAGCGGGACACCGCGGCCGATCCGGGCCGTGAACGCCGCGTTGAGCAGCGCGCTCAGCTCCGCCAGGCCGATGTCGGCGCCGGTTTCCCGGAGCAGGTAGCCGGCACTGCGGGTCATCGGCCCGCCCACGACGACCTCGCGGTGGGTGTCGTCGAGGGTGTGGCCGAGCTCGGCGAAGACCTCCGACTCCGCCTCCCACCAGAACCCCTCGGTGTCGACGAGGGTGCCGTCCAGATCGAGGAATACGGCCTGGAGGGTCGCGGCTTCGGCTGTGCGGGTGCCGACTGCGGGGATGCTGCTGGTCATCCATCCACCTCCGTTGGGACGTCCCCGGAGGGACGAAAGGGCCGGCCGCCTCCCCGGGCTGGGGAAACGACCGGCCGCTGCCGGACCGACCAGTGTACGACCGCGCGCGGTGAAACGCGTGGCGAGCGCGGGTCTCCGTGGGGAGGGCGGTCCCGGTGGGGAGGGCGGTCCGGCTACCGTCGGTTACCGCGCGTTGAAGTACTTCGCCTCGGGGTGGTGGATGACGATGGCGTCGGTGGACTGCTCGGGGTGGAGCTGGAACTCCTCGGAGAGCTGGACGCCGATCCGCTCCGGCTGGAGGAGGTCGGCGATCTTGGCGCGGTCCTCCAGGTCGGGGCAGGCGCCGTAGCCGAGGGAGAAGCGCGCGCCGCGGTACTTCAGCGCGAACATGTCCTCGACGTCGGCCGGGTCCTCGCCGGCGAAGCCCAGTTCGCCGCGGACCCGGGCGTGCCAGTACTCGGCCAGCGCCTCGGCCAACTGGACGGACAGGCCGTGCAGTTCGAGGTAGTCGCGGTAGGAGTTGGACGCGAACAGCTCGGCGGTGGCGGCGCCGATCTTCGAGCCGACGGTCACGACCTGGAGGCCGACCACGTCCGTCTCACCGGACTCCTCGGGGCGGAAGAAGTCGGCCAGGCACAGCCGGCGGCCACGGCGCTGGCGCGGGAAGGTGAAGCGGGTGCGCTCGGTGCCGTCCTCGTGGAGCAGGACGAGGTCGTCGCCCTTGGAGTAGCAGGGGAAGTAGCCGTGGACCACGGCGGCTTCCAGCAGGTTCTCGGTCTGCAGCTTGTCCAGCCAGCCGCGCAGGTGGGGCCGGCCCTCGGTCTCCACCAGCTCCTCGTAGGTGGGGCCCTCGCCGGTGCGGGCCTGCTTGAGGCCCCACTGGCCCTTGAACAGGGCGCCCTCGTCCAGCCAGGAGGCGTACTCCTTGAGCTGGATGCCCTTGATGACGCGGGTGCCCCAGAACGGCGGGGTGGGGACGGGGTTGTCGGTGGCCACGTCGGAGCGGACCGCGCCCTGCTCCGGCTCGGGCTCGGCCACCTCCACCGCCGCCTTCCTGGGCACCCGGCGCTGCTTGAGTTCGGGGAGGGTGGCGCCGGGGACGCCGCGCTTGACGGCGATCAGCGCGTCCATCAGGCGCAGGCCCTCGAACGCGTCGCGGGCGTAGCGGACTTCACCCTCGTAGATCTCGTGCAGGTCCTGCTCGACGTACGCGCGGGTGAGGGCCGCGCCGCCGAGGATGACGGGGAAGTCGGCGGCCATCTTGCGCTGGTTGAGCTCCTGAAGGTTCTCCTTCATGATCACCGTGGACTTGACCAGCAGGCCGGACATGCCGATGACGTCGGCGCGGTGCTCCTCGGCGGCTTCCAGGATCGCCGAGACGGGCTGCTTGATGCCGAGGTTGACGACGTTGTAGCCGTTGTTGGACAGGATGATGTCGACCAGGTTCTTGCCGATGTCGTGGACGTCGCCGCGGACGGTGGCCAGGACGATGGTGCCCTTCCCCTCGTCGTCGGACTTGTCCATGTGCGGCTCCAGGTAGGCCACCGCGCTCTTCATGACCTCGGCGGACTGGAGGACGAACGGCAGCTGCATCTGGCCGGAACCGAACAGGTCGCCGACCACCTTCATCCCGTCCAGGAGGGTGTCGTTGACGATGTCGAGGGCCGGGCGGTCCTTCAGGGCCGCGTCCAGGTCGTCCTCCAGGCCGTTCTTCTCGCCGTCGATGATGCGCCGCTTGAGCCGCTCCTCCAGCGGGAGCGCCGCCAGCTCCTCGGCCTTGCCCGCCTTCAGGGACTTCGCCGTGGCGCCCTCGAAGAGCTGCATCAGCTTCTGGAGCGGGTCGTAGCCGTCGGCGCGCCGGTCGTGGATCAGGTCCCGCGCCACCGTGACCTGCTCCTCTTCGAAGCGGGCGATCGGCAGGATCTTGGAGGCGTGCACGATCGCGGAGTCCAGACCGGCCTTGACGCACTCGTCGAGGAACACCGAGTTCAGCACGATGCGGGCGGCCGGGTTGAGGCCGAAGGAGATGTTCGACAGGCCCAGGGTCGTCTGCACCTCGGGGTGGCGGCGCTTGAGTTCGCGGATCGCCTCGATGGTGGCGATGCCGTCCTTGCGAGACTCCTCCTGGCCGGTGCAGATGGTGAAGGTCAGGCAGTCGATGAGGATGTCCGGCTCCCGCACCCCCCAGTTGCCGGTCAGGTCGGCGATCAGCCGCTCGGCGATCTCCACCTTCTTCTCGACGGTGCGGGCCTGGCCCTCCTCGTCGATGGTCAGCGCGATCAGCGCCGCGCCGTGCTCGGCGGCCAGCGCGGTGACCTTGGCGAAGCGGGACTCGGAGCCGTCACCGTCCTCGTAGTTGACGGAGTTGATCACCGCCCGGCCGCCCAGCTTCTCCAGGCCGGCGCGCAGCACGTCGAGTTCGGTGGAGTCCAGCACGATGGGCAGGGTGGAGGCGGTGGCGAACCGGCCGGCCAGCTCCTCCATGTCCGCCACGCCGTCCCGGCCCACGTAGTCGACGCACAGGTCGAGCATGTGGGCGCCCTCGCGGATCTGGTCGCGGGCCATCTCCACGCAGTCGTCCCAGCGGCCCTCCAGCATCGCCTCGCGGAACTTCTTCGATCCGTTGGCGTTGGTCCGCTCACCGATGGCCAGGTACGCGGTGTCCTGGCGGAACGGGACGGTCTGGTAGAGGGAGGCGGCGCCGGGCTCGGGGCGCGGTTCGCGCGCGGGCGGCGTCAGGCCGCGGACCCGCTCGACGACCTGCCGCAGATGCTCCGGCGTCGTACCGCAGCAGCCGCCGACCAGGGAGAGGCCGTACTCGCCGACGAAGGTCTCCTGGGCGTCGGCCAGCTCGGTGGCGGACAGCGGGTAGTGCGCACCGTCCTTGCCCAGCACCGGCAGGCCCGCGTTCGGCATACAGGACAGCGGGATGCGGGAGTGCCGGGCCAGGTAGCGCAGGTGCTCGCTCATCTCGGCAGGGCCCGTGGCGCAGTTCAGGCCGATCATGTCGATGCCCAGCGGCTCCAGGGCGCACAGCGCCGCGCCGATCTCCGAGCCGAGCAGCATCGTGCCGGTGGTCTCCACCGTCACGGAGCAGATGACGGGCAGGTCGGTGCCGGTCGCCTTCAGGGCGCGGCGGGCGCCGAGCACGGCGGCCTTCGTCTGCAGCAGGTCCTGGGTGGTCTCCACCAGCAGGGCGTCCGCACCGCCGGCGATCATGCCCTCGGCGTTCTGCTGGTAGGCGTCGCGCAGGGTGAGGTACGGGGCGTGGCCGAGGGTGGGCAGCTTGGTGCCGGGGCCCATGGAGCCCAGGACGTAGCGCTGCTGGCCGGTGGCGGCGGTGAACTCGTCGGCGACCTCGCGGGCGATCCGGGCGCCGGACTCGGACAGCTCGAAGACCCGCCCGGGGATGTCGTACTCGGCCAGCGCGGCGTGGTTCGCGCCGAAGGTGTTGGTCTCCACGCAGTCGACACCGACGGCGAAGTACTCCTCGTGGACCGAGCGCACGATGTCGGGGCGGGTGACGTTGAGGATCTCGTTGCAGCCCTCCAGCTGCTGGAAGTCCTCCAGGGTCGGATCCTGCGCCTGCAGCATCGTGCCCATGGCCCCATCGGCGACCACCACGCGCGAGGCGAGGGCTTCGCGGAGTGAGGTCACGCGGGACGGGCTGGTGGACGATGGCGTCTTCGAGGCCATGGAGATGCTCCCGTGGTTGCGACGGCTGTCGGCTTTGCACCCTCCTGGAGAGGGCGCACCCGGCCAGCGTAGCTGCCGGGCACGGGACAGGTGTTCCCCGTTCCACGCCGTGGACAGCGGCACCCGGGTGAGGCTCCGTCGACTATCCATGATCGTTGTTGGCCCGAATCGCTCCCCAAGAGTCGGCATGGGCCGATATCGTTCAGCATTGTCGAACCGCTTACTTCGGAGGTCGCCCGATGGCACGCACCATCCAGTCGTTGGAGCGGGCAGCCGCAATGCTGCGGCTGCTCGCGGGGGGAGAACGGCGGCTGGGGCTCTCCGACATCTCCTCCTCACTGGGCCTGGCCAAGGGCACCGCGCACGGCATCCTGCGCACGCTCCAGCAGGAGGGCTTCGTCGAGCAGGACGCGGCATCGGGCCGCTACCAGCTCGGCGCCGAGCTGCTGCGCCTGGGCAACAGCTATCTCGACGTCCACGAACTGCGCGCCCGCGCCCTGGTGTGGACCGACGACCTGGCCCGCTCCAGCGGGGAGAGCGTCTATCTGGGCGTGCTGCACCAGCAGGGCGTCCTGATCGTGCACCACGTCTTCCGGCCGGACGACAGCCGGCAGGTGCTGGAGGTCGGCGCGATGCAGCCGCTGCACAGCACGGCGCTGGGCAAGGTGCTGTCGGCGTACGACCCGGTGGCGCACAGCGAGGTCGTGGAGGCGGAGCGGGAGCCGTTCACGCCGCGGACGGTGACCGGGCTGACGGACTTCGAGGGGCTGCTGGACCTGACGCGGGCGCGCGGCTGGGCCGCGGACGTGGAGGAGACCTGGGACGGGGTGGCCTCCGTCGCCGCGCCGATCCACGACCGGCGGCGGATGCCGGTGGGCGCCGTGGGGGTCACCGGAGCCGTGGAGCGGGTGTGCCGGGACGGCGAACTGCGGCCGGAAATCGTCGCTGCGGTGAGGGATTGCGCACGTGCGGTGTCCAGGGATCTTGGCGCAGGGCGATTTTGACCGGTTTCGCGGCAAATGTTCACCTAAGTTTTTCGCCACAGCGCTCTTGACGGGGTCTGGGAGGTGAACAAAACTGCCGTTCGTCGGTCGGCATTGTCGAACACCTAACGGCAATATTCGCTATGGTGTGGACTGCCGCGGGCCGACCAACGCCCTCTCGGAGGGTGCGGACCACCGGAGGGACCCGGGGTTCGCCTTCCCCTGGACGAAGGACAAAGGAGTCGCCGGTGTCCAGCTCCGACATCTTCATCAGCGAGACCATCGGTACCGCTGTACTGATCTTGATGGGTGGCGGCGTCTGCGCCGCCGTCACGTTCAAGCGCTCCAAGGCGTTCAACGCCGGATGGGTCGCCATCGCCTTCGGGTGGGGCTTCGCCGTCCTCACGGGTGCCTACATCGCCGCGAAGTCCGGCGCACACCTCAACCCCGCCGTCACCATCGGCCTCGCCATCAAGGGCGCCATCCAGTGGAGCCAGGTGCCGGTGTACTTCGCCGGCGAGATGCTCGGCGCCATGATCGGCGCGGTGCTGGTGTGGGTCGTGTACTACGGGCAGTTCCAGGCCCACCTCACCGACCCCGAGGTGCTGGCCAACCACACCAGTGAAGAGGGCATGGTCGACCCGACCTCCGCGCCGCAGGCCGGCCCGGTGCTCGGCATCTTCTCCACCGGTCCGGAGATCCGGAACGTCGTGCAGAACCTGGCCACCGAGATCATCGCCACCACCGTGCTCGTGCTGTCGATCCTCACTCTCGGTCTGAGCGACAACGGCAAGGGCGTCGGCACCATCGGCACCCTGCTGGTCGCCCTCGTCGTCGTCGGTATCGGTCTGTCGCTCGGCGGCCCGACCGGGTACGCCATCAACCCGGTCCGCGACCTCGGTCCGCGCATCGTGCATGCGCTGCTGCCGCTGCCGAACAAGGGCGGTTCAGACTGGGGTTACGCCTGGATCCCGGTCGTCGGCCCGGTCATCGGCGGCGTCATCGCCGGCGGCATCTACCAGGTGGCGTTCGCCTGAGCCGTCCGACCGCCCGCCTCCCGCACAGACTTCTTGGAGCACACACCATGAGCGACACCCACAGCACCTCCTCCCACGGGCACGGCACTTCCTCCCACGGGCATGGCCCGTTCATTGCGGCCATCGACCAGGGCACCACGTCCAGCCGCTGCATCGTCTTCGACAAGGACGGCCGGATCGTCTCGGTCGACCAGAAGGAGCACGAGCAGATCTTCCCGAAGCCGGGCTGGGTCGAGCACGACGCGTCCGAGATCTGGACCAACGTGCAGCAGGTCGTCGACAACGCCGTCCAGAAGGCCGGGATCACCTCCGCCGACGTCAAGGCGATCGGCATCACCAACCAGCGCGAGACCACCGTCCTTTGGGACAAGAACACCGGTGAGCCGGTCCACAACGCCATCGTCTGGCAGGACACCCGCACCGACTCGCTGTGCAAGGAACTCGGCCGCAACGTCGGCCAGGACCGCTTCCGCCGGGAGACCGGGCTGCCGCTCGCCTCGTACTTCGCCGGACCGAAGATCCGCTGGCTGCTGGACAACGTCGAGGGCCTGCGCGAGCGCGCCGAGCGCGGCGAGATCCTCTTCGGCACCATGGACTCCTGGGTCATCTGGAACCTCACCGGCGGCGTCGACGGCGGCCACCACGTCACCGACGTCACCAACGCCTCGCGCACCCTCCTGATGAACCTGCACACCCTGGAGTGGGACGAGAAGATCCTCGCGTCGATCGACATCCCGGCGGCCGTGCTGCCCGAGATCCGCTCCTCCGCCGAGGTCTACGGCACCAGTGCCTCGGGTGCGCTCGCCGGCGTCCCGGTCGCCTCGGCGCTCGGCGACCAGCAGGCCGCGCTCTTCGGCCAGACCTGCTTCGACCAGGGCGAGGCCAAGTCCACGTACGGCACCGGCACCTTCATGCTGATGAACACCGGCCACGAGCCGGTCAACTCGTACAACGGGCTGCTCACCACTGTCGGTTACCGCATCGGCGACCAGCAGCCGGTCTACGCGCTGGAAGGCTCCATCGCCGTCACCGGCTCGCTCGTCCAGTGGATGCGCGACCAGATGGGGCTCATCAACAGCGCGGCCGAGATCGAGACCCTGGCCAGCACGGTCGAGGACAACGGCGGCGCGTACTTCGTGCCGGCCTTCTCCGGCCTGTTCGCCCCCTACTGGCGCTCGGACGCGCGCGGTGTCATCGCGGGCCTGACCCGCTACGTCACCAAGGCGCACATCGCCCGAGCCGTCCTTGAAGCCACCGCCTGGCAGACCCGCGAGATCACCGACGCCATGACCAAGGACTCCGGCGTCGACCTGACCGCGCTCAAGGTCGACGGCGGTATGACCTCCAACAACCTGCTGATGCAGACCATCTCGGACTTCCTGGACGCACCCGTGGTGCGCCCGATGGTCGCCGAGACCACCTGCCTCGGCGCTGCCTATGCGGCCGGACTGGCCGTCGGCTTCTGGTCCAGCACCGACGAACTGCGCGCCAACTGGCGCCGGGCCGCCGAATGGACCCCCCGCATGGACGCGGCCACCCGTGACCGCGAGTACAAGAACTGGCTCAAGGCCGTCGAGCGGACCATGGGCTGGATCGACGACGAGAGCTGACGAGGAGCACATCATGAGCACCCTGCAGAGCGTCCCGGCCCTCGGGACGCACCCGGCCGACGGTTCCACCCCGAGCCGCGCCGAAACCCGGGAGCAGCTGTCCAAGGCGACCTACGACCTCCTGGTGATCGGCGGCGGCATCCTGGGCATCTCCACCGCCTGGCATGCCGCGCAGGCCGGGCTGCGGGTGGCCTTGGTGGACGCCGGCGACTTCGCCGGCGCCACCTCCTCCGCTTCCTCCAAGCTGCTGCACGGCGGGCTGCGCTACCTGCAGACCGGTGCGGTCAAGCTGGTCGCGGAGAACCACTTCGAGCGGCGTGCGGTCTCCCGCCAGGTCGCCCCGCACCTCGCCAACCCCCTCACCTTCTACCTGCCCGTCTACAAGGGCGGCCCGCACGGCGCGGCCAAGCTCGGCGCCGGTGTCTTCGCCTACTCCGCGCTGTCCGCGTTCGGCGACGGCGTCGGCCACGTCATAAGCCCGGCCAAGGCCCAGCGCGACGTGCCGGAGCTGCGCACCGACAACCTCAAGGCCGTGGCCGTGTACGGCGACGACCAGATGAACGACTCCCGGATGGCCCTGATGACCGTCCGCGCAGCCGTCGCGGCCGGCACCACGGTCCTCAACCACGCCGAGGTCACCGGCCTCCGCTTCACCCAGGGCCGGGTCACCGGAGCCGAGCTCAAGGACCGCATGGACGGCGGGGAGTTCGGCGTCAACGCGCGCCTGGTGCTCAACGCGACCGGCCCGTGGGTCGACCACCTGCGCACGATGGAGGACCCGAACGCGGCTCCCTCCATCCGCCTCTCCAAGGGCGCCCACCTGGTCCTCAAGCGGACCGCCCCCTGGAAGGCCGCGCTGGCCACCCCGATCGACAAGTACCGGATCACCTTCGCCCTCCCCTGGGAGGACATGCTGCTCCTCGGCACCACGGACGAGGAGTACGAGGGCGACCCCGCGGACCTCACGGTCACCGAGAAGGACACCGCCCAGATCCTGGACGAGGCCGCGTTCTCCATCCGCGACCAGCAGCTGTCCCGCGACCTGATCACCTACTCCTTCGCGGGCCTGCGGGTGCTGCCCGGCGGCCCCGGCGACACCTCCAAGGCCAAGCGCGAGACGGTGGTCACCGAGGGCAGCGGCGGCATGCTGTCGGTCGCCGGCGGCAAGTGGACGACCTTCCGGCACATCGGCCGCACCGTCATGAACAAGCTCGCCGCGCTGCCCGGCCACCCGCTGGCCGACGACATGGAGCCGATCTCGCAGCTGCCGAAGAAGCTCCCGCTGCCCGGTATCGCCAACCCCAACGCGGTCGCCCACCGGCTGCTCGTCGACGGCGGCACCCCCGGACCGCGGATGGCTCCCGAGACCGCGCGGCACCTCGCCACCCACTACGGCTCGCTGTCCTTCGACATCGCCCGGCTGGCGAACGACGACCCGGCGCTGGCCGAGCGGATCCACCCGGACGCGCCGGAGATCTGGGCGCAGGTCGCCTACGCGCGCGACCACGAGTGGGCCGAGACGGTCGACGACGTGCTGCGCCGCCGCACCACGCTGACCATCCGCGGGCTGGACACGGAGGACGTGCGGGCCCGGGTCAAGGGGATGCTGGAAGGCTGACACCGTTAGCTGACGGTGCGTCAGAGCGCCGTGGGTGAACGGCGATGGGGCGGTCACAGGGCCGCCCCATCGTCGTGTCCGGGTACGCAGGTCAGCGCCCGCGGCCGGATCGAGCTGGTCGTCGGCAAGGGCGCGGAAGCCGGCCACTTCGGGCTCTTCGGGCTCGACGAGGCGCGGCAGTGGGACCTCCAGGCCGAGAAGTACGCGCTGCTGCGCCGCCTGTGGAGCGAGGAAGGCGTGGACTGGGAGGGCGAGTTCCGGCCGCCGCTGAAGAACGTGACGACGGTGCCGCGCCCCTACGGCGGGCCGCCGCGCATCTGGCACGGCTCCGCCACCAGCCGCAACTCCCCCGAACTGGCCGCGCGACACGGCGATCCGCTGTTCACCGCGAACGCGATCCAGCCGCGCGCCGCCTACGCCGAACTCATCGCGTACTACCGGGAGCGGTTCGCCGCGTACGGCCACGACCCGGCGCGGGCGCGGGTCGCCGCGGGCTCCGGCGGGCTGCTCGTCGCGGACAGCGAGCGGCAGGCCGTGGCGCGCTACAAGGACCTCTACGAGGCAAAGGTCGCCCAGACCTTCCAGCCGCACCTGGCGGGCCGGGCCGGCTACAACACCCCCTTCCGCACCATCGAGGACGCCATCGCCGACGGCCCCCAGCTGATCGGCTCCCCGCAGCAGATCATCGACAAGATCCTGGGCTACCACGAGGCGTACGGGCACGATCTCCAGTCGATCACCGTCGACGGCTTCGGCCTGGAGCACGCCGAACAGCTGGAAACCCTCCAGCGGTTCGCCGAGGAGATCGCGCCCGTGGTGCGCCGGGAGGCACCCAGCACGCTGTGGGAGGAGGCGGGGCCGTAGCGCCTCGGAGCCTGTCCGGTGGGGGGCCGGCGGGTCATAATGGGCCAGACATCGGATGTCTGTGCCGGCCGGTGCGGAGGTCCGGACAGGTCCGAGCGGGAGGGCGGCCATGGCGGTCACCGACGAGGCCATCGAGAAGATCAAGGGAATGATCGTCTCCGGGGCACTGCGGCCGGGCGACCGGCTGCCGAAGGAGAGCGAGCTGGCGGCCGAACTCGGGCTGTCCCGCAACTCCCTCCGGGAGGCGGTGCGGGCGCTCTCGCTCATCCGGATCCTGGACGTCCGCCAGGGCGACGGCACCTACGTCACCAGCCTGGACCCGCAACTCCTCCTGGAGGCCATGAGCTTCGTGGTGGACTTCCACCGCGACGACACGGTCCTGGAGTTCCTGGCCGTCCGCCGGATCCTGGAACCGGCCGCCACCGGCATGGCCGCCGGCCGCATCCAGCCGGCCGAACTGGACGGGCTGGAGGCGAAGTTGGACGCGCTGGGCCCGCAGCCCGCGGTGGAGGACCTGGTCGCCGGCGACCTGGAGTTCCACCGGAGGATCGTGGCCGCGTCCGGCAACTCCGTGCTCTGCTCGCTGCTGGACGGCCTGTCCGGGCCGACCACCCGCGCCAGGATCTGGCGCGGGCTGACCCAGAAGGACGCGGTGGCCCGCACCCTCACCGAGCACCGGGCGATCCTCGGCGCGCTCCGCGACGGGGACGCGGAGGCGGCGCGGGCCTGGGCGACGGTGCACATCGCGAGCGTGGAGCAGTGGTTGCGGGCCTCGCTGTGACCGCCACGGTGCGCTGAGCGCCGCGCCGTCGACCGCGGGACCGGCGCTCAGACCGCGAAGCCGCCGTCGACTGCGATCGCCGCCCCCGTGATGTACCGGCCGCCGTCGCCCGCCAGATGGGCCACGGTGGCCGCCACGTCCGCGGGCCGCCCGTAGGAGCCGAGGGAGGTCAGCCTGGCCTGCAGCTCCGCGCTGGTGCCGTCGGCCGGGTTCATGTCGGTGTCGACGGGGCCGGGGTGGACGAGGTTGACGGTGATGCCGCGCGGGCCCAGCTCCCGGGCGAGCGTCTTGGTGAGGCCGATGAGCGCGGTTTTGCTGGTGGCGTAGAGGGAGCCGCCGGGGAAGGCGGCCCGCTCGGCCATGCAGCTGCCGATGGAGATGATCCTGCCCCCCTCGGGCAGATGTCCGGCCGCGGCCTGCGCCGCGAGGAACGGCGCCCGGACGTTGGTGTGCAGCACCCGGTCGACATCGGCGAGACAGATCCCCTCGAAGGGCCCGAGCACGCCGACCCCGGCGTTGTTGACCAGGATGTCGAGCCGCCCGAACCGCGCCACGGTCCCGGCGACCGAGGCCCACACCGCCTCCGGGTCGGCGCCGTCGGCCCGCACCGCCCAGCCCGTGCCGCCCGCCTGCTCGATCCGCCCGACGACCTGCCCGGCCCGGCCTTCGCGGCTGTGGTACGTCAGCGCCACCGCCGCACCGTCGGCCGCCAGCCGTTCGGCGATCGCCGCGCCGATGCCGCGGCTGCCGCCGGTCACCAGGGCCACCTTGCCAGCGAGGGGGCGGGCGTCGGGGGCCGTCGCCGTCGTCTCCGTCATCGCAGTCCCCACAGTCGTCGGAGTCACCGCAGTCCCCACAGTCGTTGGAGTCGTTGGAGTCGTTGGAGTCGCTGGAGTCGTTGGAGTCGCTGGAGTCGTGTGGGTCATCTTCGTTGCCTTTGCGTCGAGTTCGTCGGGTGCGTCGAGGACGGCCGCTGGAGGGCGCCGGTGTGCGCTTCCTCCGCGGCGTGACTCGATCCTCCGGCGCGGCACCGCCCCGGGCTGGCGGAATCCGGACGCCGCGTCCGGGCGCCGCGTCCGCGCCCCGGCGGGTCCCGTTACGCCCCGATCCCGTACACCCGCCCCGCCGTCCTCCCGAACACCGCGGCCCGCTCCCCCGCGGTGAGGTGGCCGGTGGCGGACTCGGCGAGCGCGGGGCTGGCCCCGTCCTCGCCCTCGATCCAGTACGGGGTGTACGGCGCCGGCGCGGTCATCCAGCGGACTGCCTCGGCCACGTCCCAGCGCTGGTTGGCGTCGACCGCGATCCGGACGGCGGCGGCCATGACGTCGTTGCTGCGCCCGATCGTGCGGCACGAGCCGTACCCCCGCGGCCCGCCGGAGGCGCTCAGGACCACATAGGCGGCGGAGTGGTCGGGGTCCGGGTGCATGGCGTCCGAGCCGTCGAGCTGCTCCGAGGTGGGGAAGCGGACGTCGTGGACCTCCAGCCCGGTGACGGTGTCGGTTACGGCCATGGGCACGCTCCCTGGGATGTCGCGCGGATGTCGGACGAACATCGGACCTTTCTCGGTCCTCCGATGTATAGACCTCGCCTCTCGGCCCCGTCCTGACCCCGTACGGAAGTTGGCCGGACAACTCCCTGCACCACCCGAAACAGATCGGATGTATCTGCACCTCTTCCTGCACAGGGGCTGCGGAACGCCACCGCGGAAGCCGTAGTCTTGGGAACGCACGCACAGGAACTGCAGCCGGCGGCCGTCCCCCACGGCCGGACCGGCCGGAAGGAGGCGCTGGGTGATCGAGCTGGAGGGGGTGCCCGAGCTGATCGACCCGGTCATGGTGGCTGCGTTCGAAGGCTGGAACGACGCCGGCGACGCCGCCTCCGCCGCGGTCGCCCATCTCGACCGCGAGTGGAAGGGCGAGGTCTTCGCCGCGCTCGACGCCGAGGACTACTACGACTTCCAGGTCAACCGCCCGACGGTCTTCCTGGAGAACGGCGTCCGCAAGATCACCTGGCCCACGACCCGGCTCTCCGTCGTCCGGGTCGGCGACACCGACGGCAAGGGCCGCACCCGCGACCTCGTCCTGGTCCGGGGGATCGAGCCGAGCATGCGCTGGCGCTCGTTCTGCAACGAACTCCTCGGCTTCGCCCATGAGTTGGGCGTCGAGATGGTGGTGGTGCTGGGTTCCCTGCTCGGCGACACCCCGCACACCCGCCCGGTCCCGGTCAGCGGCGTCACCTCCGACGCGGACCTGGCCGGCCGGCTGGACCTGGAGGAGTCGCGATACGAAGGCCCGACCGGCATCGTCGGCATCCTCCAGGAGGCGTGCACGCACGCGGGCATCCCGGCGGTCAGCCTGTGGGCGGCGGTGCCGCACTACGTCTCCCAACCGCCCAACCCCAAGGCCAGCCTCGCCCTCCTCAACCGCCTGGAGGACCTGCTCGACGTACGGATCCCGCTGGGCGAGCTGACCGAGGACGCCCGCGCCTGGCAGCTGGGCGTGGACCAACTCGCCGCGGAGGACAGCGAGGTGGCCGAGTACGTCCAGTCGCTGGAGGAGGCCCGGGACACCGCCGAACTGCCCGAGGCGTCCGGCGAGGCCATCGCCCGCGAGTTCGAGCGCTATCTCCGCCGCCGCGACCCGCAGGCCGGCCCTGGCGTGGCGACCGAGGGCGGGCTCACCGACGGCCGCGACGGCTCCTACCTCCGCGACGCCGCCAGCGGCCGCACCCGCTCCCCGCGTTCCGCGCCCAAGGAGCCGCGCGAACCCCGCCCGTCGGACGCCCCGGAGGGACCGGAGGCCGGCGGCGGCCCCGGCACCGGCGGGAAGCCCGGCGACGGCCCGGACGACACCGGCACCGAGCACTGAACCGGTAACCGGACGCACGGAACCGGACGCACGGAAAAGGGGTGCCCCCGCCACTCGGCGGGGGCACCCCCGACGTATGGG
>NZ_JBNHIN010000010.1:53598-64285 GCF_050054615.1 Streptomyces sp. YGL11-2
GGGGGCACCCCTGACGTATGGGGACCTGACGTTTCGGAACCCCGGCGTACGGGACTCAGCGGGCAGCGGTCAGCGGCTGGCCGTCACAGCGCCACACCCAGCAGCGCGTCCACCGCCCGGGAGACGAGGCCGGGCGCGCCCTCGTCCGTACCGCCGCCGTCCTGCTGCGCGACGGCCCAGCGGTCGACCGCCGCGAGGGCGGCCGGCGCGTCCAGATCGTCGGCCAGCGCCTCCCGGATCTCCTCCAGGAGCGCCTCGGCGGGCGGGCCGTCGGGGCGGGAGACGGCGGCCCGCCAGCGGGCCAGCCGTGCCACGGCCTCCTCCAGCACCGTGTCGGTCCACTCCCAGTCGCTGCGGTAGTGGTGCGCGAGCAGCGCCAGACGGATCGCCGCCGGGTCGGTGCCCTCGCGCCGCACCCGGGAGACGAAGACCAGATTGCCCTTGGACTTGGACATCTTCTCGCCGTTCAGGGCGACCATCCCGGCGTGCACATACGCCTTGGCGAACGGGTACTCGCCGGTGAGGGCCTGGGCGTGCGAGGCGCCCATCTCGTGGTGCGGGAAGGCGAGGTCGGAGCCGCCGCCCTGGACGTCGAAGCCCATGCCGAGGTGCTCCAGCGCGATGGCGACGCACTCGATGTGCCAGCCGGGCCGGCCACGGCCCAGCGAGGCGCCGTCCCAGCTCGGCTCGCCGTCGCGGGCGGCCATCCACAGCATCGGGTCGAGCGGGTTCTTCTTGCCCTCGCGCTCCGGGTCGCCGCCGCGCTCGGCGGACAGCAACCGCATCGCCGCGGCGTCGAGGCCGGAGACCTCGCCGAAGTGCGCGTCGGAGGCGACCGAGAAGTAGATGTCGCCGTCCAGCTCGTAGGCGGCGCCGGCGTCGCGCAGCCGCTCCACCAGCGGGACGATGCCGGGTATCGCCTCCACAGCGCCTATGTAGTGCCGCGGCGGCAGCATCCGCAGCGCCGTCATGTCCTCGCGGAAGAGCGCCGTCTCGCGCTCGGCGAGCGCGGTCCAGTCGTCTCCGGTCGCGACCGCCCGCGCCAGCAGCGGATCGTCGACGTCGGTGACGTTCTGCACGTAGTGCACCTGGCGCTTCGTGTCGAGCCACACGCGCTGAACCAGGTCGAACGCGTTGTAGGTCGCCGCGTGCCCCATGTGGGTGGCGTCGTACGGCGTGATGCCGCAGACGTAGATACGGGCGACGGGACCGGGGGCGAGGGTCACCCGTCCGCCGGTCGCGGTGTCGTGGATCCTCAGGTCGCGGCCCTGACCAGGCAGGGCGGGGACCTCAGAAGCGGGCCATGCATGCATGCCTTGAGCGTAACCGGACGCACGTTCCGCATACGAACCGGACCGGGTCTCTGGCCGGAAAGGCGGTCTTGCGTTCCGCGGCCGGACGTGCAAGGGACAGGCGGGTGTTGCCGCCCGCGGACCCGGGTGCCCGGCGCCCGCCGCTCAGACCGGCGGCCAGGGGATCGCGGGCCACTCCCCGCTCGGTTCCGGGTGCCGTCCGCTGCGCAGCAGCCCGTCGATCCGGGCCCGCAGCGCGGCGATCTCGTCGTCCGTGATCAGTTCGGCCAGTCGGGCGGTGAGCGGCCCGGAGTCCGCCAGCGACGCTTTCAGGCCGCGCAGCACGGCCAGCGCCTCCTCGGTCAGCGGCTCCCCGGCCCAGCCCCACAGCAGCGTGCGCAGTTTGTCCGCCGAGTTGAACGTCACACCGTGATCGATGGCGAAGAACTCGCCACCGGCGCCGGGCAGCAGATGCCCGCCCTTGCGGTCACCGTTGTTGATGACCGCGTCCAGCACCGCCAGCCGGCGCAGCCGCGGGTGGTCGGCGTGTACCAGCAGCGCGGTGCGGCCCTCGCCGATCTCCGCGCGGCCGACCGCCTTCCAGCCCGGCGCCGGCTCCTCGTCGGCGACCAGCGCGAGCAGCTCGGGCACCTCGTCCGCGTCGCCGGGCGGCGCTATCCACTCCTGCACCATCCCGGTCCCGAACGGGCCGTCCCGCAGCACCGTCGTCGGGATCAGGTCCCAGCCGCACGCCCGGGAGATCTCGTACGCGGCGACCTCGCGCTGGGCGAGCGTGCCGTCCGGGAAGTCCCACAGCGGGCGCTCGCCGGCGACCGGCTTGTACACGCAGGCGGCGCTGCGGCCGTCGCGCTCGACCGTGCAGTACAGAACGGCGTTGGACGCCTCCTGGATCCGGCCGCGCACGGTCAGCTCGCCGTCGGCCAGAAAGGAACCCGGCAGGCTTCCGGTGCGCTCCGCCGCGGGCGCCGCCGGGTCCTGCGGGTCGGCGGGACCGGGCAGCGGGCCGGCCGGTTCGGCGGTGGGCTCCATGGCGCTCAGGCGTCCCGTCGGTATCCGTTCTGGCGCGGGCATACGTGTCCCTCCGGGTCGAGCGGCAGGCTGCACAGCGGGCACGGCGGGCGTCCGGCGTTGACGACCTCCAGCGCGCGCTTGGCGAACGCCCTGGCCATGGAACCGGTGAGCCGCACCCGGAGCATCGGCGGGCCGTTCTCGTCGTCCTGGAGCAGCCGCTCCTCGGCGTCGGCCAGGTCCTCGTCGCTGTCGGCGTCCAGCTCGACCAGCGCCTGCGCCTCGACGATCATGCGCTGGTCCTCGCCGTCCCAGGCCAGCGCCATGGTGCCGACCCGGAACTCCTCCTCGACCGGGCTCTCCAGCGGGGCGGTGTCAGCCATCTCGGTGGGCGAGACGGCGGGCACCGGGGCATTGCCGCCGCTGCGCCGCACCACCTCGTCCAGCAGCTCGTCGATCCGCTCCGCGAGGGCCGCCACCTGGGTCTTCTCCAAGGCGACGCTGGTGGTGCGGCCGGCCGCGGTGGCCTGGAGGAAGAAGCTACGGCGGCCAGGCAGCCCGACCGTTCCGGCCACGAACCGGTCCGGCGCGTCGTAGAAGAACACCTGACGGGACAACGTCCTGCTCCGATTCTCGACTGCGGGTCAGTGCGGTCGCTGCGGTCGCTGTGTCCCGGAGGGGGTACTGCGCGGATCACAGGGGCGTCGCGGGCAGCGCCGTCGCACCACCCTACTGCGCCGGTCGATCACGCTGCTCCCGCACCGCCACCGACGGCCCCGTCCCGCTCGCTCGCGGCGCCGCCGCCGGCGTCGGCCGCGTCGTTCTCGCGCGGCACCAGCGAACCGAAGTCCCCGGTGTCGCCGAGCCGTACGAGATAGGGGCGCAGCCGGGTGTAGCGGATCGCGGTGACCGAGCACGGCTCGACGGAGATCCGCTGGAAGAGGTCGAGATGCATGCCGAGAGCGTCGGCGACCAGGGATTTGATGATGTCACCGTGCGAGCACATGAGGTAGACCGCCTCGGCACCGTGCGCCTCCTCGACCCGCGCGTTCCAGTCCCGTACCGCCGCCACCGCGCGGGCCTGCATCTCCCGCATCGACTCGCCGCCGGGGAAGGCGGCCGCGGACGGGTGCTGCTGGACGACCTCCATGAGGGGCTCGTCGCCCAGTTCGGCGAGCTTGCGCCCCGACCAGTCGCCGTAGTCGCACTCGTTGATCCGGTCGTCGGTCTCCAGGCGCAGCCCGGGGCGGGCGTCCAGCAGCGGGCCCAGCGTCTCCCGGCAGCGCTGGAGCGGACTGGAGACGGCGACGGCCAGCGGGATCCGGGCCAGCCGGGCGGGCAGCGCCGCGGCCTGGGCGGCGCCCCGCTCGTCGAGGGCGACGCCGGGCGTCCGGCCGGCGAGCACGCCGGAGGTGTTGGCGGTGGAGCGGCCGTGCCGCACCAGGATCAGCGTGGGCATGGCCGCCACCCTACGTTCCGTCCCGGCTTCCGTGGCAGGCGGCCGGGTGCCGGGTGAGAATGCCAGATGTGATCGTGGACTGCGCCATCTACCGGGAGGGCCGCCGCCATGAGTGCGCGGCCGACTTCTCCCATGCTCTGGACGAGGCGCGGGCCGAGGGCCACTCCTTCCTGTGGCTGGGCATACACGAGCCGACGCAGGACGAGTTCGACCGCGTCAGCAGCCAGTTCGGGCTGCATCCGCTGGCCGTCGAGGACGCGCTCAAGGCCCACCAGCGGCCCAAGCTGGAGGTCTACGACGACTCGGTGTTCGTGGTGCTGAAGCCGATCATCTACGACGTCACGGCCGACACCGTGACCTCTTCGGAGCTGATGGTCTTCGTCGGCGACGCGTTCGTGGTGACCGTCCGGCACGGTACGGCCAGCCCGCTGACGGCGGTGCGGCAGCGGCTGGAGCACCACCCGGAGATCCTCCGGCACGGCCCCGGTGCGGTCCTGTACGCGGTCAGCGACGCGGTGGTCGACCACTACATCGAGGTCGCCGGCGAACTCCAGGTGGATCTGGAGGAGTTGGAGGCGGAGGTGTTCGCCCCGATCCGCCGGAGCAGCCAGAGCACCCGGAACACCGCCGCCGAGATCTACGCGTTCAAGCGCGAGGTCCTCGAATTCCGCCGGGCCACCGTCCCGTTGACCGATCCGATGCACCGCCTGCAGAGCCCCGGTGTGCCCTTCGTGCACGACCACGCCCGCCCCTTCTTCCGGGACGTGGGCGACCATCTCGCCCGCGCCAACGAGTCGGTGGAGGGCCTGGACCGGCTGCTGTCCGACATCCTCGCCGCCCACTTGGCGCAGATGGGCGTCCGGCAGAACGACGACATGCGCAAGATCTCGGCCTGGGCCGCGCTGGCGGCCGTCCCCACCCTGATCGCCGGGATCTACGGCATGAACTTCTCCGACATGCCCGAGCTGAGGTGGCACCTGGGCTATCCGGCGATCCTGGTGGTGATGGCCCTCATCGAGGTGTCGCTGTTCCGGCTGTTCAAGCGGCGCGGCTGGCTGTGAGGGGGGCGCACAGGCGGCCCGGCCCGAACGGGCTCAGGCGAACTCCGGTGCGGAGGCGGCGGGACCGCCCAGCGCGTCGCGCCGCTCGGGCATCCGCAGACTGACCATCCGGCGCCAGCCGCCGAGCCGCTCGTAGCCGTAGAGCGCCATGATTCCGGCGGCCAGCACCGCCGACTTGGCCCTCGGCCACTTCAGGATGCGGCCCATGTGCGCCATCACGGCCAGGCTGACGTCCCGGTGGACGGCGATCTCGACCAGCGCGCACTCCTGGAGGATGCGCTGGATGGTCCGCCCGTGCCCGGCGCGGGCCAGCCGCAGCAGCTCCTCGTGGCAGTAGGCGAGGTGGTTCTCCTCGTCCTGGCAGATCATCCGGACCGCCCTGCCCACCTCGGGGTGGTCGCCGAAGTACCTGCGCAGCATCAGCATCTGCTCGGCCGCGCGCTGCTCGGTGACCCGGCTGTGCGCGAGGTAGGTGATGATGTCCCGCTCGGACAGCGCCTCGTCGCGGCGCAGTGTGGCGTGCGCCAGTCCGATGCCCTGTCGCTCCAGCAGCATGGTGTAGTCGGTGGCCGCGGGGACGTCGGTGGGCGTCAGACCGCGCTTGCGGAGCAGGGCCCGGAAGATCCGGCCGTGCTTGTCCTCGTCGGCGCCGTGCCGGGTGACCTTGGGCGCGAGTTCCCGCTGCGAGGCGGGGAGCAGGGCGGCGATCCGGCCGTTCTCCCAGCCTCCCTGAGCCTCACCGCTGGCCGCGATGGAGCAGAAGAGGCGGAAGGATTCGTCGTTGTCGACGATCTCCTGGAACAGGCTCCTGGCCGAGAACATCAGCGTCACCTCCGAACGGACACGCCCGTAAAGGGACAGTCAAATACGGTGGTCCGCCGCCGGCAACCGGGGGCATCGGCCGCTGAGCCCGTTCGCCTGACGCGCCCTCGTGCTGCGCGCGTAACCCGCCCGGCCGCCGCCGCGTTGTGTTCCGTGACGGCCGTGGCGGGGAAGACCCCCGAGCCCCCACCACGGCCGGAGCGCTCCGCGGCGGCCCGGCACCCAGGTGCCGGGCCGCCCCCGTTCCCCGGCGTTACGCCAGCCCGGCCCGCTCCAGCGCCTCGACGCCCGCCCGCAGGGACGCCACCCGCTCGTCCAGCGTGAAGCCGGCCGGCGCCAGCGTCAGCGTGGTCACCCCGGCCGCGGCGTACGCCTGCATCCGCTCCGCGATCCGCTCGACGGAGCCGAGCAGCGTGGTCTGGTCGATCAGCCGCTCCGGGATCGCCGCGGCGGCACCGTCCTTGTCCCCGGACAGGTACTTGTCCTGGATCTCGGCGGCCTCCTTCTCGTAGCCCATCCGCTGCGCCAGCTGGTTGTAGAAGTTCTGCTTGCGGCTGCCCATGCCGCCGACGTACAGCGCGGTGTACGGGCGGAACGCGTCCGCCAGCGCGCTGACGTCCTTGTCCTCGCCCAGCGCGAGCGGCAGCGTCGGGCAGACGTCGAACCCGTCCATGGTCTTGCCGGCCGCTTCCCGCCCCGCCCGGATGTGGGAGATGGCGGTCTCCTCCAGGTGGTCGGCGGAGGGGAAGATGAGCAGCGCGCCGTCGGCGATCTCGCCGGTCTGCCGCAGGTTCTTCGGGCCGATCGCCGCGATGTAGAGCGGGATGTGCTCGCGCTGCGGGTGCACGGTGAGCTTCAGCGGCTTGCCGGGGCCGCCGGGCAGCGGCAGCGTCCAGTGCTCGCCCTCGTAGGACAGCCGCTCACGGGTCATCGCCTTGCGGACGATCTCCACGTACTCCCGGGTGCGCGCCAGCGGCTTGTCGAACTTCACGCCGTACCAGCCCTCGGAGACCTGCGGCCCCGAGACGCCCAGGCCCAGCCGGAACCGGCCGCCGGAGAGCGAGTCCAGGGTCGCCGCGGTCATCGCGGTCATCGCGGGCGTACGGGCCGGGATCTGGAAGATCGCCGAGCCGACGTCGATGCGCTCGGTCTGGGCGGCCACCCAGGAGAGCACCGTGGGGGCGTCCGAGCCGTACGCCTCGGCCGCCCAGCAGACCGCGTAGCCGAGGCGATCGGCCTCCTGGGCCACCGCGAGATTGTCGGAGTCCATCCCGGCGCCCCAGTAGCCGAGGTTGATGCCAAGCCTCATGCCGCTCCCCTTACCCATCAGTAACGTCGCTGTTGCGGGGACTCTAGCGCGCGAGTGCGACAGGCGTCACCGGCAGGCCGTCCGACCGGTTGTCCACAGGTCCCCTGATCGCGGCATGCGGCGCGTAATCTCAGGGCCCATGGAGCAAAGGCACCTAGGCCGTACCGGCCTTCGCGTGTCCCGCCTGGGGCTCGGCACCCTGACCTGGGCACGCGACACGGACGAGCAGGAAGCCGCCGACCAGCTCAAGGCGTTCTGGGAGGCCGGCGGGACCCTGGTCGACACCGCCGACATCTACGCCGACGGCGGCGCCGAGTACCTCCTCGGCCGGCTGCTGGAAGGACTGGTTCCGCGCCAGGACCTGGTGATCGCGACCAAGGCCGGCAGCGTCCTCGCGCCCGACCGCCGGGTCGACGGCTCCCGCCGCCATCTCCTCGCCGCCCTCGACGCCTCCCTGGAGCGCCTGGGCACCGACTACGTCGACCTGTGGCAGCTGCACGCCTTCGACCCGGACACACCGCTGGAGGAGACCCTCCAGGCGCTCGATCTCGCCGTCGCCACCGGCCGGGCGCGCTATGTCGGCCTGGCGAACTTCTCCGGCTGGCAGCTGGCCAAGGCCGCCACCTGGCAGCTCGCCGCCCCCGGCGTGCGGAACCCCCTGGCCGGCGCACAGCTCGAATACTCCCTCCTCCAGCGCGGGGTCGAACGCGAAGTCCTGCCCGCCGCCCAGGACTTGGGGATCGGCCTGCTCCCCGCCTCCCCGCTGGGCCGCGGCGTCCTCACGGGCAAGTACCGGCACGCGACCCCGGCCGACTCCCGCGGCGCGTCGGAACGGCTCGCCCCGTTCGTCGCGCCCTATCTGGACGAGGCCGCGAGCCGGGTCGTCGAAGCGGTCAGCACCGCCGCCGACGGCCTCGCCGTCACCCCCCTCCAGGTCGCGCTCTCCTGGCTCCGCGACCGCCCCGGGGTGACCGCACCGATCCTCGGCGCGCGCACGGCGCCGCAGCTCAGAGCGTCGTTGTCAGTGGAGGCCCTTAGTCTTCCTGACGAGATCCGCCGGGCGCTGGACGATGTATCGGCGCCAGTGCACCACTATCCCGACCACAACTGGAGCACGCTGTGAGTACCGACCGCCCCGCCGGCGACAACCCGCCCGAGCAGGAGGCCGCTCCCGGCGGCGAGGCGGGCAGCGGATCGCGGTCCGGATCCGCCGCCGCGCCGCCCGCCGCCACGACCGCGGCGGCGCTGGCTGCGGCGGTGCGGGCCGTGGAGAGCGGGGAGCGCTCGGCCGCGTCGTTCTTCAACGACGCCCCGCGGACCGCCAAACCCGCCGCGCGCCCGGCGCCGCAGGGTACGGGCGACGGCAGGCCGGCCGGCCCCGCGGGTCCCGCCCCGGAGGTCGCACGGCAGCGCACCCCGGAGCGACCGACCGGCCCGGCACGCACGCCCGAGGCGGACGGCGCCGCCGGTACGGCTCCCGACGGCGGCACCACTGCCCGCCCCGCCCTCAACCCGGCGCCCGGCGTCGCGGGCGTGCGGCAGGTGCTCGCGGCGGGCGGCGCCCCCGAGACGCTCGCGGAACAGGCCGCCGAAGCGCTCGGCGAGCGGGCCGCCGAAGCACTCGGCGCCGACCCCTGGCAGCTGCTCGCGGTGCCCGGAGTGCGCCCGGAACAGGCCGACGGCTTCGCGCGGGCGCTGCTCGGCCCCGCCTGCGGACCGGGCGACGAACGGCGCGCCCAGGCGCTGATCGGCTGGCTGCTGGAGCAGGCCGCGGTCGCCGGCCACTCTGCCCTGGAGGCGTCCGCCCTCCGCACGGCCCTCGCCCAACGCTCCGTACCGGACCCCGACGACGCCCTCCAGACCGCCATCGCGGACGGCGCGGTGCTGGTCTTCCAGGACGCCCTCGACACCCCGAGCCGGCCCCGCCCCGCGGCGGACGACGACGAAGACCAGCCGGTGCGCGTCCTGCTCGGCCTCGACCGCTTCGCGATGGCCGAGGAGAGCGTCGCGGACGGCCTGGCCCGGCTGCTGAACACCTTCGAGGCGGTGGACGGGTCCGAGCAGGTGGACGAGCCGGCACCGGCGGACGAGTTGGCACCGGCGGACGAGCCGGCGTCGGCGGACCAGTCGGCGACGGTGGACGAGCCGGCACCGGCCGGCGAAGAACGGGCGGCAGCGGACTCGGAACCGACTGAACCGGATGAAGGGGCTGAAGGAGCTGAAGGAGCTGAAGGGGCTCAAGGGGCTGAAACGGCAGCGGCGGACGCCGCGGCGACCGCCCCGGAGTCCCCGAACTCATCGAATATCTCGGACACTTCGGATGTCTCGGACGCCTCGGACGCCTCGGACGCCGAAGCCGAGTCCGACGAGACAGGCGGGAGCGCCGAGGACACCGCGGCCGCCATCCCCGTCCGCCCCTCTCCCTCCCCCGCCGCCTGGGAAGCCGCCGCGGACGCCGCCGCCTCCCCCTCCGCGGCGGCGCTCATCCGGGCCGCCGCGCACAGCGGGCTGGTCGCGCACACCGGCGGTGAGGCGGCCCGCGCCGAGCCCGCCGCGCTGATCGCCGCGGCCCGCTCCCTCGGGCTGCGGGCCTTCGGCGCCACCCACACCGAGAACGGCCGCCGGCGGCTCGCCGGGGACCTCGCCGAGACCGGTCCCGCCGGCGCCGACGGGGACCCGGCCGCCGCGGCGGTGACCGTCTCCGGTCTGCTCTCCGGCCGGCAGGGCCCCGGCCGGGACGCGGACGGTGCGCTGGCCCTCGATCTGCTGGTCGTGCTGGACGCCCCGCAGCTCGACCTGGAGACCGCCGCGCTGCTCGTCGAGTCGCTGGCCGACGGGACCCGTCTGGTGCTCAGCGGCGACCCGGGCCTCCTGTGGTCCGCCGGCCCCGGGCGGCTCTTCCACGACCTGCTGCTGTCCCGGTTCTGCCCCCAAGTCACCTCCCGCACCCCGGACTTCGGCCCGATCGGCGAGCTGGTGTCCGGTATCGGCATCGGCGAGCTCAACGAGGTCGAGGCCCCCGGCAAGGAGGTGGTGATCGTCCCGGTGCGCGCGGCGGACGAGGCGGTGCACCGCGCGGTCCAGCTGGTCGCCGACTCCGTGCCCCGCGCGCTCGGTGTCCCCGCCGACCAGACGCAGGTCATCACGGTCGGCCACGGCGGCGCGGCCGGCACCCACGCCCTGAATGCCGCGCTCAAGGAGCGGCTCAACCCCGGCCCCGGACGGTTCGGCGGATTCGACCCCGGCGACCGCGTGGCCTATGCCCCGGCCGCCGGCCGTGTGCTCCCCGGCACGGTCACCGGCGCGGACGCCGACGGCCTCCGCCTCGACTGCGCCGGCAGCGCCGTCGTCGTACCGCGCGAGCAGGTCGGCTCCGGCTCCGTACGGCACGGCTGGGCGCTCACCGCCCACCAGGCGGCCGGTATGCGCTGGCCCGCCGTCGTCGTGGTGCTCCCCGGCGACGCGGCCGGCGGACTGACCCGCGCCTGGATCTACACCGCCTTCAGCCGCGGTGAGCGGCATCTGTCGGTGGTCCAGGGCGCCGACCAGGCGCTGCCCCGCGCGGTGGCCGAGATCCCGGTCAAGGAGCGCACCACCCGGCTGCGGACGCTGCTGCAGATGCAGAGCGGCGCGCAGGCGGACGCGGAGCCGGCGGCGGGCTGAGCCCCGCCGCCCCGGGCGGACGGGTGCGGGGGGGGGGCGGCAGGTCGCTGCC
>NZ_JBNHIN010000010.1:64379-72041 GCF_050054615.1 Streptomyces sp. YGL11-2
GCGGCGGGCTGAGCCCCGCCGCCCCGGGCGGACGGGTGCGGGGCCGGGGCGGCAGGTCGCTGCCTGCCGCCGCGGCCCCGTCACCGCTCCCGGTCACCGCTCCAGATCAGCGCTCCCGGTCACCGCTCCTTGTCGACCGGCTCCAGCAGATCGTCCTCGTCGTCGACGCCCAGCTCCTCGTCGAAGACCGAGCTGATGTCGAAGCGGCACACCACCCGCTGCGGATCCGCCTGGTCGAACGGCGCGGCGAGCCACTCGCCCGGCTCGGCCGGCTCGTCGACGGCCGCCACCCACAGGGTGGAGTCGCCCTCCTCCAGGCCGAACTCCTTGTGCCGGGAGGCGATCTCGTCCGGTTCGAACTCGCCGAAGAGCACCCCGAGCGCCGCGTGCACACTGCTCCCGACCACCGCGGCGGCATCAGGCGAGTGGCCCGTCGCGTCATCCGCGGCATCCGGATCGAGATCGGCGATCCGCTGTGCCTGATGCAGCAGACGCTGCGGCTTGGCGACCGTGTAGTCGCGCCGGATGAGCACGCTCAGCGCACTCGGCTCCTCGGGCCCCGCATAGGCGGGCAGGGTGTCGCTCCCGGGGATCTCGAAGGGGGTGACCTCGTCGTAGGTGTCGTAAAGCAGCTCGTCATAGACCTCAGCCGCCGCGGCGAGCTCGTCGAACGCGGCGTAGACGGCGGGATCGTCCTGCCCCGAGCGGCGTTCGACCGCGTCGAGGTGACGGTCCAGCGCGGCTTTGACCGCCTCAGCGGCGGCACGTACCTCGGCAGCGGAAGGCTGCGCAGCATCAGACATAGTGCAGACGCTATCCGTACCGGGGCCGGTCCCGCACAATAGATGCGATGCCGGAATACGAATTCTGCGATGTGTATGTGCCTCGGGGGGTCACCCGCAAGGCCACCACACGCCTCCTGACCGACCATGCCGAGTACGGACACTGGGAGTTGGACCGCCTGCGCCTCAATCCCGACGGCAGCCGCCGGGTGCGGCTGCGCCGCAGGATCATCCGCCAGCTCCGCGCCACGTGGTGAGTGCCGCCGAAGCGGCGTACGGACAGCAGAGCGGGCCCCGAAGGACGGGGCCCGCTCCGTCGTGCCCGCGTACGGGGCGCCGCTGATCAGCTACGGACGGTACGCGCCCGGCGGTAGAGCACCGCGCCTCCGAGCAGCAGCCCGGCACTGGCCGGAACCGCGTAGCCGAGCACCCCGGCACCGGTCTGCGCGAGCTGCTCGCCGCGCGCGATCGGCGTCACCCCCCGGGCGTGCGGTGCGGCCGCGCTCTGCGACCGCACCCCCGGAGCGTGCGGGGAGTGCGCCGCGGCCGGGCCCTGCGGGGCGGCCGAGCGCGGCTGGTGCGGGGCGCCGGGATGGTGCGGCTGCCCCGGGTGGCCGGGGCTGTGCGGCGTGCCCGGCTCCGGAGCCGGCGGATGGCCGGGCCGGTGCGGGGTGCCGGGTCCCGCCGGCGAGGCGTTGCCGCAGTCGTTGCCGACGGTCGGGTTCGCCACGCCGACCACGTCGACGCTGTTGCCGCAGACGTTGACCGGTGCGTTCACCGGCGCCTGGACCACGTTGCCGGACGCGACACCGGGCGAATTCGAGGCCCCGCCTTGGGCGTTGGCTCCCTGCCCGCCGGTCGGGCGGCGGTGCTTGCCGGTGCCGTGGCCATGACCGTGGCCGTGGTGCCCGCCGGACCCGTTGGCGCAGCCGTTGCCGAATGCCGGGTTGAGCGCTCCCACCACATTGACGCTGTTGCCGCAGACGTTGACCGGTGCGTCCACCGGCGCCTGGACCACGTTGCCGGATCCGACACCGGGCGAGTTCGCCGCGACCCCCGCTGCCCCGGAGTCCGCTTGCGCGTACCCCGTGGCCATGGCGAGCACTCCGCCCGCGGCGGCCATGGTGATCAGGCCCTTTCTCGCAACCTGTCTCATTGATTGTTCTCCTGCCTTGTGCCCTACGGGAATGCGCGCGGATGACGGTCCCGGTACGTGACGACCGTGGAGAAGCTCACCCGCGCACCGAAATACCCAGAGGCCCCGGAATGCTCGCAAGCAATCCGGAGCCAGCTGAGCCAGGCCCTTATCGGGCCTGAAACACCGCCGATGGCGTCACTTGTTGACGCAGGCGTTGCCGAAGGTCGGGTTCAGCAGGCCAATCACGGAGATCGTGTTGCCGCAGACGTTCACCGGAGCGTGCACCGGTGCCTGGGCCACGTTGCCGGACAGGACGCCGGGCGACTCCACAGCCGCGCCCTGGGCACCCGAGTCGGCAACCGCCAAGCCGGCGCCGGCGATGACGAGACCACCGGCGACGGTCGCAGCAGCGACGATCTTCTTGATCATGGTTCCTCCTTGTAGACAATGCGATCCCAGCCGCGGACCGCAATCCCTCCAACGAGGTCCAGGCCGTTGAAGCTACCAACACATCGCGGCATTCACCCGTTTCAGCGAAGTCGGCGCGAACGGCAGGAATTTCGCGCCGAGTTCAGCTTGTGCGAGCCTCGGTTTTCGTGGACGCCGGCCAACGAACGTCTCAGCTCTGCTCGATGAACCGGTCCAGCACCCGCACACCGAACTTCAGCCCGTCCACCGGCACGCGCTCGTCGACACCGTGGAACATCCCCGCGAAGTCCAGCTCCGGCGGCAGCTTCAGCGGCGCGAACCCGAACCCGCGGATCCCGAGGTCGTCGAAGGACTTGGCGTCCGTGCCCGCGGAGAGCATGTACGGCACCGCGCGCGCGATCGGGTCCTCGGCCTGCAGCGCCGACTGCATCGCGTCCACCAGCGCACCGTCGAAGGTGGTCTCCAGCGCCTTGTCCGCGTGCACGTCCTCGCGCTGGACCCGCGGCCCCAGAATCCGGTCCAGGTCGGCCAGGAACTCCTCCTCGTAGCCCGGCAGGAAGCGCCCGTCGACATGCGCGGTGGCCTGTCCCGGGATCACGTTGACCTTGTAACCGGCGCCCAGCTGCGTCGGGTTGGCGGTGTTCCGCATCGAGGCGCCGATCAGCTTGGCGATACCGCCGAGCTTGGCCAGCGTCTCGTCCATGTTCTCCGGGTCGAGTTCGGTGCCCAGCGCGTCCCCGAGCTCGTCGAGGAAGGCCCGCAGCGTCTTGGTCACCCGCACCGGGAACTCGTGCCGCCCCAACCGCCCGACGGCCTCGGACAGTTCGGTGATGGCGTTGTCCCGGTGGATCATCGAGCCGTGCCCGGCCGACCCGGCCACGGTCAGCTTCATCCAGTGCATGCCCTTCTGGGCCGTCTCCACCAGATACAGCCGGAGGTTCTCGTTGACGGTGAGGGAGAATCCGCCGACCTCGCTGATCGCCTCCGTCACACCCTCGAAGAGGTCGGGGTGGTGGTCGACGAGATACCGCGCGCCGTACGTGCCTCCCGCCTCCTCGTCCGCCAGGAACGCCAGCACGATGTCCCGCGGCGGCTTGCGCCCCGTACGCAGCCGGTCGCGCACGACCGCCAGCGTCATCGCGTCCATGTCCTTCATGTCGACCGCGCCGCGGCCCCAGACACAGCCGTCGGCGATCTCCCCGGAGAAGGGGTGGTGGGTCCAGTCCTCCGCGTTGGCCGGTACGACGTCGGTGTGCCCGTGGATCAGCAGGGCGGGACGCGAGCGGTCCTCGCCCTCGATACGCGCGACGGTCGAGGCGCGCCCTTTGTGGGACTCGAAGATCCGCGGCTCCAGACCGACCTCGGCGAGCTTCTCCGCGACGTACTCGGCGGCGGCGCGCTCCCCCGGTCCGGAGTGGTCGCCGTAGTTGCTGGTGTCGAACCTGATCAGATCCCGGCACAGGTCGACCACCTCGTCCTCGCCGGTGACCGTACGGGACGGCTGCGCCTCGCTCATGCCGGAACCTCGTTTCGCTCGGACCCGCATTCGCGGGGCTCGCACCTTTCCATGGTTCGCTTCTCCATGGTTCGCTCGCGGAGCTCGCTCACACTGCCTCCTCTTGGTTCACGGCCGCAGGGCACCCGGAGGCGCCCGCCGCGGCGGGGGTCCACCGCCATCCTCCACCCCGCACCGGCTCCGCCCAAGGCCGCAATACTCCCGACATGCCCTGGTCACAGCCTCGCGGCCGCCCGAACCCGCGGGTGATCGACCACCCCCGAACGTTTGCTATTGTTTCCCTCGTCGGAACGGCCCGGAGCCGAAACGACAGACACCTGGTCCGGGTGGCGGAATGGCAGACGCGCTAGCTTGAGGTGCTAGTGCCCTTTATCGGGCGTGGGGGTTCAAGTCCCCCCTCGGACACACTGTTGGCACGCGCTGCTCGGTTTCCGGGCAGCGATCATTGGCGCCCGTTCTTGGCTTCCGGCCGGGAGCGGGCGTTTGCCGTGTCTGTCCTCCGTTCGTTCATTGGGTGAGGTCGGGGGCGCTAGCCGATGAAGATCCTTTCTGCGGTGGGGGTGCTGGCGGTGAGGGTCATTCCTTTCGGGTGGTAGGTCAGTGTGATCTTGGCTGTCCGGAGGCGGGTGACGATGTCGGGCGGCGCGGTGCTGGTGGCGTCGGGGGCTGGCTGGTGTGGGGCCAGGCCGAGTCTGATCGCGAGGGCGGGCAGGTGGGGCAGGATGCGGTCTTCGCGTACGTAGGCGTTGCGGGGCCGGTCGCTGCTGGAGACGGTGGCGGTGGTGTGGCCGTGGCGGCAGCGGTAGGCAGGGCGTTGGTGGGACCAGCAGGAGTCCATCTTGCGCTGGCAGAGGGCGCAGTGCAGGAGGCCGGCGAGAAGGTATTTGCGTCCGGTGGCGGTTTCCCGTGGGGTGCGGATGTTCTGGACGGCGACGAAGTCCGCCTCGCTGACCAGTGCCCGGTGGGCCGGGGCGGTGGAGATGCTCCAGTTCTCGGGGGTGTTCCAGCGCCTGACGTCACGGGTACCGAGCGTGGTGTTGGTCGGGTCGAGGAGGACGTGGTCGGTGCATTGCCGGTTCCAGACCTGACGGCCGGTGTAGCGGGGGTTGGCCAGGATCGCTCGCACGACGGTGGCGTTCCACGTTGTCCTGCTGCGGTGGGGGTTGCGTTCGGGGTCGACGGCCGAGGGGCAAGGGATGTGCGCGTCGTTCAAGGCGCGTGCGATGCGGGCCATGCTGTGGCTGGCGAGGCGTTGGGTGAAGATCCAGGTGACGATGGGGCCGGTGGTGGGGTCTGGGACGAGGCGGTGAGTGCGTACGCCGCGTCGGGCCAGGCCGCGGTTGGGGTGTGGGCCGGCGTCGGCGAGCCGGTATCCGTAGGGTGGGCGGCCTCCGAGGTAGCGGCCTTGGTCGCGGGCTTGGACGGTCATCGAGGTGAGTGCGCGCATGCGGGCGCGGGCGACCTCGCGCTTGGCCAGGATGCCGAGCAGGACCATGAGTTCCTCGTGGCCGGCGGTCTGTGGATCGGCGGCACCGCCCAGCTCGGGGATCCACACGGGGATGTTGTAGTGGTCGAAGAGCGGTGCCAGGACGGTGAACTGGTTGCCGTGGAAGGCACGTTCACTGGAACCGATGACAATGGCGTCGAAGTCGCGGGCGGGGTCGGCGAGCGCGGCCAGGAGGGCAGCTGCCTCGGGCCGGCGCGGCCAGGGGGTACTGCGACTGCGACCGATATCGAAGTACTCGGTCGTGATGCGGCCGTAGCCGGAGGTGAGGGCTTGGGCGCGTAGGAGTTGCCAGCCGCGGGAGGTGGCGGGGTCCTGGTGGTCCTCGGTGGAGACGCGGCCGTAGAAGGCGAACCGCAGCCCCGGCGATGGAGGCGCCTCGGTAGATACCGGGGTCTGTTCCTGCACCCACTGGTCTAGCTCAGGGAGCCGGTCGGATGCCCATGACACCGTGTCACCAGGCAGTGGAAGGCAGCAGATGTCCGACGTCATGGTCACCTCCGGCAGTGGGTGGTTGGTGAGATGACTTCACTGTCATGGACGGATGGCGAGGTGGATAGACGCGTTACTCCGTGCGAGCGAAGGGGACTTGACAGTGTGGAGGCTTTGGTGCTTTGCGTTGCTCGCGACGTCGGCAGCGAGGACCAAGTGCAAGGCGGCACATATGTTGCAGCGGGCCGGCTCGCTCAGACCGAAAAAACTACAGTTCAGAGCCCCTGATCTGGGATCCGTCCGTCAAGTCGCCCCGCCGCCGGATCGAGTCGGCGTGTAGATCTCGGCTTTGTCCTCAGGGGGGACATGGTGGATGACGGCGGTGAGGTCGCTGATGGCGCGGACGAGGCGGTCGATCTCGTCGTGGGTCACGCGGGAGCCGGTTGCGTGTGTGGCGGTCGGGGTGCGGAAGCGCTGACGTGCGGTTTCGTCCGGCAAAGGCGCTCTGATCGGTCCTGGACCGGCGTCTGGGCCTTTTGCGTGAGCGGACGCCGCACCGTACTCGGCATCTCGCGGATCCCCGGTATCCGCTGTGATCTCCGCCCCATGCGCACGCGGTAGTTCTCTGCCTCCGGCTCGCCCTTCGTGTGGCGACCAGCGGACCACAACGCGAATCCGTGTTCCGAGACATTTTCTGCGGCAGCGGCGCGGCTCAGCTACCGGCTCGATCGCCTCAAGGCCGCAATCACCGCGGGATCCTTGCCGCACTCACAGGCTGTAATGGTCGACTTTACGGAACTAGAATGAGCCAGCCCCACAAAGAGGAGGAATCGCCTCCACATGGCCCAAACCCTGGATAATGGACAGGTCAACGACACAACCACGTTCGACCGCCCTTGAGTTGAAGGATCAGGTTTTCGGTCACTTGTCCGTTAATCATGTGCCCCACACCGTCTTCCGGCCTATGGTCTAGTCCGCCTTAGGTCATCCGACCTGGGCCGTGGGTACGTAACGGGGGCATCGGGGGCAAGCCGCGACGATCATTGGCAGTGTCGCGCTTCCATCTCTGCACGGGGTGTCAGGCGTTGCGCGGTGTTTCCGACGACGGCGAGACCCTTCCATCCGGCTGAACGGGCGGGTGGCCATGCGTGCCCATTGCACGAGCAGTAGAGCTTTCAAGGGGGGACGTATGTCCATCATCAGTAAGACCGCAGCGATTCGCGGGCTTGCCGCTGTGGCCGCTATAGCCACGCTTGGGATCACCGCGCCGCAAGCCTCGGCGGCCGACGGGCTCGGCGCCGTGACGGGCGTGGCGATCTCGCCCAAGGCAAGCAAGGAGACCCGCGCGGTTGCCGCAGCCGAGCCGAAGGCCGCCCAGTACACGGCCAACCTGTGCGGCTCTGGATATTCGCTGTGGATGGCCCAACGCCTGCCGGACGCGAGCAATCGACTGGGAACTCTCTTCCTGTACAACAACAGCGACAACACGGCCGCCTGCGCGATTTTCGACAACAACACGGCCTCGGCCAAGTTCATGAAGCTCCAACTCTGCGAGAACCAGGTCAACCCGACTTGCAGCGTGGACGAGGGCACCTTCTCCCAGTACGCCGGTCCCGTCCGGATCACCGGGGACTACGTCTACTGCTCCAAGGTGACCGCTCTCATGAAGAACTCCGCCGGCTCCGGCTCCTACCTGATCAACCGGGCGGACTACGCAACCCCCTGCGACTGACGGGTACGAATAGGCCAACTCCAGTCCGACAAAGGACAGTTGGTGAAGCGGGATCCGGATGTGACGGGAGGCGATCGGTAATCTGCCCGCGTGGCATCGGTGCCGGTGTTGCCCGCATGCGGGCAACAC
>NZ_JBNHIN010000010.1:72147-115822 GCF_050054615.1 Streptomyces sp. YGL11-2
CACTCCCGCTGAATGTTCCCTGCTCGTCGAGTCCCAACGACCCAAGCAAAGGCCAGGCTGACATGCCCTGTTCTGGAATCGGCTCTTCTCGCGAGCGCCGCCGCATACCCGATGGTGGCAGGACTGTGGCGCTGGCGATCGCGACGCTGGCCGCCGGCGCACTGGCTGTGGGGTGCAGCAGCCAGACGAAGGCTGCACCGTCGAGCAGTCAGCGCCCCACGGCGACTGCCTCCACCCCGGAGCCTTCGGCGTCTGCACCGGAAGGCAATTCCCCGGCCACGTCACCGGCCGCACCCGTTACCCGTGCGCCCAGCCCAGGGAACGCCGAGGACTGGGATGCTGTCGCGCGAGCTGCTGCCGAGCGGGCAGCCAGTGCCCCCAGTGGTGATCCCGTGCATCCGAAGGCGACTCATTCGGGGGCAGATGACAAGAACTTCCAGCAGCGCGCCGTCGTCAAGGGGGATGTGACGGTCTACGCCCCCGTTCGTAAGGGTGCGGGGCTGACTGTTCCTGTGGAGATCAAGAACAGCGGCTCCCGACGGGCGTTCTACCAGGTGGACATCCGGGTGCAGGGGCCAGGCGGTTTTGACGCGACGGTGCACGTCGACACCGACGTTGTCGGGGTCTATCCGGGTGGGTCGTGGCCGGTAGAGCCCACCGCCAGCGACCCAGGTAAGTCGGTTCCCGAGCACCCCCAGGTCACCATCGAGCGCGTCTCGCGACGGGAAATGCGCACCTGACATCTCGCATCCCGTCCGCTTCCGCTTCCGCAGGATCGACACCGAGCCACCGTCATGAGCTTGGCATTGCGGCGTGAGCGCTGACGGGATCCATGCCAAGGTCCGCCTTGTCCAGGCCAATGCGAAAGATCTGGTTAACAACACGAGCAAGCGCAAGCAGGATTAAGAGGCACTGGAAGGGACAAACTTGTTAAGAATTCCCAGACCTGCCCGCCAGGCCAGCGCCGTGGTGGCGGGCCTGGCGGCCACGGCGGTCCTGACCGGGCTCATACAAGCCCCGCCCGCAACTGCCAAACCCAACCCGGCACCCAGTCCCTCCGAGACCGTCCCCACCGGCGGCGTGAAGAACCCGGACAAGTCTCTCGGCCCCGGCTGGAAGAGCAGCCAGGACCGGGCCGTGGCCGGCGCCGCCGAAACCGACGGATACAAGATCCTCGTCGCCGACAGCAGCAAGGCGTACGACTGGACCACCGCCGCCACTCTCGCGGAACCCGGCATGCAGACCGACTTGTGGATCGGCAACCAGTGCACCATGGACGCCGATCACGTCGCAGCCGTGTACGCACCCCGCACGTTCACCAACAAGCCGGACCTGATGCAGGGCGGCGCCTTCGCCGCCATCGTCAACTTAAAAATCGGCGCGGTGACCAAGCTGCCGTTCACGGGCTCGCTCGCCTACTTCGACCCCACCTGCAACCCTGCCACCCACACCGCCGCCTTCACCGCATTCCGCGGCATGAACGACATCAAGGGCATGGAGACGCGGGTGGTCACGGTCAGCACCGCCGGACGCACGACCGGCGACGTGACAACAGGCGGCGAGGTGACGTCTGCCGTTCCCGTGCCCGACGGCACCGTCGCTGCCCGCGGCAATCGTCTCATCCACCTCGACCGCATCGGCAAGGTGAACGCCCTCACCACAGCCCGCGGCATCCCCTTCGACATCCGCCCGACCCAGGGCGCAGGTCTGGCGTTCATCGAACGCGATGGGGACAAGACAGCACACGCAAAGGTGTGGAAGGGCAACGGAGAGCCGGCCACGGTCGCCACCGGTCACCTCGGCGACCTCGCTCTCGCCCAAGGCGCTTCCCGCGTGTTCCTCACCGGACACCCGACGGGCAGGGCGAGCACAGCAGGTACCGGCATCACACGCCTCAACGCTCCCGCCACCTCCGACATCTCCTCGCAGGGGCGCCTGGCCACCACCCCCGTCCTGTCCCCGAGCGTCAAAGCCGGCCTGGACCGGATCGCCGACGCCGGCAAGGGATTCACCAAGGAGAGCGCCGCGAAGCTCAAGGCGCACGCAGGCGACAAGCCCGAGAGCCGGCCCCTGACGGTTACCTCGACAGCCACCACGACCGGCACCATCGTCACCCAGGTCGTCACCCAGCAGGCGCCGACCGCATCCGCCTCCCGCCCCTCTCCGGCCCTGGCCGCCACGGGCAAGAAGCCGCGCTCCCTCGCCGCAGCTGGTGTCTCCCACGACCCCACCGACCCGGACCGCCACTGCGCGATCTCCCGCAACGACGTCCACGCTCAGGCGCTCCAGCCCACCCCGAACCAGGTGGAATGGGCGGTCGACATGGCGGTGCGCGGTGAACTGCATGCCGGCTACCTCACCCAGGTCGGCTACCGCGACCAGGCGGATCTGGGCAGGATCGATCCGCAGGGCCTGTTCCCGGCACCGACCCTGAAGGGCGGCGGACGGGTTCCCGCGAACGTCCTCCTCGGCATTCTTGCGCAGGAATCCAACCTGTGGCAGGCCGAATCCGGCTCCATCCCGGGCCAGATGGGCAGCCCGCTCGCCGCCATGGACGGCTACTACGGCCGCAAGGCGGTCGAAGGCGACCCGAACGCCTACTGGAAGATCCACTGGGACAACTCCGACTGCGGATACGGCGTCGGGCAGGTAACCGACGGCATGCGCCTCAACGGATTCGAGAAGACAGATCCGTCCGGGAACAAGATCCCCAACCTGCCGCCGGAAAAGCAGAAGGCCGTGGCCGTCGACTACGCCACGAACGTCGCCGCAGCCGTCCAGATCCTCGCCGGCAAGTGGAACGAGGTCCACGACGACGGCCAGAAGGTCACCGTGAACAACGACGACCCCTCCAAGGTCGAGAACTGGTTCACCGCCATCTGGAACTACAACCTCGGCTTCAACGCTCCCGCCGACGCAGGCGCCAACAACGGACACTGGGGCCTTGGCTGGTACAACAACCCCGCCAACCCTGTGTACGCCAAAGGCTGGGGCCACCCCTTCATGGACACCGACGTGGACGGCCCCGACGCCAACAAGGACGCCGCACACCCCCAGGACTGGCCCTATGAGGAGAAGGTGATGGGCTGGTCCGCCTGGTCCATCGACACCGGCTTCTCCTACGCCACCTCCGGCCGTCAGGACTGGCCCGGCGACAACGGCTACGCCACCGCCGGCTTTTACCCCGCCTGGTGGACCACCACCGCTGCCCGCAGCGCCGTCTCACCGCCCCTGAGCACCTTCTGCAACAGCAACAACAACTGCGACACCGCCACCCCGCCGGACTGCCCCAACAAGAAGTGCTACCAGCAGTACTGGTGGCACCAGCCGAACGCCACATGGAAGTCGGACTGCGCCACCGCCTGCGGAAACGAGCACATCAAGTACGAGAAGCTCATCACCGAGCCCGGCCGCGGCTACCGCCTCCAGTACGGACAGCCCATCTGCGCCGGCGCCCCATCAGGCTCCCATGTGGTCGCCTCCGTCCCCGACACCACCAAAACGTGGAGTGACTGCGGACAGATCGCCTCATCAGGCAGCTTCCAGTTCACCTTCTACCCCGACAGCGCCAACAACTACGAAGCAAAGGAAGACCTCCACCAGATCGGCGGCGGCTACGGCGGCCACTTCTGGTACGCCCGCACTCGCGATAAAGACCACCTCGGTGGCGAGGGCGGCCCCATGACCATCGACGGGACCTGGACCGATCCCGAAGCCCTCGGATGGGCCCGCGTCCTGGTCCACCTCCCCGACACCGGCGCCCAGACCCGCCAGGCGAAATACACCATCCTCAACACCGATGTAAACGACAACACCGCAAAAGCCGACCCTCAACGCGTCGTCGAACAGCGCGCCGGCCGCTGGGTCAGCCTCGGCGTCTTCCACTTCACTGGAACCCCCAAGGTCAAGCTGTCCAACAACACCGCGGACGGAACCGCCGACGAAGACATCGCGTGGGGAGCCGTCGCCTTCCAGCCGCTGTCCGGCAAGCCGAAGAACATGATCGTCGCCATGGGCGACTCCTACTCCTCCGGCGAAGGCGTCTCCGAAGGGAACCGCGACTACTACCCCGAAACCAACTACCGCAACAAGAACACCGACAAGACCCGCGACGCCTGCCACCGCTCCCACTACGCCTGGTCACGTCAGGCCACGCTGCCCGGTGAATCCCAGTCGATCGGCTACCTCGACGACAACTCCGACTCCGACATGGACTACCACCTCATCGCCTGCTCCGGAGCCCGCACCTACAACGTCCTGCGCGAAGTCCAGAGCAACGGCGGTGAACTCCCGCAGATCGAACAGGGATACCTCGACAAGAACACCACCCTGGTCACCATCTCCATCGGCGGCAACGACGCCCGATTCGCCGACACCATCCAAAAGTGCCTGCTCTCCTTCGGAAGGAGCAACTGCAAGGACAAGGCGTTCGACAAGCCGGACGCCTCCGTCGGCGGCCGGGATCAGAAATTCGTCGGCCAGCCGCTGGAGACCGCCACCACCGGCATCATCAACGAAATCGTCCGACCCGACATCACCCAGACCCTCTACCAGATCCACGCCCTCGCCCCGCACGCAAAGATCGCCCTCATGGGCTACCCACCCCTGATCTCCAACAAAGGCTCCTGCCTCAACCTCGGCGTCATCGGCCTGTCCGAAGACTCCGCCGCCTGGCTCAACAGCACCGCCGACACCCTCGCCACCGCCATGCAGGGCGCAGCCGACGACGCCAAGCAGCAGGGCGTACCCGTCTGGTTCTCCAACCCCAAGAACGACTTCGTGAATCAGGCCGTATGCGGTGACCCCGAACAGGTCCACGGGATCGTGAAGACCCTCACCACATCCGACAACCCGGCCGTGGACTTCCCGCTCCTCGACAAGTACGGCCTCTCGGCCCAGTCGTTCCACCCCAAGATCGGGGGCGCGCGCCTCTACGCGAACTCCCTGGAACGCACCATGGCCGGAATGGGCCTGTAACCGCACCCACCCACGATCAGCGGGGGCACCCCACACGGGGTGCCCCCGCACCCGCAGGAGATGAGTACTGGGATGGATAGACGCCACAGACTGCATTGCCACAATGGCCGCATGACCACGAAGCAGACCAAGAACGCCGCAACCGCCTTACGCAACACAGGCAAACGTCTCTTCGGACTGCTCTCCGTCCTCCTCATCTTCGCCGTGACCGCCTGCTCCTCCCAAAACCGCGCCACCAGCCCCAAAGAGGTACGCAGACTCGCAGGAAGCACACAGGCCGAAGAATCTCGGAAAAAGGCCGAGCAGCGTCTGCGGGCCATCGCGGACGCCTACGACAAGAAGACTCCACTCACCCTCGCCCTGGTCACTGTGGGCGACATCTGCACAGGCGGAACAGCCAAAGAATGGCTTTACCAGAACGGCGCTGACCAGTACAAAATCCGCTGCGCCATGCACCTCACTGCCTACTACGGCGCCGACCCCCACCACATCGGAGACGTTCTGGACGGCATCTTCACCGCCGGCGACCACCACTCCGCCAACGGCGCCCCCAAGGACGCCATCCCGTTCAACCACGACGACTACCGCACGCGCCTCGTCACCTACTACCGGAGTCACGGCCCGAACCCGACAGGCCCGAACCTGCCTGAACTGGCCCAGGTATCCAACCCCTCACAGACCCTGTCATGGGACACCGTACGCAGCAGCCAAAGGAAGCTGGTGCAAGAGCCCGACCCGTGCATGAAGAGCGATCCGCCGGTCACGCGATGCCTGCGCGAACCGATGCAGAAGACGGTCGCCGACATACGCAAACAGTATGGAATGGTGTTTAAGCTGGAGTTACCGGTGACTTACTACTATGAGGTGTCCAAAACGGGCAAAGTGCTTCAAGGTTAGAGAACCGTTCACGCATACGTTGCCCTAGCAGTTCGGTCGCCGGCTGCCCACCTTGCCTCTCCGCCGCGCTGTCACCGGCTCCGAGTTGTGCTCACCCACACCGCCCGCCACATACGCTTGGCCTAGTCGGCGGCCTGGCGCTTGCGTCGCCTGCGGCGTACGGCGACGGAGGCGAGTGCCACGAGGGCGACGGCGGCTCCGCCCCCGATCAGCCAGGGCAGGCGGCTGTGCGGGACGGGTGGGCCGGCTACGGTCACCTGCCGGGTGGTGGTCTCCTGCCCGTGGTGGCTGACGACCGTCATCGGGTACCTGCCCGCCGGTATGTCGTCCCGTACGACCGTGTGCCCTCCAAAGAGCGTGCTCCCGTCGTCGCACTTGCAGCCGGGATCGTCCTCGCCTTCCCTGAGCGTCAACGGGCCATCGAAGAGCGGGGACTTGACCGTCAGTGACGTCTCGCCCGCAGCGGGCTGCCGATCGGTCAGGACCACGATGACGTCGCTACCCGGACGCACGGCGCCGGGGTCCCCGTCACCCGGCAAAGGGCGCTTCGCGTCACCGACGACGAACCGGCCTATCACCGCCGACCCCTCGGCGACGACTGCTATCCGAGCCGTGGCGACAGTGCGGCCGTGACTGGTCGCGGTAACGGGGTACGTGCCCGGCGCGATGTCACCGCGGATGCGGTGCCGGGTTCCCGGCGCGTCGGTCTGGACGAACTGAACGGACCCTTTTCCCAGCGGGGTAAGCGGAATAGGTTCGACGAGGGTCGGCGAAGTGACCGTCACCTCGTCCGTTCCGGCAGGCATCCCGGCGACGTTGAACGCGACCGGCCCGTTCACCTCGATCCTGACCCCGGGCCCAGCGCCGGTATACGACAGGTGAGGACCTCTGGCCGCGGCTGCTCCCGGCGCCGCCGACAGGAGGAGCGCACCGGCCGCGGCCAGGCCCGGGGCCCACCGGCGCAGGGACGGGGGAGGGAACACGGCGGGCTCCTTGCGGGGTCGGGTCTCCAACCGGCGGTGACGGCGCGGCACGCGCCTCGTGCCGGTGGCGAACACGTTGACGCATGTCATCGTCGATGACGTTCGACCGCCCGCAAGGGTTGCCCGGCACCGCTCTGGTCCAGCGGACACCACACCTGGCTGGGACCTGTCCGGTGAGTCTTCGTGGATTCAACCGACGCCGACATGTCCAGCCACGGCTGGCTGACGGAGCCTCGGGCGCGGCCCGCCCGCATCAGACACGAGTGCCCACCCGGACGATTTGCCGGGCGCCTGCGGAGTAGTAAATTCCAGAAAGGAGGCGGAGCTTCCTACGCGGCGTGCGGTAGATGTGTGTCGTTCGTGCGGGACTACGCCAGTTGCAGCTCACCCCGCATCACCGGCGTGTACGTATGGTTCNGCGGCGTGCGGTAGATGTGTGTCGTTCGTGCGGGACTACGCCAGTTGCAGCTCACCCCGCATCACCGGCGTGTACGTAAGGTTCAACTCGGTCCTCGGACACCACAAGGCAATCAGGGCCCCAGATCTTCCAGTCTGGGGTCTTTTGTCGTTTCCGGTGCTTCGCCGTGGCAGGTTCCGATCGCTCGGCGGTTCTGAGGATCCGGCCGGGAACCCCGTGCGGCCGCCGGCCCCCGTTGTGGCGCCGATCACGGCGGCCGCCCGCTCCGGCCTCCTCCGGCACGCAGGCCCCGACGTGCACTGCAAGGATTCGTCCAGCCCCTGGCAAGTCTTTCGTCCGGCGCACGGGGCACGTCACGGTGGACAGACCCGAACATGACGACTGGGGGAACATGTCTACCGTCATCGGGCCCACGGGGGCCTTGCGGAGGGACCCCGGCCAGTGGTTGACGCTGCCCGGGTGCAAGAAGATCCTGTTCATCGTTCACACCGAGGTGTACGGGAAGCGGCTGTGCGATCTGCTGCCGCTGCTGGAATCCGATCTGCGGGTGCAGGTGGCGTTCACCCTCGCCCCGCACGCGTTCAACAGCGGAGCGGACCGACTGCTGAGGTCTCTTGGGGCAACCGTGCTGCCCTGGGAAGAAGCGGTGCGCACCGAGTTCGATCTCGCGCTGGCCGCCGGCTCCCAGGGAACCGAGCAGGTGCGCGCGCCGCTGATCCGCCTGCCGCACGGCGCCGGACACACGAAGCTGTCCCGTGTGGCGGACGACCTGACGGGGAGTCCGCGGAGCGTGGGCGGCCTGGGGCGCAAGTATCTGATGTGGGACGACAAGGTCGTGCCGACGGCGTTCGGGCTGGCGCACCGGGACGAGCTGACGCAACTGGAACGTTCGTGTCCCGAAGCCCTGCCGGTCGCGGAGGTGGTGGGCGATGGCTGCTACGACCGGATCGCGGCGAGCCTGTCGCTTCGGGAGCGGTACCGCAACGCCCTTGGGCTGCGGGACGGTCAGAAGCTGGTGCTCATCACCTCGACCTGGGGGCCGGGCTCGTCCTTCAACCGGCTCGATGCGCTGCTCCCCCGGCTGGTGGCCGAGTTGCCGCGCCACCTGTACCGCACGGCGATTCTGGTGCACCCGAACGTATGGGCGGGGCACGGCGGCTGGCAGGTGCGGGCCTGGCTGGCCGCGTGCCGGCGCTTCGGCATCACGGTGCTTCCGCAGGAGGTGGACTGGCGTCCGCCGCTGATCGCATCGGACTGCGTGATCGGTGACCACGGTTCGGTCACGCTGTACGCCACGATGACCAAGGCAGCGATCCTGCTCGCCAGGTTCCCCGAGCGCGACGTCAACCCGGAATCGCCCGGAGCCTCGCTGGCGCTCGCTGCCCCCGCGCTGTCGCCGGCACATCCCCTCACGGAGCAACTCGCCTACGCGGCCGCCGAGTACCCGGCGCAGGAGTACGCGCGGATCGCCGCACGCATCTCCTCGGAACCGGGCCGTTTCAACCGGAACATGCGGCGGCTCATGTACCGGCTCCTCGGCATCGGCCAGCCCGCGTACCACCCGGTCACCGAAGTGCTCCCGCCACCGGGCCCACTCGTCGGAGCGCGGGGTGGGCGCGCGCTGAGCCGGAGGGGCAACGGCCGTCATCGCAAGGGTCACAGGGGGTGCGGGCGTGCTCGCGGTGAGGGGTGAGGCAGGCCCGGCGAGCGGTCTGTTGATCGTCGGCTGCCGCACGGCGGTGATCGTCCCGAGCCACGACTGTCTCGGGGTCGATCTGGACACCTGTGCCGACGAGACGGCCCGGCAATGCGCCGATGTGCTGTACGGCAGTGGGGGCGCCGAGCGGGCGAGGTGGCTGCTGCGCCGCTACCCGGGCTGTCTGTTCGTGCTGCTGCGTGCCGGCGGTTCGCGGTGCGTCGCGGTCGCCCGGACCGGCGTCCGCGCCGTGACGGCGGTCGGCGACGGCCGGACGGCTCACGGGTGGGATCCCGTGCTGCTCGCTTCGCTGCTCCACATGTGGGTGGTGGCGTTGCTGCCGCTGGAGATGCTGGCGTCCGCGGTGTTCGTGTGCGCGGGAAGGACGTATCGGTTCACGGCCTCGTCAACCGGGATCCGTGCCGGGGGCGGGTAATCGTGCCCGCAGTCGCCGGGCGTCGCCCTCGCTGACGGGCTCGTAGAGGGCCAGGGACTGCTGGTAGCAGTCCCCTGCCCGGGAGGCGTCTCCGCGTTCCTCGGCGGTCTGCCCGAGAAACTCCCATACCCGGGCCTGCCAGTGGACCGAACCGGTCGTGGTGAACTCGCCGAGTGCCTGGTCGAGCAGTTTCGCTGCGCGGTCGTGGTCACCGGATGCCTGGGCGTGGGCACGGCCGAGCAGGGCGAGCGCCCGCGCCGCGTCGTAGGGGTCGCGCAGGGCGAGGAGTTCCTCGCGGGCGCGGGTCAGCGGGTCGATCGCCGCTGCCGGGCGGCCCGCGGCCAGTGCCAGATCGCCGAGGGAGAGGCGGGTGAGCGCGGCTCCGCGGTGCTGTCCGATCTCCTCGCGCAGGGCGAGTGCGCGGGTGAAATGGGAGGCTGCGGGCTCCCATCGGCCGGCGAGCAGGTGCGACTGCCCCAGTCCGTGCAGCGCCTGGGCCTGCGCGCGGCGGTCACCGTCCTGTTGTGCGCCGCGGAGTGCCTGGGCGAACCACTCCGCGGCGGTGTCGTGGTGTCCGGCTCCCCGAAGTCCGACCCCGCCCGAGGTGAGCATCCGGCTCTCGCCCTCCCGGTCACCGTCCCGGCGTGCCGCGGCCAGCCCGATCTCGTGTGCCTCGATCCACAGGTCGTACGGCCGCAGCCGCAGGAACAAGGGGAACATCGCGTCGACCAGTTGCCAGGCGGTCGCGTGCCAACCCGCCTTCGCCGCGATGCGCACCATGGCCATGAGGTGCGAGCGTTCGGAGTCCAGCCAGTCCAACGCCGCGCCGTCGTCGACGAACGCGGGCGACGGCTTCGGTTCGTAGGCGTACGTACGGCGGAGTCTGCGGTGGCTCGGGGTCAGCAGCGCCTCGGCTGCCGTCGCCCTGGCCAGGTAGAGGTCGGTGATCCGGCGTACGACGGCTTGCCGGTCGCCCGGCGGGTCCTCGCGGGCGGCGGTCTCGTTCGCGTGGGCGCGGACCAGGTCGTGCAGGCGGAACCGTTCGGCGCCGTCGATGCGGTCCGGCGGCAGGTCCTCGACGAGGTTGGTCTCGATCAACTCGTCGAGGAGCAGCCCGATTTCCCCGGGCGGGAGTCCGCAGGCAACCGCGGCGACGCTCTTGTCGAACGTGCCGACCGGCGCCGGCCCCAGGCATCGATAGGCCCGCGCGGCATCGGGAGGCAGGGACCGGTAGGACTCGTCCAGTACGGTGTGCACCGCCCGTTCTCCTTCGGCGCGCAGCGCCGCCAGGGCTCCTCCGTCCTCGCCGAGGACCCCGACCATCGCCGCCAGGGACTGCTGGGGACGGGCGGCCAACCGGGCGCCGGCCAGGCACAGGGCGAGCGGCAGTCCGGCGCACAGGGTCGCCACTTCGCGAGCCTCGGCCCGTTCCCTGTCGACCCGGTGGGCGCCGATTCTTCGGGCCAGCAGTTCCACGGCGGAGGGCCCCGCCAGCAGGCCGAGCTGGTGGAAGGCGGCGCCGTCGACGCCGAGGCTGGTCAGCCGCCGCCGGCTGGTGACCACGACCAGGCTGCCGGCCGCGCCGGTGAGCAGGGGACGCACCTGGGCGGCGCTCAGCGCGTTGTCCAGCATGACAGCGACCCGGAGTCCAGCGGTGGCGGAGCGCCACAGCGCCGCTTGTTCGGCCAGCTCGGCCGGGATCCGGTCGATCCCATAGGCGCGCAGGAACTGGCCCAGCACTTCGCCCGGCCGCGCGGGGTGGTCCTGCGAGTGTCCGCGGAGGTCCACGTACAACTGCCCGTCGGGGAACGCGCCGGACGCGCTGAGGCCGCCCAGCCACCGGGATGTCAGCGCGGTCTTCCCGATTCCCGCGGAGCCGCTCACCACCACGACGAGCGGGGTGCCGGCCCGGCGCTTCTCCGTCAACAACGCGTCCAGTGCCGCGAGATCGTCCTCCCTCCCCGTGAAGTGCGGTGGTCCGGGCAGGAGTTGACGGGGGACCGGTAATCGGCCCGCTGCGGGCGGCGCGGTGAGCTGATGGAAGTGGACCCCGCCGTGCACCTCACGTGATTGCAGGGTGGGTCCGGTGAGCTGTGCGGATCCGCCGATGGTGTTCACGGCGTCGAAGGATACGGACGCTCGGGTCCGCGCAAGCCACGCTCGAAGATCCCGAGCGAGCGGCGCACGGGACCATGATTCCTCCGCCAGGCGCTGGGCGAGAGCGTGGATGCGGTCAGGGTCGCCGGGGGCCGCCCGCGCCACCGCAACCAAGCGGGACAGCGCGTCGGGGCCGTCCGGTACGGGGCCTGCGGGCGCGGGGCGCGGCCCCGACGCGCGGACCAGCTCGGCCAGTTCCTGCCATGTCCGATCCCCGGCGGCAACGGTCATCGCGGAATACAGCTCCTGAACGGTCACCGGGTCCACGTCGGCCGCCTTCCTCCCGTCCGCGCGGCGGAGCGCCGGGGCTCGCCCGCTCACTCGGTCAGGTGAGGCGTACCCGTATCGCGTTCGATTTAGGCCGGTCCGTGCACGAGGCGGAGCGCCGGGACGATTACCCGCCAACGCCTGAGGCGGCCTGGCGGCCCAGGTGACACCGTGTCATTCTTTGGTGCACAGCGAGCGGGGAGCGACCGGCGATTGGGGGGCGCTGGTGGACTTCGACATCCTCATTCTGGGCTCGGTGGAACTGCGATCGGACGGGTGCCGTGACCCGCTCGGCTCCACGAAGGAACGGCTGGTCCTCGCCGCCCTGGCGATCGACGCGGGTCAGCCGGTCACGCTCGACGCGCTCATCCACCGCTTATGGGACGACAACCCGCCGGCCAAGCCGCGCGTCAGTCTCCATGCCTACGCCGCCCGGATCCGCCGAAGGCTGCGCGGTCCGGACGGTCAGGACCACCTCGTACAGCACACGCACACCTACACGCTCGACGTGGAGCCGGAACGCGTCGACTACCACCGCTTCCAGCACCTCGCCGGCCAGGCCCGAGCGCTGACCGACAGCGGCGACGACGAGCAGGCACTGGCCCTGTTGAAGGAGGCGGACGCGACCTGGCGGGGGGAGGCACTCGCCGGGCTGACGGGCTGGTGGGTGGAGAACACGCGGGCGGCGCTCGGCGAGCAGCACCTCGCGGCGACCCTGAACCGCGTCGACATCGAGATGCGCCGGGGCCACTTCGCCGAACTCGTCGCCGAACTGACCATCCTGGTCGAGCGGCACCCGACCGACGAGACCCTCGTCGGCCATCTGATGGTGGCCAGTTACGGTTGCGGGCGTCAGGCCGATGCGCTGCGCGTCTACGAGGCCGCGCGGCGCCGGCTCCGTAACGAGCTGGGCACGGACCCGGGTGAGGGCCTGGCGCGCCTCTACCAGCTCATTCTGCGCCGGACGCCCGTGGACGGCCTCTTCACCGGAAAGCGGCCGGTGGCTGCCCGGCCGGTGCCCAACAACCTCCCCAGTCACGCCGAACTCGTCGGCCGCGAGGCCGAGATGGGGCTCCTTCACCTGCCCTCGTCCGAGGGAGGTGTGATCGCGTTACAGGCGATCAGCGGGATGGGGGGCGTCGGCAAGTCCCTGCTGGCCCTGCATGCGGCCCACCGACTCGGCAAGCGGTTCCCCGACGCCCAGCTGATGCTCGACCTGCGGGCGCACTCACCCGGCGCGGCACCGCTCACCCCCGAGGCGGCACTGAACGCGCTGCTGCGCATCCTGGGCGTGCCGGCCTCCGGCATCCCGCAGGAGTTGGAGGAGCTCAGCTCGCTGTGGCGCACCATGCTGAGCACCCGCCGCGCCCTGATCATTCTGGACGACGCCGCCGGCCCGGAACAGCTCCGCCCGCTGCTGCCGGGCAGTTCGCCCTCGTTGATCATCATCACCAGCCGCCGCCGGCTCGCCGGACTGCCCGGCATCCGCTCCATCGTCCTCGACGTGCTCCCCGTCGACGACGCAACCGAGCTGTTCGTCCGGCTGGTCGGAGCGGAGCGCGCCGGCGACCCTCACGATGTCGCGACCATCGTGCGGCTGTGCGGGCAGCTTCCGCTCGCCCTCGAACTGGCCGCCGGACGCCTGGCCTCCCGGCCGTCGTGGACGACCGCTCACCTGATCCAGCGGCTGTCGCGCGGAGAGGGCAGGCTCGGTGAGTTCCGCGACTCCTACGAAGAGATCGCCCGGACCTTCGAGATGTCCTACGTCGCGCTCACCGTCGAGCAGCAGTCGGCCTTCCGCGCGCTCAGCCTCCATCTCGGCCAGGAGTTCGGCCTGCACGCCGCCACCGCGCTCACCGGACTGCCACTGCACGCATCCGAACGCGTCCTGGAAGCACTGCTCGACTCGCACCTCCTCCAGGAACCGGCGCCTGACCGGTTCCGTTTCCACGACCTGCTCGGCGAGTACGCGCTCACGCTCGCCCGCGCCGAGGACACCTCGGACCAGCGCGACCGCTGCGTCGCCCGACTCGTCGACTTCTACCTCCACGCGGCGGACCGGGCCGACCAGCTCATCTACCCCCGTCGCCATCGCCTCGGCATCCGGCATGCCGCCGATCCGTTCCCGCTCCCTCCCTGGTCCGGCGCCCAGGAGGCCAAGAGCTGGCTGGCGGCCGAGCGCACCGCCCTGTTCACCGCCGAGCACCATGCGCGTACCCATGGCCGCCCGCGCACGGCCGCCCGGCTCGCCCACGCACTGGCGGGGTTCCTCGACAGCGAGGGCTACTGGGCCGAAGCGGAGCGCATGCACCGGCACTCCGTCGCGTACTGGCGGACATCCGGCGAATCCCGGCCGGAGGCCCGTGCGTTGATCGACCTGGGCTCCACACTGGCCCACTCCGGGCGGTATCCGGAGGCCGTCGAACGCGCGCAACAGGCCATGGCGTTGGCCCGCGGCGCGGGAGACACCACGGCGGAGGTCGAGGCGATCCATCTGCTCGGCGTGATCCACTGGCATCAGGGGCAGTTCGAAGCGGCACTCCGGATGCAGCACACGGTGTTGGAACTGCGCAGGGCTCTCGGTGACCGGTTCCAGATCGCCCGCTCGCAGAACAACCTCGGGATCACCCACTTGTTCCTCGGCCACCACGCCTCGTCCAAGGAGTGCTTCGAGGACGCCCTCATGGGGTTCCGTGAGGTGGGCGATTCCCAGGAGGAGTCGCGGGCCCTGAACAACCTGTCCGACCTCCATCTGGCCCTGGGCGACCGCGACTCGGCCCTCCGTACGCTGCAACGGTCCCTGGACATCAGCATGGCCGGCGGAAGCCGGTCGGACCAGGCGGTCATCCAACTGACCCTGGCTTCCGCCTTCGAGGTCCCGGGCGACCTGGACAAGGCGCTGGACCTCTACCGCCAAGCACTGTTCTCCTTCCGGCAACTGGGCGACCGGAGGAACGAGTGCCTGGCGCTGAACGGTATCGGGGAAGCCTTCCAGGCCGCCGGACGCAGCAACGAGGCCGTCGTCCACCACCGCGGCGCACTGGATCTCGCCAACACCATCGGAGCGGCGCACGAACAGGCCCAGGCGATGCGTTGCCTGGGCGTCGCCGAGGCCGGTCTGGGCAACCTCCGCTCGGGGCTCGCACACCTCGAAGCGGCGGTGACCCTCGCCAGCGAGGTCCACGACCCGGAAGAGAAGAGGAAGAGCCTCGATGCGCTGGCGAGGATCCGGGGACACGACGGCGGTACGTACCGCAACCAACGCCCTACGTAACCGAGTTTGATGTTGGCGGGGCAAGATGATCTAGTGCCTCCATGAAGAGAGTTCACCTCGCGATCGCCGCGATCCTCGTGGCCCTCGCCTGCATCCCGTCTGTCACGTGCGGGAGTTCCGACACCACGACGAACAACCCGAGCAGCACCGCCGCGTAGCTTGTTCGCCGCACCATGCCCTGCGTCAGCCGCCTGCCCCACCACCCCCTGCGAGGTGGCCCGCGGCTGACGCGCCGGGGTGCGCAGCCGGCCCGAGCAGGGTCCGGCCTTCCGCTGTTCCCCGGAGTTGTCGCCCGGGTCCGTCCTGCCAGGAGCTGACTGGGTAGTCGACGTAACCGCGGGCTCCGCCGCCGTAGTACGTGGTGGGGTCGCCGGTGGCCGGTTCGCGGTCCAGGGCGAAGCGGGCGACCAGGTCGGGGTTGGCGATGAAGTGGGTGCCGAAGGAGACCGCGTCGGCGGTTCCGGCCTCGATGGCGGCGTTCGCGGACTCGCGGTCGAATCCGTTGTTCGCGATCAGCGGGCCGTGGAAGCGGTGGCGGTAGCGGTCGATCGCCGCGGTGTCGGGGCGGGAGTCCGGGGCCGGACGGTCGGGTCCGCGGAGGTGCAGATAGGCCACGGGGTGGTCGTTCAGCGCGGTCACGAGGTCGTCGTGGTCGGCGAGGGTGGTGGCGTCGGGCCGGAAGAGGTCGCCCCCGTCCAGGTACGGGCCCAGGCGGACTCCCACGCTCCGGCCGTCCCAGGGTGCGGCGACCGCGTCGACGATCTCCAGCAGCAGTCGCCGGCGGCGGGTGCGGTCGCCTCCGTAGGCGTCGGTGCGGTGGTTGAGCCGGGGGTTGAGGAACTGCGCGATCAGGAACGTGCCGAGGGCCGCGATCTCGACGCCGTCGAAGCCCGCGCGGCGGGCGTGGTGTGCGGCGGCGCGATAGTCGGCGACGGTGCCGGCGATCTCGGCCGGGGTCATCGCGCGGGGCGTGACGGTCTCCTGGAATCCGGTGGGCGTGAAGGACCGCGTCCGGGGGTTGACCGGCGACGGTCCCGCGGGCTGCCGGCCGCCGAGGTGGTCGGGGTGCGAGGCGGCGCCGGTGTGCCAGAGCTGGAGCACGATCCGGCCGCCGAGGGCGTGCACGGTGTCGGTGACCCGCCGCCAGGCGGTCACCTGCTCCGCGCTGTAGATCCCGGGGACGCCGGTGAAGCCGATCGCCTGCCTGCTGACCCAGGTCGCCTCCGTGATGATCAGCCCCGCACTGGCCCGCCGGCCGTAGTAGTCCGCGTGCATCGGCGTGGGCAGCAGCCCGTCGCGGGCGGCGCGGGCGCGGGTGAGGGGAGCCATGACGACCCGGTTGGGCAGGCGCAGGCCGGCGAGGTCCAGGGGGCGGAGCAGCGGCTGGCGGTGGGTGGTGGGGAGCGGGGTGGAGGTGGCGGGGGCGGTGGTCGCGGTCATGGTGGGGGGCTCCTCGTCGGTGGCGTTGTCTGTTGTCGCTTCGTGGAGTCGACGGCGCGGAGGGCCGGAAGGTGACCGGTGCGGGCCGGGCGGCCGCGCGGATTTTCCGGTGCGGGTCGGCGGGGCGGCTGCGTAGGGTGCCCGGGTCGGCGGAAGGCGAGAGGGGCGTGGCGGTGCTGATCTTCGACGCGGATGACACGTTGTGGGAGAACAACGTGATCTTCGAGCGGGTGATCGACGAGTTCACGGGGTGGCTGGCGGGGCCGGGCCTGGACCGGCGCGGCGTGCGGGCCGTACTGGACGGGATCGAGGCGGCGAACGCCGTGACGCAGGGCTACGGGAGCAAGGTGTTCCTGCGGAGTCTCGGGGAGTGCGTGGCCCGGGTACGGGGACGGGCCGCCACGGACGGGGAGTTGGGGCGGATCGCCGAGTGGGAGGCGGCCTTCACCGGGAGCCGGATGGAGTTGATCGCGGGGGTGCCCGAGACGCTGGCGGAGCTGGCACGGCGGCACGAGTTGCTGCTGCTGACCAAGGGGGACACCGAGGAGCAGCAGCGGAAGGTGGCGGCGTCGGGGCTGGCCGGGCACTTCCGGGCGGTGCACATCGTGCCGGAGAAGAACGTGGCCACGTACGAGGAGGTGACGCGGGAACACGGGCTGGTGCCGGAGGAGACCTGGATGATCGGGAACTCACCCAAGTCGGATATCTTGCCGGCGCGTTCGGCGGGGCTCAACGCGGTGTTCATTCCGCATGTCCACACCTGGGTGCTGGAGCACGGGGAGCTGGATCCGGCGGATGCGAGGGTGCTGCGGCTGGAGAAGTTCGCCGAGTTGCTGAGGCACTTTTGAGCGGGGCGGGGGGAGTTGCCGTGACGGGTGGGACGCCGAAGGTGTCATGCGTCTTCGTGTGCCATGACGGGGGCGGCCGGGTGCTGTTGGCGCGGCGGAGCGCCGGGGCCCGGGACGAGCCGGGCACCTGGGACTGCGGCGCCGGGGCGCTGGAGTTCGGGGAGACCTTCGAGGCCGCGGTGGGCCGTGAGGTGCACGAGGAGTACGGGGTACGGCCCCTGGGGATCGAGCGGATCGGTGTACGGAACGTGCTGCGCGGGGATCCGGTCACCTCGCACTGGGTGGCGGTGGTGTTCGCGGTGGAGGTGGCGGCGGACGCGGTGCGGATCGGGGAGCCGGAGAAGTTCGACGCGGTGGGGTGGTTCGGCCCGGACGCGTTGCCGCAGCCGCTGCATTCGCAGTGCGGGGAGAGCCTGCGGCTGTTCGGTGCGATGCACGCGGACTCTCCCCCGGCGGATGCGCCCTGGAACCTGTCCGGCCCCGACCCATCAGATCGGCCCTAGAGCGGTGCGGTGTCGGTGAGGTGGCCGGAGTCGACGGTCAGCCAGCGGGTGGGCGACAGCTCGTGCAGGAAGCGGGGGTCGTGGCTGACGACGAGGAGGGCGCCCTCGTAGGAGTGGAGGGCGGTGACGAGGCGGCGGACGGAGGACATGTCGAGGTTGTTGGTCGGTTCGTCGAGGAGGAGGAGCTGGGGAGCCGGTTCGGCGAGCATCAGGGCCGCGAGTGAGGCCCGGAAGCGTTCGCCGCCGGAGAGGGTGCCGGCCTGCTGGTCGGCGCGGGCGCCCTTGAACAGGAAGCGGGCGAGGCGGGCGCGGATGCGGTTGTTGGTGGCGTCCGGGGCGTAGCGGGCGACGTTCTCGACGACGGTGAGGTCGTTGTCGAGGACCTCGTCGAGGCGCTGCGGAAGGAAGCGGTGCGGGACGTGGACCTCCGCGGTGCCTTCTGCGGGCGGGAGTTCTCCCGTCAGGGTGCGCAGCAGGGTGGTCTTGCCGGAGCCGTTGCGGCCGGTGAGGGCGATGCGCTCGGGGCCGCGGATCTCCAGGTCGGCGCGGGTCCCGTAACGAGTGTGCAGGCCGCGGAGGGTGAGGACTTCGCGGCCCGGCGGGACCGCGGTGTGCGGGAGGTCGACGCGGATCTCGTCGTCGTCACGGACCGCCTCGGCGGCCTCGTCGAGGCGTTCTCTGGCCTCCTTGAGGCGTTCGGTGTGCATGATGCGGTGCTTGCCGGCGGAGACCTGGGCCTCGCGCTTGCGCGCGTTCATGACGATCTTGGGTTCGCGCTTCTGGGCGTACATCTTGTTGCCGTAGCGGACCCGGCGGGCCAACTTGACGTGGGCGTCGGCCAGTTCGCGTTTCTGGCGGGCGACGTCGGCCTCGGCGACCCGCACCATCCGCTCGGCCGCCTCCTGTTCGGCGGCCAGGGCCTCTTCGTACGCGGTGAAGTTGCCGCCGTACCAGTGGACCTCGCCGCCCCGAAGGTCGGCGATCCGGTCGACGCGTTCGAGGAGTTCGCGGTCGTGGCTGACCACGAGGAGGACTCCGGACCAGGCGGCGACCGCGTCGTGGAGGCGGCGGCGGGCGGTGTGGTCGAGGTTGTTGGTGGGCTCGTCGAGGAGCAGCACGTCCGGGCGGGCGAGGAGCAGGGCGGCCAGCCGGAGCAGGACCGACTCGCCGCCGGAGACCTCGCCGATGGTGCGGTCGAGGCCGATCCCGGACAGGCCGAGCTGGTCGAGGGTGGCGTGGGCGCGTTCCTCCACGTCCCAGTCGTCGCCGACGGCGTCGAAGTGCTCCTCGCTCGCGTCGCCGGCCTCGATGGCGTGCAGTGCGGCGCGGACCCCGTCGATGCCGAGGGCCTGGTCGACGCGGAGGTGGGTGTCGAGCGGGGCGTGCTGCGGGAGGTAGCCGACCTCGCCGACGGCCCGGACGCTGCCCGCGGTGGGGGTCAGTTCGCCGGCGATCAGCTTCAACAGGGTGGACTTCCCCGATCCGTTGAGGCCGATCAGGCCCGTACGGCCGGGGCCGACGGCGAGCTGGAAGTCCGCGAGGACGGGGGTGCCGTCGGGCCAGGTGAAGTCGAGGCCGGTGCAGACGACGGACGTCGCGGCGGACGAGGAGGAAGCGGGGGGCTTTGGCATACGGGTCTCCTGGGAGGTGCGCGGAGGGGTGGGGAACTGCGCAGGGAGACACCGCGGGGGAACGTCAGGGAGCCGGGGTACGCCGGGCGTACGCCGAGGTCGCGGACGGGCCACGCGGGGCGGGGATCGCGGAGCGGATCACCGGTCGCGGGCGCGGCGTCTCAAGACCTCAGACGAGCAACGGCTTTCTCCTGTCGGCGGGGGCACTGACGACTTCGACGGTAGGGGGTGGGGGCGGAAAATGCAAACGCTATTTCTGTTGCGTTTGCGGGTGCCGTGCGGCGGTGGCGCCCACCGGGGTGCGGCGGGCGCCGTCGCGGCGGTCAGGCGGGGCGGAGGCGGACACGCGCCGGGCCGGTGGCCTGGAGGGTGATACCGGCGGCGACCGGGACGTCCTGGTCGACGGCGGTCAGCTCGTGGGAGCGGAGCAGGGTGGCCAGCGCCAGTACCGACTCCAGCATGGAGAAGTGCTGGCCGATGCAGGCGCGCGGGCCGCCGCCGAAGGGGAACCAGGCGTAGCGGTGCCGGCCGGCCTCGCGTTCGGGGGTGAAGCGGTCCGGGTCGAAGCGCTCCGGGTCCTCCCAGAGCGCCGGGTGGCGATGGGTGACCCAGGGGGCGACGACGACATCGGCACCGGCCGGGACGGCGAAGCCGGCGATCTCGGTGGCCGCCACCGCCCGGCGGCTGACGACCGGTGCCGCCGGGTAGAGCCGCATGGACTCCTTGAACGCCCGGGTGAGGAGCGGGAGTCGGTCCAGGTCGGCGGCGGTGGGGGTGCCCTCGCCGAGGACCCGGCGGATCTCGTCGCGGATCCGGGACTGCTCCTCCGGGTGCCGGGCGAGGAGGTGCAGGGTGAACGCCATGGAGGTGGCGGTGGTTTCGTGGCCCGCGAGGAGGAAGATCAGTACCTGTTCGCGGACTTCGGTGGCGTCGAGGGTGCCGTCCTCCTCGTTGCCGGCGGCGGCCAGCAGGGAGAGCAGGTCGTCGGTTTCCGGGGTGGCCGCGGAGCCCTTGCCGGCCGCCGTGCGGCGTTCGGCGACGATGCGGTCGCACAGGGCGTTCAGCTCGGCGGTGACCCCGCGCGCCCGGAGGTTCCTGGGGGTGGGCCAGTCCCGGGGCATCTTCAGGGGGTTGTAGGCGCGACTGACGACGTAGTCGTTGATGACCGGGAGACAGCGGTCGATGGCCTCGACGGCCGCCTCCACGTCCAGGCCGAAGAGGATCCGGGCGACGGTGCGCAGGGCCAGCCGGTTCATCTCGGGGACCAGGTCGACCGGGTCGCCGGCCGACCGCCAGCGGGCGGCGACCGCCTGGGCCTCGGTGGTGACGGCCGAGGCGTAGCCGTCGACCCGGCGCTTGGTGAACAGCGGCTGCACCAGCCGGCGTTGGCGGAGGTAGTCGTCGTCCTGGCTGGTGAGCAGGCCGTTGCCGAACGCCTGGCGGACCTCCTCGTACAGCGGGTGGTCCTTGCGGAAGTTGGCGGCCTGGGAGGCGAGGATCTGCTGGACGCCCTCGGGGGCGAAGACCGCGAGGAAGACGCTGCGGAGTCCGGGCGGGCCGGCCTCCAGGCGGACCACGTCGCCGTGCTCGCGCTGGGCTCTTAAGAAGGCGCCGAGGGAGTCGCGGCGCAGGTCGAGCAGGGAGCCGATGACGGGGAGGCCGGCGGGGCCGGGGATCTCGGTCCGGGGTCCGGGGCCGGGGCGGGAGGGGGAGTTGGTCAGGGACATGCCCGCATTCCTATCCAATTTCCGGTCGGCTTAAGTGGCGTGCCGGCGGCCGGGGAGAAAGGAGCGCGGGCGGGTGGGAACCGGCCGCGGGGCGGGCGCGGCGTCCCCGTACCATGGCCGGATGATCGACAAGCGTGCCGGACGGGCGGCCGGCGCCACCCCGGGTCAGTGCCGGGTCACCGTCTGCCGCGGCTGCTGCTGCGGGGACGGGGCGAAGCTCCCGGGGGTGGACCACGCCGGGCAGATACCGCGACTGCGGGCGGCGCTCGGCGACGCGGCGCCGGTGCGCGCCTCGGACTGCCTGGACGTCTGCGACCAGGCGAACGTGGTCGTGGTGCAGCCGTCGGCGGCGGGCCGGGCCGCGGGCGGCCGGCCGGTGTGGCTGGGGCTGGTCAACGACGACGACGCGCTGGCGGACATCGCCGCCTGGATACGGGCCGGCGGCCCGGGGATCGCGGAGCCGCCCGGGGTGCTCGACCTGTACGCGATCACCGTGTCGCGACGGGTGCGGGAGGGTCTGGACGGCCAGGGGGCCTGAGCGGTGCGCCGGGGGGCCGGTGCCGCGGGTTACCGGAGTCTTACGGAACCGGCCCCCGGCGCGCGGGGCCGCGTCCGCTGGTGTTGGCTGGAGGTATGAGGTATCTCCCGGGAAGGGCACGCTGAGCCCGTGCGCCCCGCAACCCCGCCCGCTCCCCCGCCCGGTCCCGCCCAGGGGCCCGTGCCGGGGCCGCCGCGCCGTGTCCTGGTCGTCGAGGACGACCCGACCGTCGCCGAGGTCGTCACCGGCTATCTCTCCCGCGCCGGCTACACCACGGCGCATGCCGCCGACGGGTTCACCGCCCTGGAGCGCGCCGCGGACTTCCGCCCGCATCTCGTCGTCCTGGACCTGATGCTGCCGGGCATCGACGGCCTGGAGGTCTGCCGCCGGCTGCGGCAGTCCGGCGAGGGCCCGGCGGTCCCGGTGGTGATGCTGACCGCGCGCGGCGAGGAGGCGGACCGGATCCTCGGGCTGGAGCTGGGCGCGGACGACTATGTGACCAAGCCGTTCAGCCCGCGGGAGCTGGTACTGCGGATCGGGTCGGTGCTGCGCCGGGCCGAGGCGGCGCCGCCGGCCGCCGCGCCCGCGGCCGTACTGCGTGCCGGGGACCTGACCGCCGACCCCGGTGGCCGGCGGGCCCACCGCGCGGGCCGGGAACTCTCCCTCACGGCACGCGAGTTCGATCTGCTGGTGTTCCTGATGCGGCACCCCGGGCGGGTCTTCTCCCGGGAACAGCTGCTGCAGCGCGTCTGGGGCTGGGAGTTCGGCGATCTGTCGACCGTGACGGTGCATGTGCGGCGGCTGCGGGAGAAGATCGAGGCGGATCCGGCGGCACCGCGGCTGGTGACGACGGTGTGGGGCGCCGGGTACCGCTTCGACCCCGGCGGCGGCGAGGTGATCATGGCGGGCGAGGTGGCGACGCACGATGCGGCGCCCGGGGGCGGCGAGTCGCGGGCATGACGGACTTTCTGGTCATCGTGGCGCTGGCGGCGCTCGGTGCGGCGGCGGTGGGTCTGCTGGCCGCGCCCGCGGTACGGGCGCTGCGGCGGCGGTCGGTGGCGCTGTCGCTGTTCGCGGTGGCGGCGCTAGCGGTGGCCGCGATGGCGGCCGGCACGGTGGCGGTGGCCCAGGCGATGTTCCTGTCCGGGCACGACCTGGGCGTGGTGATGGCCGTGGTGGCCGTCTCCGGGGTCGTCTCGCTGGCCGCCGCGCTGCTGTTCGGGCGGCGGATCGCGGCGGGCAGCCGGGAGCTGGCCCGGTCCGCGCGGACGGTCGGCAGCGAGGGCGGTTTCGTGGCGCCCGGCGAACCGCCGACCGCCGAACTCGCCGCGTTGTCACGGGCGTTGGAGGAGACCAGCGGCCGGCTGGCCGAGGCCCGGGAGCGCGAGCGGGCGCTGGACGCCTCGCGCCGTGAACTGATCGCCGGGATCTCGCACGATCTCCGCACCCCGCTCGCCGGGCTGCGGGCGATGGCCGAGGCGCTGGAGGACGGGGTCGCCGAGGACACCGCCCGCTACCACGCGCGGATGCGGATCGAGGTGGACCGGCTGGCCGCGATGGTCGACGACCTCTTCGAGCTGTCCCGCATTCAGGCCGGGGCGCTGGCGCTGACGTTGTCGCGGGTGTCGGTGTACGACCTGGTGGACGACGCGCTGGCGGGCGCCCGGCCGCTGGCGCGGGCGAGCGGGGTGCGGCTGGTGGACGGCGGGGTGGTGCCGCTGCCGGTGCGGGTGGACGCCCAGCAGATCACCCGTGTGCTGGGCAATCTGCTGGTCAACGCGATCCGGGCGACGCCGGAGGACGGCACGGTCGCGGTCAGCGCGTACCGCGCCGAGGGGCGGGTGGTGCTCGCGGTGGAGGACGGCTGCGGCGGGATTCCGGCGGCGGACCTCACCCGGGTGTTCGACACGGGCTGGCGCGGCGGACCGGCCCGTACCCCGCGGGCGGACGGCGGGGGCGGTGCGGGGCTGGGGCTCGCGATCGTCCGCGGGATCGCCGAGGCGCACGAGGGCCGGGCCACGGTGCGCAATACGGGAGCCGGGTGCCGGTTCGAGGTCGAGCTGCCGGAGGCCGGGCCGGCGTGTGCGGGGTGAGGTTCCCCCGGCGGACGCTGCGGACGCGACCGGGCGTGACCGGGCGTGACCGGGCGCGCCGAGGCGGCGCGGTGGCCCCGGCGCACTCGGCGGCGCCCGGCGCCCGCTCAGCGGAGTCCGGCGCCGCGGGGCGTCTGCGGTGCGCCGCGCCCGTCCGCCGGCCCGGTACGGCGGGTCGGCAGGTCGCGGGCGGTGCGGACCGGTGAGGCGAGCAGGATCAGGGCGGCCAGCGGGACCCCGGCGGTCGTGATCCACAGGGCCGTGCGGACGCCCAGTCCGGCCCCGAGCGCACCGCCGAGCAGCGCGCCGAGCGGCAGCGTCCCGTAGCTGAGGAACGCGCTGCCGGCGGTCAGCCGGCCGAGCAGCGCGGGCGGGCAGTAGCTCTGCTGGAAGCCCGCCTTGAGCACGTTGCCGGCCACGACTCCCGCACTGACCCCGAACCCGCCCACGACGTACAGCAGCACACCGGGTCCGCCGGTGGTGAGCGGGATCAGCAACGCCACGGTGGGCAGGGCGAGTTCGAAGAGGAGGGTGGCGCGGGCGGTGCCGATGCGGGCGGCTGTCCGGCGCACCGCGAAGGCGCCCGCGACCCCGCCCGTACCGGCCACGGCGAGCAGGATGCCGACGGTCCCCGGCGACAGCCCCACCTCGCGGACCAGGAAGACCGGCAGGATGGACTGATACCCCATCAGGGCAAGGTTGGAGGCGGCACCGAAGAGCGTCAGCGTACGGAACCAGACGTCGCCGGCCACCAGCCGCAGTCCCTCGCGGACCTCCGCGGCCAGCGAGCGCGGGGCGCGCCGCCCGGCGTCCGGGCGCGGTTCGCGGTGCCGGATGCCGAGCAGGCAGAGCAGGGAGAGCAGATGGGTGGCCGCGGGGGCGAACAACCCGCCGGCGACGCCCGCGAGTTGGACGAGGAGGCCGCCCGCGCTCTGTCCGGCGAGCTGCGCCGCCGACGCGCTGCCGTGCAGCTTGGCGTTGCCCTCCGGCTGGTCGGCCGGGTCGAGGAGGGTGGGCAGATAGGCGCTGTACGCGGTCTGGAAGAGCACCGCCGCGGCGCCGGTGAGCAGGGCCACCGCGATCAGCAGGCCGAGGCCGGGGCCGCCGGACCGGGCGATGAGCGGGACGACGGCGAACAGTGCCGCCGGGAGCGCGGCGGCGCACAGCATCAGGGGGCGGCGGGGCAGCCGGTCCACCCACACCCCGACCGGGAGCCCGATCAGCAGCCAGGGCAGCCAGCCGCAGGCGCTGAGCAGCGCGACCGCGAAGGTGTCGGCGCGCAGCGTGGCGACGGCGATCAGCGGCATGGTCACCCGGGTGACCGCGGCCCCGAACTTGCCGGCGGTCTCGCCGCACCACAGCAGCCGGAAGTCGCGGTGGCGGTGGAGCAGACCGGTCACCGGTCGGGCCGATCGGTGCGCTCCTCGCGGGCAGTGCGCTCCTCGCGGGGGAAGGACTGGAGCTGGACGACGACCGGGCGGTTCTCCGGGGCGGGCTGCCCGGAGGCGGCCCGGTACCGCTCCACGACGTCCGCCACCTCACTGTTCAGGGCGGCGAGTTGGTCCGGCGTCAGGCGGAGGTCGGACCACTGCGCGACCTCGCCCGCGTCCCGCCACTCCGGGGCCCAGTCCTCGGCGAGATAGCCGGCGACCCGGTGGAAGTGCTGCTGGACGATTTCATGCACGTAGACGGTGAGCGGGCCGCGGGCGTCCGGATCGTCGCGGAAATCGGTGGTGTTGAGCTGGTGGGAGACGGCGGCGGCCCGCCACCAGCGCTCGCGGCGGGTGCCGCGGCCGGCCTCCTCCTCGATGAAGTCGTGGTCGGCCAGATGGCGCAGATGCCAGCTGACCGTCCCGGTGTTCTCGCCGAGCCGGCGGGAGAGGCCGGTGGCGGTGTCCGGGCCGTCCAGCCTCAGCAGCTCCAGGATGCGCATCCGCAGCGGATGCGCCAGGGCGCGCAGACTGCGGGCGTCCATCCGGCGGGTGGGGCGCGGCGCATGCGGTGCGCGGCCGTCGCCGGCGGGGCCTCCGGTCGTTGCGGCCGCGGGGGTTTCGGCACCGGATATCGCGGCGGGCGGCACTGCGGCGTCGGGCGTCTCGGCATCGGTCATGGGCGCCAGCGTAGAGATGCAGAGACTCCTTTGCAGAGAATTCTCTGCAGTTGCTTCGGAGCTACTCGGCGGGGGAACTCCCGGAGCCGGGCGCCCGCCAGAGCGGATGCTCGCGTTCCGCCCAGCGTGCGTCGACCGCCCCCGTCCGCATCCCGCGCCGCGCCTCCGGATCGCCGTACGCCTTCCCGACGTGGCCGGAGATCGCCACGACCACGGCGAGGGCGAGCCAGTCGTGGACGAAGGTGGCCCCGGTGCGCCAGAGGAGCGGGGCGAGGTGCGGGAACCACATCAGCAGGCCGGTGGCGAGCATGACGAGCACGGCGCCCGCGATCCAGGCGGCGTAGAGCTTCTGGCCGGCGTTGAACTTGCCGGCCGGGCGGCGGCCCTTGTGGCGGCGGAGCGCGGCGCGCAGCCAGCGGCGGTCGTGCGGGCCGTAGCGGTTGAGGCGGGTGAGGTCGGCGCGCAGCGCGCGGGAGGCCAGGCCGAGCAGCAGCGGGACCGGCAACAGGATGCCGGACCACTCGTGCACGGTGACCAAGAGGGCGCGGCGGCCGACGAGTTCGGCGAGGAAGGGGAGGTAGAGACAGCCCGCGGTGAGGACGCAGACGGACATGAGGGTGGCGGTGGTGCGGTGCACCCAGCGTTCGGCGGGGGTGAAGCGGGCGATCCGGCCGGACGGGGCGCCGGCCGCGCCGCCGTCAGGTCGTCGGGGCATCGTCGCGTCCGTTCGAGCGGCCGACCCAGGCGTCGACGTCATAGCCGCGCTCCTCCCAGAAACCCGGCTCCACCCGGTCGGTGACGGTGATCTTCGACAGCCATTTCGCCGACTTGTAGAAGTACATGGGGGCGACGTAGAGGCGGACCGGGCCGCCGTGGTCGTGGCCGAGGGGCTTGTCCTGCATCCGCAGGGCCACCAGGACGTCGTCGCGGCGGGCCTGGGCGAGGGTGAGGGACTCGGTGTAGGAACCGTCGAAGCAGGTGAAGCGGACGGCCCCGGCCTGTGGGTGGACGCCGGCGGCGGCCAGCAGCGCGCCGAGGCGCACGCCCTCGAAGGGGGTGCCGGGCACCCGCCAGCCGGTGACGCACTGGACGTCGTGCACGATCCGGGTCTGCGGCAGGCGGCGCAGGTCGGCGAGGCGGTAGGTGGCGGGGCGGCTCACCAGGCCGTCGACGGTGAGGCGGTAGGTGTGCTCGTCCTTGCGCGGGACGGAGCCGGTGACCGAGTAGTAGCGGAATCCGCCGCCGACGGGCAGCAGACCGGACAGCCCGGTGGGGTCCTTCTGGGCGGCGGCGCCGACGGTGCTGTCGTAGGCGCGCTGGAGGAGCGGTGCGGCGGCGATACCGGCGGCGCCGGCCGCGAGCATGCCCAGTATGACGCGGCGGCCGACGGGGGTGCCGCGGCCGTCCGCGCCCTGCCGCCGATCTGCGTCGCCGTCCGTTTCGCGGGCCGGCTGCGGCTCGGGCTGCGGGTGCGGGTCCTGTGTCACGGCTCGATTCGAGCATCCGGCGGGCGTGGGGACCAGCCGTCGGGCCCCGGCGTCAGACTTTCGTCACCGTTGCCCGCAACGGCCGGTCACCGGGTGGTACAGACGGGTGCGCGCGAGAATGGTGGGTGACGAGGGCCACCCGGAGGCCGTTCCCGGGTGGCTATCCTCGGGCGCATCCCCCACCCCGCGCGATACGAGGTGTGCGACGTGACGGTGATTCTGCTCGCCCTTGGCGCGGCCTGCTGTCTGGGCACCGGATTTGTCTTCCAGCAGATCGCGGCGCAACACGCCCCACCGCAGGACTACCTCTCCCTGCGGCTGCTGCTCGACCTGGTGCGGATGCCGCGCTGGGTGGCCGGGATCGCGCTGATGGTGGCGGGGATGGCGCTGGGCGCGGTGGCGCTGGGCATGGGGGACATCACTCTCGTCGAGCCGCTGATGGCGACGAATCTGCTGTTCGCGATGGCGCTGGCGCGGCGGATCTCCCGACAGCGGCTGGGCCGCAGCGGATGGGCCGGGCTGTGGCTGCTGGGCGGCGGGGTGACCGCGTTCATCGTGGCCGGGCGCCCGCACGGCAGCCGGAACAGCGAGGTCGGGCAGCTGGCGCAGTGGCTGATCATGGGTGTGGTGCTGGGCACCGCGCTGCTGCTGGCGGCCGTCGCGAAACGGGAGCGGGTCCATGTGAGCCTGGAGGCCGCGCTGCTCGGGGTGGCGGCCGGGCTGCTCTACGGGTTGCAGGACGCGCTGACCCGGATCAGCGGCCAGCGGTTCGGCGCCGGCGGCTGGGGCGCGCTGCTGACGAGCTGGCAGCCGTACGCGATCGTGGTGCTGGGGGTGCTGGCGCTGGTGATGGTGCAGAGCGCCTTCGAGTCCGCGCCACTGCGCATGTCGCTGCCCGCGCTGACGGCTGCCCAGCCGCTGGCCGGGATCGCCTGCGGGGTGGGGTTCCTCGGCGACCAGCTGCAGGTGACGACCGGCGCGCTGGCCTGGGAGGCGGCCGGGATCGCGGCGGTGGTGGCGGGGATCGTGCTGATCGGGAGCCATCCGGCGATGCCGCCGGGGGCCGGGAAGGCCGCGCGCGTACAGGAGTTCCAGCCCCGCTGAGGCTCGCACCGGCCCCTCACATCCGGAGTCGCCCTCGTCTTTTATTAATGCCAGGCATTATAATGGCCGCATGCCCAGAACATCGGGTCCCGAGACCCGGGAGAAGCTGATCCGCGCCGCCGAGGAGATCTTCGCGGCGCAGGGCGTGGACGGCGCCCAGACCCGGGACATCGTCGCGCTCGCCGGCCAGAGCAACCCCTCGGCCGTGCAGTACCACTTCGGCTCCCGCGCCGGCCTGCTGGAGGCCGTGATGGCCGGGCGGCTGGCCCGTACGGAAGCGGCCCTGGCGCCGCTGCTGGCCGCCGCGGAGACCGCCGGGCCGACGCTCGGCGACCTGCTCGGGGTGCTGGTCACCGCCGAGGCCACCGAGCTGCGCACCGACCGCGGGCGGCGCTGTCTGCGGATCTCGGCACAGCTCAGCCACGAGAGCGGGGTGCGCGCCCGGGTCCCGCATCCGACGCTGGCCGGCACCGCGTACTGGCGGCTGATCGGCCGGGTCGAGGAGGCGCTCGCCGCGGCCGGGCTGCCCGAGGCACTGCGGCTGGAGCGGCTGGACCTCGCGCTCACGCTGATCGGCGCGGCGATGGCCGACCGGGCCACGCACTACCTCAAGGGCGCCGCCCCCCTGACCGGAGAGGAGCTGTTCCTCGCCGATCTCGCCGGGACGACGGAAGCCTTCCTGCGCGCCGCCGCCCCCGCAACCGCATCCGGGGAGTTCCCCCTGAGCGAGTCCGCCCCGGCGTCCGCGCCGAGCCAGGGCCTGTCCGGAGGGTCGGCTCGCATCCGTTGACCGGGTTGTCGGCGGAAGGCCCGGGGAGAGTCGGTGGGACACCGCCTCCCGCTACTCGCCGGTGGCGCCGTCGACAAGCTCTCGGACGATGTCGAGGTGACCGACGTGCCGTGCGTACTCCTGGAGCAGATGGAACAGCACCCAGATCAGCGTCGGCCGCTCCTCCTCGGGCGGGACCCGGCCCCCGAGAGTGGCCATCGGGTCCTCCAGCCGCGCGCCGGCCACGATCGCGCGGGACCGCTCGCACTGGGTGCGGAAGAACGCCGTCACTTCCTCGGCGGTCTCACCCGCCTCGACGCGCCATCTGCCGCCACGGGCTTCCATGTCGCCCCAGGGCTGTTCGACCTGCCGGCCGGCGAAGCCCCACTGGAGCCAGCGCAGCTCCACATAGGCCAGATGCTTCAGCAGCTCCAGCGGCGCCCAACCGGATGGCAGCCGGCTGCCCCGCAGCTCCTCGTCGGTCAGGCCGTCCAGCTTGCGCAGCACGGCCTCTCGGTAGAAATCGAGATAGCCCGCCAACAACTCGGCCGGGCTGGTGAGCGTGACATCGGGCTCCTTGGGGAGCTCGGCTTCAGAGGTCATGGCAGACGATGTTAGTCGGGGCCCACGGGCGGGCCGCCGGCTCACGGCAAAGCGCCCCGTCCGTCGATCGCCCGGTCGACGACGCGAGCCGAGCCACCGGTGGTGGACGGCGGCAGGACGACCGGCCCGGCTCGGGTACGTCATGGGGCGGTGAGCCGGGAGCCGGGGCGGCGTCCCGGCGGGTGGGGTCGCCGCACCTGGTGGTTGCATGGCGCCATGACAGATCAGCAACCGCTCAACGCGGACGAGATCCTCGATGTCGTCGACGAGCACGACCGGGTCGTCGGGCAGGCCCCGCGCGCCGAGAGCTACGCCCGCCGGCTGCGCACCCGGTGCGCGTTCATCCTCGTCCGGGACGCCGAGGACCGGATCTTCGTGCACCGGCGGACGCCCGCGAAGCTGGTGTTCCCGTCGCACTACGACATGTTCGTCGGCGGCGTGGTCGGCGCCGGCGAGTCGTACGACGAGGCGGCGCTCCGGGAGGCCGAGGAGGAACTGGGCGTGCGGGGTCTGGCGCGCCCCGAGCCGCTGTTCCGCTTCCTGTACGAGACGCCGGAGCACACCTGGTGGTCGGCGGTGTACCAGGTGCGCTGCACCCTTCCGGTCGCGCCCCAGGAGGCGGAGATCGACTGGTACGCGTTCCTGTCGGAGGAGGAGCTGCGCCGGCGGCTGGACGAGTGGCCGTGGACGCCGGACGGGCTGGCCGCCTACCGGGAGCTGACCGCCCGTCGGACGGCCGGGGAGCTCTGAGCGGATCGGCGGCCGGGGCCTGTCCGGTGGGTCGGGGCCGGACACCACACCCATGGACTGTCCGGTGGGTCAGCGCCTGGGGTCTGTCCGACCCTGACCCAGCGGGCAGGCTCTAGTGTTTCAGCCATGATCCTTTCCGACGGGCTGCGGGCGGCCGGCGCGAGCGTACGGCTGTGGTTCTCGCCCGCGCGGATCCGCGCGGAGGGCAGCACCCCCGACTACCGCTTCTCGCTCGCCAACGAGCGCACCTTCCTCGCCTGGCTGCGCACCGGCCTGGCCCTGGTGGGCGGTGGCTTCGCGGTGGACCAGTTCCTGCCGCGGCTGCACGGCAACCTGCGGGTGAGCTTCACCGTCGTGCTGCTGGCCGGCGGCGCGCTCTGCGCTCTGCGGGCGGTCAACCACTGGGTGCGCTGCGAGCGCGCGATGCGGCGCGGCGAGGACCTGCCGACCTCCCGGTTCCCGGCCGTCCTCGCGCTGGCGGTCGGCGGACTGGCCGTGGCGGTGGCCGTGCTGGCACTGATCGGCTGGACCGTCTAGCCCATGGGCGGCGGGCCGCGGCGGACGGCGGGCACCGGCGGGCCGGCGCCGCGGACCGCCGCGGACCGGGACCCGGGGCTCCAACCGGAGCGGACCCGGCTGGCCTGGCGGCGCACGACGCTGTCCGCCGCGGTGGTGGCGGTGCTGGCCGGGCGGCAGTTGCTGCACAGCGGGGCCTCGGGGCAGGTGGCGGTGGCGCTCACGGCGCTGGTGGGGCTGCTGTGGCTGGCGTTCACCGCGCTCGCGGACCGCCGGATGCGGGCGATGGCCACCGGCCGCCCGGCCCCGCTGCCGCCCCGGCTCGCGCTGCTGCTGGTCGGCTGCACGCTCGGGATGGCGGTGTGCGGCGCGGCGCTGCTGGTGCGGACCCGCTGAGGGCGCGCCCGGCGGTACGGTGAGCCCGGCCGCGTGAATGCGGGGGCGTCCTCGCCCCGCCGCCCGCGCCGGGCCGGGCCGGGGCAACCACCTTTCCGGGAGCGGAACATGACCGAGCAGCAGCGCCAGGCGCCGGGCGGGAGCGACCGTGGGACCGGCGAGCGGAGCGGCACCGGGCAGGTACCCGAGCCCTATCTCACCGAACTCGCCCCCGGAGTCCACGCGTTCGTCCAGCCGGACGGCGGCTGGTGCCTGAACAACGCCGGCTTCGTCACCGACGGCGGCGCCACGCTGGTCGTGGACACCGCCGCCACCGAGCGCCGGGCGCGGCTGCTGCGCCGCCGGATCGCGGAGCGCGGCGCCCCCGCGCCCCGTACGGTCGTCAACACCCACCACCACGGCGACCACACCTACGGCAACGGCGTGTTCGCGCCCGAGGCGACGGTCATCGGGCACGCGGCGTGCCGCCGGGAGGTGCTGGCCGCCGGGCACCAGCTGCACGCGGTCTGGCCGCAGGTGGCGTACGGCGACATCCGGATCACCCCGCCGGAGATCACGTACACCCACGAACTGACCCTGCACGTCGGGGAGTTCGAGGTGCGGCTGATCCATCCTGGGGTGGCGCACACGACCGGCGACACGATCGTGTGGCTGCCGCGGCAGCGCGTCGTGTTCGCCGGCGACCTGGTCTTCCACGGGGGCACCCCGTTCGTCTTCATGGGCTCGCTGACCGGGTCGCTGCGGGCGATCGAGGTGCTGCGCTCGCTGGACGCGACCACCGTCGTCCCCGGGCACGGTCCGGTGACCGGGCCGGAGGTCTACGACGGCATCGAGCGCTATCTGCGGTTCGTCGGCGAGCTGGCCCGTGCGGGGCGGGCGGCCGGGCGTACGCCGCTGGAGGTGGCGCGGGAGGCGGACCTGGGCGCGTTCGCGGAGCTGGCCGAGAGCGAGCGGCTGGTGGCGAACCTGCACCGGGCGTACGCGGAGCTGGCGGGCGCCGCGCCGGGAGCGCCGCTGGACCCGGTGACCGGGTTCGGGGAGATGGCTGCGGTGAACGGCGGCGCGCTGCCGGCCTGCCACGCGTGAGCGGCCGGTCCGGGGCGGCGGGCGGCCGGAGGCGACCGGCCGGCCGGCCCGGCGGGACGTGGCGCAATCGCAGCGGGTGACGGACGCCCCACGGGCGGGCACTGGACTCCATACCGACTAGTCGGCATGATCGTGCGGGCGACCACTGGTAGCCATGGACCGTCCCACTCCCCACGGAGGAGCACGATGAGCAACGGCACCCCTCCCCCGCCGGCCGCCGGCCGGGAGGCACCCCCCGGCCTCGACCTGGCCCGCCTGCGCGAACACCTGGACCGGGAGCGGCCGGGCCTGGCCGGCGGGCCGCTGAGCGCGCAGCTGATCGAGGGCGGCCGGTCCAACCTCACCTACCGCGTCACCGACGGCGTCGCCTCCTGGGTCGTCCGCCGGCCGCCGCTCGGGCATGTGCTGGCCACCGCGCACGACATGCGGCGCGAGCACCGGGTGATCAGCGCGCTGCACGGCACCGCGGTGCCGGTGCCGGAGACGCTGCTGCTGTGCGAGGACGCGTCGGTCATCGGGGCGCCGTTCTATGCGATGGAACTGGTCGAGGGCACCCCGTACCGGACCGCGGACCAGCTGGCGCCGCTCGGCCCGGAGCGCACCCGCGCGGTGGTGCTCTCCCTCGTCGACACGCTGGTGGCGCTGCACGCGGTGGATCCGGCGGCGGCCGGTCTCGCCGACTTCGGCCGCCCGGACGGCTTCCTGGAGCGCCAACTCCGGCGCTGGGGCAAGCAGTTGGCGGCGTCCAGGAACCGCGCGCTGCCGGGCATCGACGCGCTGCACGTGGCGCTGGGCCGGGCGCTGCCGGCCTCCCCCGCGCCCACCGTCGTCCACGGCGACTACCGCCTCGACAACGTGCTGGTCGGCGCCGACGACACCATCACCGCCGTACTGGACTGGGAGATGTCCACGCTCGGCGATCCGCTGACCGACCTCGGGCTGCTGGTGATGTACTGCACGGACCTCGGCCTGCCGAAGTCGCCGGTCAGCACCAGCAGCGGCGCCCCGGGGCACCCCGGTCCGGACGAGCTGATCGCGCGCTATGCCGCGCGCTCCGGCCGGGACACCTCCGGCATCGCCTGGTACACCGCCTTCGCCTGGTTCAAACTCGCCGTGATCCTCGAAGGCATCCACTACCGCTTCACGCTCGGCCAGACGGTCGGCGCGGGGTTCGACCGGATCGGCGAGCTGGTGCCCGTGTTCATCGACCGCGGACTGACCACCCTCAAGGAAGGCTGAGCCCATGGACTTCGCATTCGACGCCCGCACCGAGGAACTGCGCCACCGGCTCCTGGCGTTCATGGACGAGTACGTCCACCCGGCCGAGCGGACCGCCCACGAGCAGCGGGCCGCGCTCGCCTCGCCGTGGGACACCCCGGTGGTGGTCGAGGAGCTGAAGGCCGAGGCGCGGCGGCAGGGGTTGTGGAATCTCTTCCTGCCCGACGAGGAGTACGGGGCCGGGCTGACCAACCTGCAGTACGCGCCGCTGGCCGAGATCACCGGCCGCAGCCCGCAGTTGGCGCCCACCGCGCTGAACTGCGCGGCGCCGGACACCGGCAACATGGAGGTGCTGGCCCAGTTCGGCGACGCGGCGCAGAAGAAGCAGTGGCTGGAGCCGCTGCTGGCGGGCGAGATCCGGTCGGCGTTCGCGATGACCGAGCCGGAGGTGGCCTCGTCGGACGCCACCAACATCGAGACCCGTATCGAGCGGGACGGCGACGAGTACGTCATCAACGGCCGCAAGTGGTACATCTCCGGGGCGATGAACCCGCTGTGCCAGATCTTCATCGTGATGGGCAAAACGGCGACTGCCGAGGGCCCTGACGGCGCCGACATCCGCCGCCAGCAGTCGATGATCCTGGTGCCGCGGGACACCCCCGGCCTGACCGTCGAGCGCGCCATGCAGGTCTACGGCTACGAGGACCACTACCACGGCGGGCACGCGGAGGTGCTGTTCGAGGACGTCCGGGTGCCGGTGGGCAATCTGATCGGCGAAGAGGGCGGCGGCTTCGGCATCGCCCAGGCGCGGCTCGGGCCCGGCCGGATCCATCACTGCATGCGGCTGATCGGGATGGCCGAGCGGGCGATCGAGCTGATGTGCCGGCGGGCGGTGAGCCGTACCGCGTTCGGCAAGCCGCTGGCCCAGCAGGGCGTGGTCCAGGAGTGGATCGCGGACGCCCGGGTGGCGGTGGAGCAGCTGCGGCTGCTGGTGCTGAAGACCGCCTGGCTGATGGACACCGTCGGCAACAAGGGTGCGCACACCGAGATCCAGGCGATCAAGATCGCCACCCCGCGGACGGTCGTGGACATCCTCGACAAGGCGGTGCAGCTGCACGGCGCGGGCGGGGTCAGCCAGGACTTCCCGCTGGCGGAGCTGTGGGCCGGGGCCCGTACGCTGCGGCTGGCGGACGGGCCGGACGAGGTGCACCAGCGGTCGCTGGCGCGGCGCGAGATCAAGCGGTATCTGTAACGCCGTTACGAGGCAGTGCCGGTAACGGCGTTACAGGCCCGGCGCCTGTCACGCCGTTACGGGCGCAGTGCCCGCAGCAGCAGCTCCGCCAGGTGGTCGGCGACCTGCTGCGGGCTCAGCGGCCCGTCCTCGCGGTACCACGTCCCGAGGTGGTGCACCGAGCCGAAGTGGTAGTCGACGACCAGGTCGGCGGGGATGTCGGCGGCGAACACCCCGGTGCGCTGGCCCTCTTCGACCAGCGCCCGGAACCGCTCGTGGTAACGCCGCCGCTCGGCGCGCACCTGCTTGTCCTTCTCGGGGCTCAGATGGTGCATCGAGCGGAAGAAGATCTTGGTGTCGTCGAGGTTCTCGATGGTGGTGACGACGACGTCCGCGGCGGCGTCCCGCAGCCGCTGCTCCACGGGTGCGTCGGCGTCCGCGAAGTGGTCCAGCCGCTCCTGCTGGAGCCGGAGCACCCGGCCGTAGACCTCGTGCAGGAGGTCGTCCTTGGAGCCGAAGTAGTGGTAGAGGGCGCCCTTGGTGACGCCCGCCGCGTCGACGATCTCCTGCACGGAGGTGCGGTCGTAGCCGTGCTCCGCGAACAGCCTGGTGGCGGTGGCCAGCAGCCGCTGCGCCACGGGCTTCGCGGTGCCGTCGCCGTTGCTGGTGCCGTCCTTCGTGCCGGCCATCGCCCTCACCTGTCCTTCGTACGTACTCATGCGCGGTGGCGCAGCTCCCGTCGGAGGATCTTGCCACTCGTGGTCTTGGGAAGCTCGGGCAGGATCTCCACCACCCGGGGGTATTTGTACGCCGCGAGCCGCTCCTTGCAGTAGGCGGCCAGTTCGGCGGGGTCGGGGGAGGTGCCCGGACGCAGGCTGACGTACGCCTTGACGGTCTCGCCCCGGTAGGCGTCCGGCACGCCCACGACGGCCGCCTCGCGGACCGCCGGGTGGGTGTAGAGGACGTCCTCGACCTCCCGGGGCCACACCTTGAAACCGGAGGCGTTGATCATGTCCTTCTTGCGGTCGACGACGTAGAGCCAGCCGTCGCCGTCCATGAACCCGATGTCGCCGGTGCGCAGTTCGCCGTCCGGGATGCTCTCGGCGGTGGCGTCGGGGCGGCGCCAGTAGCCGGGCACGACCTGCGGGCCGCGCACCGCGATCTCGCCCGGTTCGCCGAACGGCAGGTCGCGGCCCGCCTCGTCGATGATCCGTACGACGGTGTCCGGGCCGGGCACGCCGACCGCGAGGGTGCCGGAGACCTTGTCGACCGGCGCCTCGCGTCCGGGCGGGACGCTGGCGCAGGGGGCGGTGCACTCGGTCAGGCCGTAGCCGTTGTGGAGGTACGGGCCGAAGCCGGCGCGGAACGCCTCCACCAGCGCGGGCGGCAGCGGCGCGCCTCCGGAGCTGACCGTGCGGAAGGAGCCGAAGTGCTCGCGGGTGACGGCGGGGTGGGCCATCAGCGCCATGAAGGCGGTGGAGGGGCCGACCGTATAGGCGGGGCGGTGCTCCAGGAAGGCGTCCAGCACGACGCCCGCCTCGAAGCGGTGGGCGAGAGCCAGGGTTCCGGCGTTGGCGACGCAGGCGGCGAGTTCGCAGACCATCCCGGTGATGTGGAAGAGCGGGGCGAGCGCGAAGTAGGTGGCGCCGTCGGGGAGGGCGAGTCCGGTGCGCTGGCGTTCGGCGTTGTAGCTGATGTTGCCGTGGGTGTTGGTGGCGCCCTTGGGGGTGCCGCTGGTGCCGGAGGTGTAGCAGATCAGCGCGAGGTCGCCGGCGGCCGGCTCGGGGTCGGCGGGCACCGCCCGGATCCGGCCGACCGCCCGGGCGGCGGTGAGCAGATCGTCGGCGCCCTCCTGGGGGCCGAGCCGTTCGCCGCGCAGCACCCGGGTGTCGTCCCGGGTCTGGAGCTCTTGTTCGCAGGTGGTCAGGGCGATGCGCACGGAGGGCGCCGCGGCGGCGGTGGCGCGCAGGAACACGTCCCAGGTGCGGTCCGCGCAGATGACGGCGGTGACCTCTGCGTCGGTGAGGATGTGCCGCATCTCGGCCGATTTGTACATGGGGTTGACGGGGACGACCACCCCGCCGGCCTTCCAGACACCGAGCACCGCCAGCACGAACTGCGGGGTGTTCTGGAGCATGACGGCGGCCCGGTCGCCGCGCCGCAGGCCGCGCTCGGCGAGGTGGGCGGCGATGCCGTCGGAGAGCGCGTCGGTCTCCGCGTAGGAGAGCCGGCCGTCGAAGTAGGCGAGCGCGGTGCGTTCGGGGGCGCGGCGGACCGCGGCCCGGAAGGCGTGCAGCGGCGAGGGCGGCGGCTGGACGGGGGCGCGCTGGGCGTCGGTGAGCTGTGCCAGCCACGGCTTGTCCTGGTAGGAGGTCATCGGGGTGCGGCCCTTCCTTCCTGATGGTCCGTGCTCGTCCCTGGTCGGGCGGTCGCCGGCCGGGCGGTGCGGCTGTCCGTGGATCCGGGCCGGCGGGCGTCCGTGCGTCGGATGCCCGCCGGGCCGTAAGTCCCCGCGGGGGTGGGCCCGTTGCGCCCGGCGGTCAGCCCTCGCTCCGCTCCTCCAGCTTCCGCTGGAGGTGGTTCATGGCGCCCAGCCACCGGTCCGGGTCGGCGGCCCGCGCGGTGTAGTAGTCCGCGACCTCCGGGTGCGGCAGGACCAGGAAGCGCCCCTCGTCCATGGCGGCGAAGAGGGCGTCGGCGACGACCTCGGGCTCCACGGCGGTGGGCGTCAGGACGAGGTCCCCGGCGGCCCCGGTGGCGGCCAGCATGTCGGTCCGTACGCCCTGCGGGCAGATGGCGTGCACGTCGATGCCGCGGTGGCGGTAGGTCAGCGACAGCCACTCGGCGAAGGCGTAGGCGCCGTGCTTGGTGACGCTGTACGGAGCCGCGGCGACCATGGTGAGCAGGCCCGCGGCGGACACGGTGGAGACGAACCGGCCGCCGCCGCGCGCCAGCCATTCCGGCACCAGCTCGCGGGCCGCCCGGACGTGGGCCATGACGTTGACGTCCCAGGCCAGCGCCCAGTCGTCCTCGGGGGCGTCCGGGCCGCCGCCGGTACCGACGCCGGCGTTGGCGCAGAAGATGTCGATGGCGCCGCCCAGCGCCTCGCGGGCCTGCGGCACGATACCCGAGGCATCGCCGGTGACCGCGGTCGCCCCGATCTCCTCGGCGGTCTTGCGGGCCTTGGCCTCGTCCAGGTCGTTGACCACGACGCGGGCGCCCTCGGCGGCGAACCGGCGGGCCAGTGCGGCCCCGATCCCGCCGCCCGCTCCGGTCACGACAACGGTCTTGTCCCGTACGGCTGCCACGCTGTGTCTCCTTCGCTCGCTCCGGGTCGCCCGACTCGCTGGCAGGCAGACTAACCAGTCGGTATGTCCGAGCGGAAGAGCGGGTTTCCGACACCGCACCGGTTTCGGGCACGGCACCGGCTTCCGGCCCGGCCGGGCTCGTTCCGTCCCGGGGCGCGGAGCGTTAGCGTGCGCACGACACGGATCCGGTCCGGCACCGACCACGGAGGGGTGCGCATGGCTCTGTCGAGACGCGTTCTACTGGGGCAGCTGGCGGCGACCGGAGCGGCCGCGGCGGCGGTCACCGCGGCCCCCGCCCAGGCGGCGCCGCGGCCCGGCGGCCGGCGGGTGCACACCGGCTTCGACCGGCTGGCCGCCGACGGCTACCGCCTGCTGGACGGGCAGCGGGTCGGCATCGTCACGAACCCGACCGGGGTGACCCGGGACGTCCGGCACATCGTCGACGTCATGCACGCCGACCCCCGGGTCCGGCTGACCGCCGTGTTCGGCCCCGAGCACGGCTTCCGGGGCACCGCCCAGGCGGGCGGCTCGGAGGGCCGGTACACCGATCCCGCCACCGGGCTGCCGGTCTACGACACCTACGACAAGAGCGGCCGGGAACTGGCGGACATCTTCGCCGAGTCCGGCGTGGACACCGTCGTCTTCGACATCCAGGACGTCGGCGCGCGCTTCTACACCTACATCTGGACGCTCTACGACTGCATGGTGGCGGCCGTCGCGGCGGGCCGGCGGTTCGTGGTGCTGGACCGCCCCAACCCGGTCACCGGCCGGGCCGCGACCGGCCCCCTACTGGACCGGAAGTACTCCTCGTTCGTCGGCCGGGAGCCGATCTCGCAGGCGCACGGGATGACGGTGACGGAGCTGGCGCGGCTCTTCAACGGCGAGTTCGTGCCGCGGGCCGCCGGGCGGCCGGTGGCACTGGAGACGGTCGCGATGACCGGCTGGCGGCGCACCGACTTCTTCGACGCGACCGGGCTGCCGTGGGTACCGCCCAGCCCGAACATGCCCACCGCGGACAGCGCACTGGTCTACGCGGGCACCTGCCTCTTCGAGGGCACCAATCTCTCCGAGGGCCGCGGCACCACCCGGCCCTTCGAACTCCTCGGCGCCGAGGGCATCGACCACCGGTGGGCCGCCGCCGCCACCGAACTGGGCCTGCCCGGCGTGCACTTCAGGGAGGCGTACTTCGCGCCGACCTTCTCCAAGTTCCAGGGCCGGACGGTCGGCGGGCTCCAGCTGCACGTCCACGACCGCTCCGCGTTCGATCCGGTGCGCACCGGTATCGGCCTGCTGGTGACGGCCCGGCGGGTCTGGAAGGGCTTCGCCTGGCGGGCCGACCACTTCGACCTGCTGACCGGGTCCGCCACCGTGCGCACGATGATCGACGCGGGCGCCGGGACCGACGAGATCGTCGCGGCCTGGCAGGACGGACTGGTGCGCTTTCGTGCGGTGCGGGAGCGGTATCTCCGTTACCGCTAGCGGTTCTTGGGGGCCGACGGCGCACCGCACCGCCGTCGCGCACCACTCGCCACGCCCGCCTGACCGACCGTCAGGACAGCTGCGACCAAAAGCCCGAGGGAGATGTTTCGTTCCGCGAACGAAGGGCAGATGCCGCTTACCGGACCATGATCGAAAATATGGGAGGGCAGCCATGACGACGGCAGTGGCCACCATCGGAACGCGGCACGGCCAGGGCCCGGACCACCGGCTCCTCGGCTCCGGCACCGACGGACTGCCGTACGTGGCGGACGCCTCCGCGGTGGCCCCGAAGGACGCCAAGGCGCTGTCCCGGCCGTTCTTCGAGCGGCTCGCCGCGCTGGAGGAAGGCACCCACGCGTACCAGTACGTGCGCAACACGCTCGTCGAGATGAACCTCTCCCTGGTGCGGTACTCCGCCGCGCGGTTCCGCAACCGCGGCGGCGACCCGGGCGAGATGGAGGACATCGTCCAGGTCGGCACCATCGGGCTGATCAAGGCCATCGACCGCTTCGACGTGTCCCGCGAGGTCGAGTTCACGACCTACGCGATGCCGTACATCGTCGGCGAGATCAAGCGGTTCTTCCGGGATGCCACCTGGGCCGTCCATGTGCCGCGGCGGCTCCAGGAGTTGCGGATCGAGATCGCCCAGGCCAAGGAGCGGCTCTTCGCCCGCCTGGACCGCGAGCCCACCGTCGCCGAGCTGGCCGGGCACCTCGGGCTGAGCGAGGAACAGGTGATCGACGGGCTGATCGCCGGCAACGGCTACACCGCCGGATCGCTGGACCAGCCCGCCGACCCGGCCGAGGTCGAGTCGGCCCGCCCCCTCGCCGACGCCCTCGGCGAGGAGGACCCGCGGCTCCGGCTCGCCGAGGACATCCATGCGCTGTCCCCGCTGGTGCGGCAGCTGGACCGGCGGGACCGCCGGATCCTCACCCTCCGGTTCGTCCACGAGAAGACGCAGTCCGAGATCGGCACGGAACTGGGCGTGTCGCAGATGCACGTCTCCCGGCTCCTCGCCCGGATCCTGGACCGGCTCCGGGCGGGGCTGACCGGCCAGTCCTGAGCCGCCCGGTCCCCGAGCATCCGTCAACTGCCGGGTCTCACTGGACGAGACGGCCGGATCCCGTTGTTGACCGCCCCGTACCACGGGCGTGAGAGTGCGGCTCGTGCAGAGCGAAACCACTTCACACCAGGCCACGGCGCCGTCCGCGGAGAACAGCGAGAGCCTGCGGCGGGTCGCCGTGGCCTCGTTCATCGGGACCGCCATCGAGTTCTACGACTTCTACATCTACGGCACCGCCGCGGCCCTGGTCCTCAACCAGGCGTTCTTCCCGACGCTCGCCCCGGTCAACGCCACCCTCGCGTCCTTCTCCACCTACGCCGTGGCGTTCGCCGCCCGGCCGCTCGGCTCGGTGGTCTTCGGGCACTTCGGCGACCGGGTCGGGCGGAAGTCCGTACTGGTCGCCTCACTGCTGCTGATGGGGCTGTCCACGGCGTGCGTCGGGCTGCTGCCCGGCTACGGCACGCTGGGCCTCTGGGCGCCGCTGCTGCTGATCCTGCTGCGCTTCCTCCAGGGCATCGGGCTGGGCGGCGAGTGGGGCGGGGCAGCGCTGCTGGCGGTCGAGCACGCCCCGCGCGGCCGCCGGGGGCTGTACGCCGCGTTCCCGCAACTCGGGCCCTCCGTAGGGTTCTTCGCGGCGACCGGGGTGTTCTGGCTGCTGTCGGAGGGGATGAGTGACGCGGCGTTCCGCTCGTGGGGCTGGCGGGTGCCGTTCCTGCTGTCGTTCCTGCTGGTCGGCGTGGGGCTGTTCGTCCGGCTGAAGATCAGCGAGACCCCGGTCTTCGCGAGGGTGCGGGACGCCCAGGAGGCCGCCAGGGTGCCGGCCGTCGAGGTCTTCCGGCGGCATCCGCGGGAACTGCTGCTGGGCGCCGGCGGCATGGTCGTCGCGTACGGCCTCTTCTACACCGCGACCACCTACTGCCTGTCGTACGCCACCGGCGCCCTCGGCGTCCCCCGGACCACCATGCTCGGCCTGTCCCTGGTCGCCTGCCTCTTCCTGGCGGCGGGCACCTGGCTCGCGGCCACCCGCTCGGACGGCGCCGGGCGCCGCCGGCTGATCCTCGGCGGCGCCGGGCTCGCGGCCGTCTGGGGAGCGGTGCTCTTCCCGCTGCTGGACACCCGGCAGCCGGTGCTGATCGCGCTGGGCATCGGGGGCGCGCTGTTCTGCATGGGCGTGGTCTACGGCCCGATGGGCGCGTATCTGCCGGAGCTGTTCGGTACGACGGTGCGTTACTCGGGCGCGTCGCTGGCCTACAACCTGGGCGGGGTGCTGGGCGGCGCGGTCGCCCCGCTGGTCGCCACCCGACTCCAGCCGGCGTTCGGCTCGGCGTCGGTGGGCTGGTACGTCAGCGCGATGGCGGTCGTCTCGCTGGTGTGCGTGCTGGCGCTGCCGGAGACCCGGGAGCGCGAGCTGCTGGGCTGAGCGGGTCCGTGCGGGGTCCTCGCGGGGATCCCGCACGGAGCGGCCGTGCCCAGGGGCTCACGGGCACGGCCGCCACCGGTTCAGGGCCGCAGCCACCACCGTTCGCTCTCCCAGGAGAGCGCCTCCCAGAGGCGGTTGAGGGGGTGCTCCGGCGGATACGCGTCCCGCTCGCCGCGCCGGGAGAAGACGCCGACCAGGACCTCCGTCCGGGGGCCGACCTCCCCGACGATCTCCAGCGTGCGCAGCCCGCCGGCCTCCGGGAGCCGGCCGTCCGCCGCCGCCTCCCCGATGCCGCGGGTGACCAGCATCGCGCCGCTGACCACGCCCGAGCGCAGCAGCTCGAAGCCGTAGTGGGCGGCCTCTATCTCGGCCGCCACGGTGAGCCTCTGGCGGTAGTCGCTGCCGTACCACGACGTCAGGAAGCGGCCGATCAGACCGCCCGCGGAGACCACCAGCGGCAGCCGGGGCAGGTCGCCGGCGCTGAACGAGGCACCCGGCAGCCGGTCCGGCGGCAGGTTCGTCAGCAGCGACAGGCCGCTGCGCCGCCACTCCATGACCTCGTAGGGCGCGAGGAGTTCGGCCTCCTCGCCCTCGGTGACCACGACGCTGCCGCAGACCAGGTCCAGTTCCTGGGTGCGCAGCTTGGTGAACAGGTCGCCGGTGCGGACGTGGGTGACCTTCAGGTCGACACCATCGCGTTCGTAGTCCGCGCTGACGTGCTCCACGGCGTCCAGGAGGAAGCCCAGGGTGTAGCGGGTAGTGCCGACCGAGAGCGTACGGCCGAGCCGGCGGCGGGCGTCGTGGACGCCTTCGGCCCACTCACCGAGCGTGCGCCGCGCCAGGTCGACCAGTGCCTCACCGGTGGCGGTGAACAGCGCGTCTTGTCCCCTCCCCTGCTTCAGCACCAGTTCCTCGCCGCACAGTGCGGCGAAGGTGCGGTTCATCGTGTCCAGTTGCTTCTGCACGCTGGACTGCTCGCGGCCCAGCCGGCGGGCGGCCCCCAGCGCCGTCCCCGCCTCGTGCACCACGATCAGCGTGCGCAACTGGTCCATCGTCGTATCGAGCAGTTCCGTCGGGTACTGCTCCGGACCTGGCACGGCCATGCGCCCCTACCGCCCCTACTCGCTTTCCCGTCCCCCGAATTCAGGAACGAGCAGCATAGCCGCACGGGAAAACCCCTCCAGGCGGTGACCACCGCCACGGCGGCGTGGGCGGCGTGGGCGGCGTGGCCGGCGCACACGGCAGGGGGG
>NZ_JBNHIN010000010.1:115978-136378 GCF_050054615.1 Streptomyces sp. YGL11-2
CCCCTGCCGTTCGCTCCGCTACCGGTGGGCGGGGAACTCCACCACCTGCTGGTAGGTGGGCCGGTTCTGCCAGCTCATCTTGTCGTGGGTCAGACCGCCCACCGCGCGGTGGACGATGGCGTCGGCGCACCACTGGTCGCCGGCCTTGCAGTTGTCGTCACCCGGGTAGACCTGGGCGGCGGTCCTGCCGGCGGCCTGCTGGAGCGTGGCCAGCAGGGTGTCGCGGCAGGCCGCGAGCGTGCCGTTGCCGCAGTACCGCTCGGCGAGCGGGCCCTGGACCCGGTCGCCCAGCACGGCGCGGAGGTCCTTGTCGGCGTAGCTCCACCACCCGTACTGGAACGCCGATCCGGCGTGCGCCCCGGTGGGGCCGTGGCCGGCGGACGGCGACTCGTCGACGGCCAGGTTGGCGCCGAGTGCGGTGTACAGGTCCTTGCCCAGGCCCGGCTCGAAGACGCCCGGCACCATCAGCGGCCACCAGGCGTCCATCAGCCGTACCGCGTCGGAGTGGGCGTAGGTGTGGGATCCCGGGGAGGTCTCGCGGCGCCGGGCGCCGTCCTTGCGCCAGGCGTCCAACTGCTGCACCGCGGTCCGCAGTTGGGGGTCGGCAACCGGCTTGCTGTCGATCACCCGCAGCAGTTCGGGGAGCACGTCCTCGCCGCGCAGGTCGGTGACGGCGGCGTCGGCCATCGCCCGGGTCAGCGACGCCCGGGTCACCCCGCCCTCCTTGGTCAGCGCGCGCACCCGGTCGTCGAGCAGGTTGGCGCGGTGCACCGAGCCGTTGCCGAAGCCGGCCGAGTCATAGTCCTTGGCCTGCTTGTTGTTCCAGGAGATGTAGTAGTCCTGGTCGACGGACTGCGGGTGCTGGGCGGGCGGGGTGTAGTCGGTGGTGTTGGTGGCGGGGTCGAAGCCCTTCCACTCGTAGGCCGGTTCGGCCCGGACGGGCAGCGACGGGTCGACGGCGGGGTTGCGGACCGGGTTGAGGCCGCTGTTGTAGTACGCGATGTCGCGGGAGTCGGCGTAGAACCAGTTGAAGGCGTAGCCGATGTGCTGGGCCGCCTTCTGGAAGCTCCTGGCGTCGTGGACGTACGACGGGTCGTTGAACATCTGGAAGCCGATGATGGAGTCGGCCTCGTGGCGGTAGGTGGAGCGCAGCGAGGTGTAGGCGACGGGCTTGCCGCCGATGGTGGCGCGGTGGGTGACGGTGCCGTACCTGGTGCGGAAGACCTGCATCCGGTACGAGCCGGCCGCCGTCGGATCGGCGATGGTGGGCTGCCAGGAGTTGGTGCGCTCCAGCTTCTCCATGGGCAGGCACACGCCGTGGTAGCGGTAGGAGGTGGACTCCCTGGTGGGCCGGGAGCCGTCCGCGTTGCACAGGTCGACGGCGTAGGTGTCGGTGATGTCCTGGCCGGCGGAGGTGGCGCTCCAGGCGTAGTCCTGGCCGCGGCCCAGCTGGACGTACATCCCGACGCCGGCGAACGAGGCGCCGCGGGCGCTGATGCCGGGTCCCTGGATCTCCTGGAGCATCAGCAGCTGCGGCGCGAAGTAGCCGGTCTGCGGGCCGAACACGGCCACCGGGTGGCCGCTGGCGGTGTGCTTGCCGGAGACCAGCAGGGCGTTGGACATTCCGCGGTGCTGGGTCGGGTCGAAGCTCCCCTTGGGCAGCACGCCGTCCTTGAACAGGCCCTCCAGCTTCCGGTACTTCTCGGGGGCCTTGACCGGGTCCTGCGGCGGGGTGGCGCTCTTGGAGGCGGCGGCGCCCTTGCGGTCGTAGACCAGCGGCTCGGGGGTGACCGAGCCCCGGTCGGGCAGCGCCGTGCCCCGGGCCTTCGCGGGCTTGACGGCGTACGGGAAGCTCTGGCCGTCGTGCAGCGTCTTGGCGGCCTCGGGGTCGTTGCGCTCCCGGAAGGACTCCCAGACGCGGGTGCCCTTCTCGACGCCGTACTTCTGCTGGGCGGAGAGCAGCGCGAGGGCCGAGGGGACCTCTCCGCCGCCGCCGTTGCCGAAGAGCCCGCCGACGACGGAGGCCAGGGCTATCAGGTCGGTGAGCTTGAAGGGCTGGATCTCACCGGCGTTGGTGATGGCGTCGATGTGGCCGGTGAGGACGTACTCGCCAGGGAAGTACCGGCCGTCCTTGGACTGTTGGCGGTAGGCGTTGATGCCGTCGACGTACGCCTGGGCGTCGGCCATGGCCTGTTCGCCACGCGCTCCGTTGTGGGTGCGGATGGCGTCGACCTGGGCCTGGAGGTCCACCTCGGCGTACGGCGCCTGCGGCCAGAACTGCTGCTCCAGGCCCTGGTTGGCGAGCGCGCCGCCGGCGAACGAGGTCAGCTCCCCGCGGCCGATGTGCCGGAAGAGGTCCATCAGCCACAGCCGGTCCTGGCCCGCGGCGTAGCCGGCGCCGAACTCGGTGCCGTAGCGGGTGGTGCCCTTGATGTGCGGGACGCCGGTCTTCTTGTCGCGGGTGATGGCGACATCGGGGCGCGGGGTGCTGACCGAGCCGACCTGGTCCTTGGGGACGCCGAAGGAGGCGTCGTTGAAGAAGTCGGTGAGGGTGTCGTCGGTGAGTGAGGGATAGCCGCCGTTCAGCGCGTTGTACGGGGCGATCTGGTCGGTGGAGTGGGCGGGGTGGGTGCCGAACAGCTTGTTGCCGAGGATCTGCACCAGGGTGGCGTTGCCCGTCGCGCCCGGTGGCAGGATGTCGTCGCACTGGCCTCGGCAGTAGTCGCCATCGGCCGTGCGGGTACTGCCGGTTGCCTGCCGGGCGGCCGCCGCGGCAGCGATGGGGGGTGGTGCCAAGACCGTGGCACCCAAGGCGAGCAGGGCTGCCGCGGCGGCAGCCCTGAGCCTTCCGGTACGTCGTCGCATTCCTGCTCCTCAAGGGGGTCCCGGCCCGTCACGAGCCCGGGGAGGGTGGGCCGGACGTTACCGCCGGTTACTCGCAACCGGAAGATGAACAGCGGTCAACTTTCTCTCCTCCCCAGAGGCGCCCGGGAGTTGACGGACGGACACCACGGAGCATCCGCCCTCGAAACCGCAAGAAAATTCGATGGATCCGGGTGGCGCCCGGCTACGTCCATTCCGTGTCCAGTCGGGTCCTCCCCGGAGGTGGAAGGAACATGGCCGGTTTCAGAGCCCTCGCCGAACAGGTCCGCAACCCACGACTCGTCACCGCCCAGCGGCGTACCGCCCTGCGCAAATGCCTGGAACGCTTCGCCCCGTACGGGCACCGCGCCACCTGGCATCACCTGTGCACCAGGGCCGGTTTCGCCACCCAGGACCGTGACCCCGATCCGGCGCGGCTGGTGGCCGCGCTGACGGAGCTGGAGGAGGCACGCGCCCTCTGGCTCGCGTACGAAGAGGAGTTCGCCGCCCGGCGCCGCAAGGAGAAGCACGAGGGCATCCGCCAGGTCGGCGCCCTCGACGAGTGGCATCGGCGCACCTGGGGCGGCTGCGACATCGTGCCCTGCGAGTCACCGCAGCGGCACCCGGCGGCCCGCCTCGCAGAGGTGCTGCGCCGCATGATCGCGGCGATGGAGGCGGGACGCCCGCGCCGCGACTGCCCGGTGTGCGGCTCCACCCGGTTCGCCTGGGTCCCGGACGAGGCCGGGTGCCCGGCCCCCGGACCGGCCTGCCGCCAGTGCGGAGTGCTCGCCCCGGCGTCCGTCCTGACGCCGGACGCGCTGAGCACCGCGGCCGTGCGCCACGGCGCGGGAGCCTTCGCGGCGGCCTGACGCCCCCGCCCCCGGCACCGTACGCCCCGTTGCACGCCCCGTTCAGCGGGCGTTGTCGGACCCGCCTGTCATCATCGGAGCATGCTGAAGATGCTTCAGGTGTGTCTCAACGGCCCTCGCACGGCGGCCGATTCCGGTGCGGTGCCGATGTCGCCTGCCGCGCTCGCGGAAGCAGCGCGGCAGGCGGTCGCGGCCGGCGCCCAGGACGTCCATGTGCACCCCAAGACCCCGTGCGGCCAGGACTCCCTCTCGCCGCGGGTGGTCGGCCCGGTCCTCACGGCGATACGGGAAGCGGTGGACGTCCCGGTGGGCGTGACGACCGGCGCCTGGGCCGAGCCGGACCCCGGGCGCCGGGCGGAACAGGTCGGGTCCTGGACGGTGCTGCCCGACCACGCCTCGGTCAACTGGCACGAGCCGGGCGCCGACACGGTCGCCGCCGCCCTGCTGGAGCGCGGCGTTGGCGTCGAGGCCGGCGTCTGGGCCGGGACGGACGCGGTCGAGCGCTTCGCCCGCTCGCCGCTGGCTCCGCGGGTGCTGCGGGTGCTGGCCGAGGTCATCGACGACACCGCACCGGAGTCCGCTCCGGCGACCGCCCGTGCGCTGCTCGCCGCGCTGGCGCCGGTGCCGCACGGCCGCCCGGTGCTGCTCCACGGCATGGACGGCGGGGCCTGGCCGGTGCTGCGGCTCGCCGGCGAGCTGGGCCTGTGCAGCCGCATCGGCATCGAGGACACCCTGCTGCTGCCCGACGGCTCACCGGCCGCGGGCAACGCCCAACTGATAGCCGCCGCACGGGACATGGCGGGCGGCCTTCCCGTGGAGTGAGCCACCCGGGGGCGTTCCGCCGCCCGCGCCCTCACCCTCGGCGCCGGTGAGCGCCTCGGCGACGGTACGTCCCTCGGCGACGGCCCGATGTCTCCGCCGACCGCCACGGCGGGGGCGGCGCTTCCCGGCCATTGTTCGCCGGCTGCGCGAGTCCCGCACACCCCCGCCACCGCGCCGCCCCTTTCGGACCGCCCGCGCCCCACGGGCCCGGAGGGAGGCGCACGGTGGCCGCACAGTGGCCGCACACCACGCCGTCCTCCTGGTACTGGTGTGGCTGTAGGTGAGTGTCCCGTCCGCCCACGGCCTTTACGAGCCGCCGGGCAAGCTGAAACAACTGTTCACGGGCCGATCCACGGCCGTGCGGCACCCGTGCCCCGGCCCGCCCCGCTCGCGCGGCACCCGGGCCGCACGGGCATCGAAGGAGAGGGAGGACGTCCATGGCCGAACTGCACGATCTGACCGCGCTCGAACAGGCCGAGGGGATCCGCACGGGCCGGATCTCCCCCGTCGAGCTCACCGAGCACTACCTCGCGCGGATCGACCGGCTGGACGACACCCTGGGCGCCTTCCTCACCCGCACCCCGGAGATCGCCCGGAAGCAGGCCGCGGACGCCGAGAGCGAGGCCGCCGCGGCCCGCCGCGAGGGGCGCGCGCTCCCGCCGCTGTTCGGCGTCCCGGTGCCCGTGAAGGACCTCCACCAGGTCGCCGGGGTGCGCTGCACGATGGGGTCGCGGGCGCTGGCCGACCGGATCGCGGAGACCGACGACCATGTCGTCGGCAAGCTGCGGGACGCCGGCACGATCCTGCTCGGCAAGACCAACACCCCCGAATTCGGGCTGCCCTGCTACACGGAGAACGCGCTCGCGCCGCCCGCCCGCACCCCCTGGGACCTGACGCGCTCGGCGGGCGGCTCCAGCGGCGGAGCGGCCGCGGCGGTCGCCGGGGGACTCGCGCCGGTCGCCCATGCCAGCGACGGCGGCGGCTCGATCCGCATCCCCGCGTCGCTGTGCGGGCTCTACGGCATCAAGCCCAGCCGCGGCCGGATCAGCCCGGGCCCGCTGCTGCACGACGTCTCGGGCCTGAGCACCTCAGGCCCGCTGGCTCGTACGGTCGCCGACGCGGCCACGCTCCTGGACGTCATGGCGGGCCCGATGCCCGGCGACCCGTTCGCCGCCCCGGCGCTGCCGCCCGGCGAGACCTTCGCCGACCACGCCCGCCGCGACCCCGGCCGGCTGCGGGTCGCGGTGCTCACCGAGGCCCCCGTGGCGGGCGCCGAGGTGCACGCCGACTGCCGGGCCGCGGTCGCCGAGACCACCGCACTGCTGGCCGAACTCGGCCACGAGTGCGAGGAGTTGGCCATCCCGGCCGACGAGGACATCCTCCTCGCCTTCACCCGCGTGTGGTCCGTCATGGCCGCCCTCCGCCCCGTTCCGCCGGAGAGCGAGGAGAAGCTGATGCCGCTCACCCGCTATCTGCGGGCCCGCGGCGCCGAGATCAGCGGCCCGGCCTTCGCGGGTTCGCTGCACGCCTTCCGGATGCTCGGCCAGACCGTCGCCGACGGCCTGATGCCGCCCGACACCGGCTACGACGTGATCCTCTCCCCCACCGTGGCCGCGCCCCCGCCCCTGGTGGGCGCGCTGCGCGACGACGCCGATCCGCAGGCCGAGTTCGCCGCCATCGGGCGGTTCACCCCGTTCAGCGCGCTCTTCAACGTCACCGGCCAGCCCGCGGTCAGCGTCCCGCTGCACTGGACGGCACAGGGCCTGCCCATCGGCGTCATGCTGGCCGGCCGCTACGGCGACGAGGCCACGCTGATCTCGCTCTCCGCCCAGCTGGAGCGGGCCCGTCCGTGGGCGGCCCGCACCCCGTCCGTCTGGTAGCCGGCGACCGGGCGGGGGCGGTCATCCCCGGCCGGTGCCGCGCCCCGGCGCGGGGGCGCACCGCGCGTCGCGCGGCGCGCACGGCCCGGCGCCGCCGTCGTCCGGCGGCGCCGGAGCCGGGTCCTTGGCGGCCCGGTCCACCCTCAGCCGCCGTGCGCCCGGCCCCTGTTCGCCGAGGTTGTCGTACGGGTTCGACAGCGCGCACGTCTGGAGCGAGAGGCAACCGCAGCCGATGCAGTCGGCCAGCCGGTCGCGCAGCTCGACGAGCTGGCTGATCCGCTCGTCCAGTTCGGAGCGCCACACCTCGGACAGCCGGGCCCAGTCCTCACGGTTGGGGGTGCGCTCGTCCGGCAGCTCGGCCAGCGCGTCCCGGATCACCGCGAGCGGGATCCCGACGCGCTGCGCCGCCCGTACGAACGCGACCCGGCGCAGCGCGTCGCGGGTGTAGCGGCGCTGGTTCCCGGCCGTCCGGGTGCTGCTGATCAGCCCCTTCGACTCGTAGAAGTGCAGCGCGGACACCGCCGCGCCGCTGCGCGCGGAGAGCTGGCCGACGGAGAGTTCGTGGACCTTGTACGGAAGCTGTGGCACGCCTCAACCCTACGACCTGCCCTGAGACGACCGTTGACAGCGGGCCCGCGCACTCGCATCCTGAGCAAGCGCTTAGTAAGGCGACGCTGAGGAGGCAGACGGAGATGGCAGAGCCCCGGGTGTTCGGGTCGGTCGAGGAACTGCGGGCCGCGGTCGGCACGGAGTTGGGTCCCAGCGACTGGCTGGAGGTCGACCAGAAGCGGATCGACCTGTTCGCGGAGGCCACCGGTGACCACCAGTGGATCCACGTCGACCAGGAGAAGGCCGCGGCCGGGCCGTTCGGCACGACCATCGCGCACGGCTATCTGACGCTGTCGCTGCTGCCGGCGCTGGTCCCGCGGCTGATGCGGGTCGACAACGTGGCGATGGGCATCAACTACGGCACCAACAAGGTCCGTTTCCCGGCGACCGTCCCGGTCGGCTCGCGGCTGCGGGCCACCGCCCGGATCGCGGAGGTGGCCGAGGTGTCCGGCGGGGTGCAGCTGACCACGGTCGTGACGATCGAGCGGGAGGGCGGCGACAAGCCGGTGTGCGTCGCGGAGTCGGTCAGCCGCTTCTACCTGTGACCGGGCCGGCGGCAGGCCGGCGGGGCACCCACCATCCGCAGGACGAGGTCGGCGTAGAGCGCGCCGACCTCGTCGGGCGTCCGCGGACCGTCGGCGGAGAACCAACGGGCCACGTCCACGCACAGCGACAGCACGGCGAGGGTGGTGCCCGGGACGTCGCCGACCCGGAACTCGCCGCTGTCGGCGCCGTCCTGGATGATCTGGCGCAGCAGCCGGTCGGTGCGGCGGCGCAGACCGGCGATCTCGGCGTAGTGGACGTCGCTCAGCGCCTGCAGCTCGTACTGGATGACCCGGGCGGTGGTGTGGTGCTCGGCGTGCCAGCGGGCGAAGGTCCGTACCGCGTCGCGCAGCCGCTCGGTGGGGCTGCCCGCGGCCTCGGCGGCGGCGCCCATGATGCACAGCGCCTTCTCGTGGCCGATGCCGCTGATGCGGTACAGCAGCTCCTCTTTGGTCTTGTAGTGGATGTAGAGCGCGGCCGGGCTCATCCCGGCGCGGCCGGCGATGTCGCGGGTGGTGGTGGCGTGGTAGCCGCGCTCGGCGAACGCCTCGACGGCCGCGGCGACCAGCCGCCGCGCGGCGTCCGGGCTCACCCCGGCCCATTCCTCGCTCTCCTTGGCCGCCCGCTCCGCCGCACCCATCGCGTACCCCGCTCCTCGATCCGCCAGGGACCTTCCTCTGCCCGGATCGAACACCATACCGCGCGACTGAGCAAGCGCTTAGGTCTCCTCCCGGGGGCGGACCGGGCCGGCGCGGGGGCCGGCGCCGGGACGGAGCGTACGCGGCGGGCGCCGGTCAGAAGGCGGAGACCCCGGTGAGCGCGCGGCCGATCAGCAGTTTCTGGATCTGGCTGGTGCCTTCGTAGAGGGTCATCACCCGGGCGTCGCGGAGCAGCTTGCCGACCGGGTACTCGTCGATGTAGCCATAGCCGCCGAAGACCTGGAGGGCGTTGTTGGCGGCGCGCACCGCGGCCTCGGAGGCGAAGAGCTTGGCCTTGGACGCCTCGGTGGCGAACGGCTCGCCGCGGTCGATGAGATCGGCCACCCGCCAGGTCAGCAGCCGCGCGGCGTCCACGTCCACCGCGATGTCGCTGAGGAGTTCCTGGACGAGCTGGTGGCGGGCGATCGGCGCACCGAACTGCTCGCGCTCGCCGGCGTACCCGACGGCGGCGTCCAGTGCGGCCCGGGCGATGCCGACGCAGCCGGCGGCGACCGACATCCGACCCTTGGCCAGGGCGGACATGGCGACCGAGAAGCCCTTGCCCTCGGGGCCCAGCATGGCGGAGGCGGGCACCCGCACACCCTCCAGGACCAGTTCGGCGGTGGCCTGGCCGCGCAGCCCGAGCTTGCCGTGGATCTCGCGGCGGGTGAGGCCCGGGGTGTCCGTCGGTATCAGGAAGGCGCTGACACCCTTGTGGCCGGGGGCGCCGCCGGTCCGGGCGAAGAGCAGCACGACGTCCGCCCAGGTCCCGTTGGTGATGAACATCTTCGCGCCGTCGACCACGTAGTCCCCGCCGTCGCGGACCGCCCGGGTGGCGAGGTTGCCCGCGTCGGAGCCGGTGCCGGGCTCGGTCAGGCCGAAGCAGCCGACCGCCTCGCCGGAGGTCAGCCGCGGGAGCCAGGCCCGCTTCTGCTCCTCGTCGCCCCAGGAGGCGATGGTCTTGGCGACCAGCCCGAGCGAGACCGAGACGATGCCGCGCACGGCGGAGTCGCCGCGCCCCAACTCCTCGGTGACCAGGGCGTACGCGAGGTGGTCGCCACCGGAGCCGCCGTACTCCTCGGGGACGGTCAGGCCGAGGAAGCCGAGGGCGCCGAGCTTCTCGACGATGCCGGGGTCGACCCGCTCCGCGCGGTCCCAGGCGGCGGCGTGCGGGGCGATCTCGCGGTCGACGAAGTCCTCGGCGAGCCGGCGTACGGCGGCCTGTTCGGCACTGAGCTCCAGGTTCATCTCGGGCCCCCTGTCGGCGGGAAGACGGTTTAATTAGCGGTGCTAGTTTTCCGGTGGCAGCCCCTACTATGTGCGTCATGGCCCGACCCCGCAAGCCCCTGCTGAGCCGCGAGCGCATCGTCACCACCGCGCTGGCGCTGATCGACGCGGACGGGCTCGCGGCGCTCTCCACCCGGCGGCTGGCGGCGGAGCTGGGCGTGAGCGGGCCGTCGCTCTACAACCACTTCACGACCAAGGACGAGATCCTCGACGCGGTCGCGGACACGGTCATCGCCGAGGTCGACGTGTCGACGTTCGAGCGCGGCGGGGACTGGCGCGCCGGACTGCTCGACTGGGCCCGCTCCTACCGGGCGGCGCTCGCCGCCCATCCGCACATCGTGCCGTTCCTCGCCCAGGGCCCCGGCCGGCGCCCCGCCGGGCTGAAGATGGCCGACGCGGCGTTCGGCGGCATGGTCGGGGCGGGCTGGCCACCCGCACAGGCCACCCGGGTGTGCGCCATGGTCCGCTACTTCGTCGCGGGCTCCGCGCTGGGCTCGTTCGCCCGCGGCTTCGTCGACGACCCCGGCGCCTACGACCCCGACGCCTATCCGCACCTGGGTCAGGCGCACCTCCTGGCGGAGCATCAACGCCGGGTCGACGAGGGCGCGTTCGAGGCGGGACTGCTCGCGCTGGTGGACGGCCTGACGCTGCACCACCCGGAGCTCGCCCCGCCCGGCGGCCCGCCCCGGCCCTAGACCTGCCCCGCCTGCCGCGCGCGCCCGGACCGCGACCGGATCCCCCGGTGCGCCTCAGAAGACGACCAGCGCCCGGCCGCCCTTCCCCGCGAGCATCGCCTCGAAGGCGTCGGGGATGCCGTCCAGCCCGATCCGGTCGGTGACCAGGGCGGAGAGGTCGAGCGCGCCGGAGCGGACCTGTCCGGCGATGACCGGGAGATCGCGCGCCGGGTCGCTGTTGCCGTAGACGCAGCCGGAGAGCGTGCGGCCGAAGTAGAAGAGCTCCAGGGCGGAGAACGCCACCTGCTGCTCCTTGCCGCCGATGCCCACCACGGTCGTCCGGCCGCCCCGCCGGGTGGCCGACCAGGCGGTGCGGATCGTATCGGCGCGGCCCACGCACTCCACTGCGACATCGGTGCCGAACCCGCCGGTCAGCGCGCGGATCCGCTTGGCGCACTCCTTTTCGGCAGACCCGTTCTCGCCCGCGACCACGAAGTCGGTGGCCCCGGCCGCCCGCGCCAACTCCTCCTTCTCCGGCGAGACGTCCACCGCCACGATCGTGCCCGCCCCCGCGATGCGCGCCGCCTGCACGGTGGCCAGCCCCACCCCGCCGACGCCGAACACCGCGACCGACTCCCCCGCCCGCACCCGGGCACTGTGGTGCACGGCGCCCCAGCCGGTGAGCACCGCGCAGCCGAGCAGCGCCGCGTCGGCAAGCGGCACCCCGTCGGGCAGCGGCAGCGCGGCCCGTTCGGGCACCACGGTCTCCTCGGCGAAGACGGCGGTGCCCAGCGCGGCGTAGAGCGGGCTGCCGTCGTCGGCGCGGGTGGCGTAGGGGGTTTCGCCGGCGCGCCCGGAGTGGGCGCACAGCCAGGGCTCGGCCAGCTCGCAGAACCGGCAGCTCCCGCAGGACGGGGCCCAGTTGAGGATGACGCGGTCGCCGGGGGCGACGCCGGTGACCTCCGGTCCGACCGCGGTGACGGTGCCCGCGCCCTCGTGCCCGAGCACGGCCGGGGCGGGCTGCCGCAGCGTTCCGTTGGACAGCGACAGGTCGGAGTGGCAGACACCGGCGGCGGCGAGCCGGATGCGGACCTGGCCCGGCCCCGGCTCCGGCAGCTCGATCTCGGTGATCTGGAGCGGGGCGTTGACGGCGGGCAGTACGGCGGCGCGGACCACGGGATCTCCTCGGGGCGGGCGGGTGACGGGGCGGCGGGGTGAGGGGGCGGCCGGCGGCCGGGCCGGGCGGCACCGGCGCTCCGCCAGGGGGCCTACGGGCTCAGAACTGGAGCGACTTCGTCTGCAGGTACTCGGCCAGGCCGTGCGGGCCCAGCTCGCGGCCCACCCCGGACTGCTTGTAACCGCCGAACGGGGCGAGGGGGTTGAAGCGCCCGCCGTTGATGTCGACCTGCCCGGTGTCGAGGCGGCGGGCGAAGGCGACCGCCTCGGCGTCGTCGCCGGCCCAGACCGCGCCGGCGAGCCCGTAGACGGTGCCGTTGGCGATCCGTACGGCGTCGTCCTCGTCCTCGTAGCGCAGGATCGACAGCACCGGGCCGAAGATCTCCTCCTGGGCGATGGCCATCTCGGGGGCGACGTCCGCGAAGACGGTCGGGGTGACGTAGTAGCCGACCTCGGCGGGTGCCTCCGGGCCGCCCGCGACGACCGTGGCGCCGTCGGCGATGCCCCGCTCGATGTAGCCGCGCACCCGGTCCCGCTGCCGGGCGCTGACCAGCGGGCCGACCCGCTCGCCGGGGACGTACTTGGCGACCGCGGCGGCGGCCAGCGCGACCGCCTCGTCGTAGCGGTCCGTGGGGACCAGCATCCGGGTCCACGCACTGCACGTCTGGCCGGAGTTGGCCATGACGTTGGCGACGCCGACGGCCACCGCCCTGCCGAGGTCGGCGCTGGGCAGGATGACGTTGGCGGACTTGCCGCCCAGCTCCAGCGCCACCCGCTTGACCGCGGCGCCCGCGATGGCGCCGATCCTCCTGCCGACGGCCGTCGAGCCGGTGAAGGAGACCAGATCGACGCCGTCGTGCTCGGCGAGCGCCTGGCCGGCGACCGGGCCGAGGCCGGTGACGAGGTTGAAGACCCCGGCCGGGATCCCGGCCGCGTCGACGCACTCGGCGAACAACTGGGCCACCAGCGGGGTGTCCTCGGCCGGCTTGAGCACGACCGTGCAGCCCGCCGCCAGCGCCGGGGCGACCTTGGCGACGATCTGGTGCAGCGGATAGTTCCACGGCGTGATCGCGCCCACCACGCCGACCGGTTCGAGCAGCACGGTGGAGTTGCCGACGGTCTCCTCGAAGGCGTACGAGCGGGCCAGTTCGGCGTACGAGGCACAGACCGCGAGCGGCACCCCGGCGTGCACCGCGATGCTGAAGGCGAGCGGCGAGCCCAGTTCGGCGGTGACGGTCGCGGCGATCTCCTCGGCGCGCGCGACGAGTTGGGCGTGCAGCGCGGCCAGCCGGTCGGCGCGCGCCGCGGGCGGGGTGGCGGCCCAGCCGGGCAGCGCGGCGCGGGCGGCCCGCACCGCGGCGTCCACGTCCGCCTCCGAACCGGCCGGGACGGTGCCGATCACCTGCTCGTCGGCCGGGTTGACGACCTCGATCCGGCCACTGCCCTCGGCGGGCCGCCAGCCGCCGTCGATATACATCGCGTCGCGCTGCTTCACGTCGTGGTCCTCCCGGGCCGCCTGGTCGTCCTCTTCTGCACCCTAGGGGGCGCCCCGGGCGCCTCCCAGGGGGACACCATCCAAACTAGCGCCGGTAGTTTCGTGGCCGCCAGCAGCTCTCGGCCACCCGGGTGCCCGGTACGCCGGCGCCACCTCCGCATACCGGGCCTACGTGTCCAGATACCGCACGAGATAGGCCCGCAGCAGCTCCTTCGTCTCCGCGACGATCGCCGGATCGCCGCCGGGGTCCGTGCGGAAGGCGAGCTGGAGCAGCGCGTCGGCGGTCTCCACGCCGACGAGGAAGGCGGTGCGCAGCCGGTCGTCGGCGGTGTCCAGGCCGAGCCGGTCGGCGAGCAGGCCCAGCAGCCGGTCGGCGACCTCGTAGTTGGCCTGCCGGGTCTCGCGCGGGGCGGGGACGGTGAACTCGACCAGGGCGAAGCCCGGCACCGTGCGCTTCATGGCGAGGTACTCGTCGACCACCACGTCCATCGCGCCGCGCCAGCCCGGCGGCTGCCCGGGGGCGGTCAGCCGGGTGGTGATCCGGTCCGCGTACGCGTCGAGGTTCCGCTGGGCGAGCGCCTCCGCCATGGCGCGCTTGTTGGGGAAGAAGCGGTAGACGGAGCCGATCGGGACCCCGGCGCGGCCCGCGACGGCGCGGGTGCTGAGGTCCTCGTATCCGGTCTCGTCCAGCAGCTCGGCGCAGGCGTCGAGGATCCGGGCCAGGCGCTGGGCGCTCCGACGCTGCACGGGCGCGCGGCGGAGCGGGAAGGGGGCGGCGGACGGTCCGGCGGCGGGGACGGCGGACGGGGCGGCGGACGGGGTCGTGGGGGCGGACCGGGGGGCGGGTTGAGGCGTCGATGGCTGCACACGGTCATCTTGCCCGCCGTACGGAGCCGGGATGGCCGAGGGCGGGGATCCGGCCACCCCGACCGGGATCCCCCACGCTCTCGGCTTTGCCCGCACAGGGAGGTCCCGCCATCGTTGACGACCCCCGCTCGGAATCCTAAGGTCTTACATAGGATTCCTGGAGTTCCGTGAGCGGCGGGAGCGCGCGATGACTGGTACGGGCAACGAGCAGGCGAGGAAGACGGCCGAGGGGCTGGCCTACTCCTCCGGCTTCGGCAACGAGCACAGCTCGGAGGCCGTCCCCGGGGCACTGCCGGTGGGCCGCAACTCCCCGCAGCGGGCCCCCCTCGGCCTGTATGCCGAGCAGCTCAGCGGCTCGGCCTTCACCGAACCGCGCCGCCACAACCGGCGCTCCTGGCTCTACCGCATCCGCCCGTCGGCCGCGCACCCGCCGTTCCTCCGCGCCAACCGGGGCGAGATCCGCTCCGCGCCGTTCACCGAGTGCCTGCCCGACCCCAACCGGCTGCGCTGGAACCCGCTCCCCGAGCCCGCCGACCCGACCGACTTCGTGGACGGCCTGTGGACCCTCGGCGGCAACGGCGACGCCACCCAGCGCGCCGGTATGGCGGTGCACCTCTACCACGCCAACGCCTCCATGGACCGGCGGGTGTTCAGCGACGCGGACGGCGAGCTGCTCATCGTGCCGGAGCGCGGCGGGCTGCTGCTGCGCACCGAATTCGGCCTGCTGCGGGCCGAACCGGGCCATGTGGCGCTGATCCCGCGGGGTGTGCGCTTCCGCGTCGAGCTGCTGGACGCCACCGCCCGCGGCTATGTCTGCGAGAACTACGGCCGCCCCTTCGAGCTGCCCGACCTCGGCCCGATCGGCGCCAACGGCCTGGCCAACGCCCGGGACTTCCTCGCCCCGACGGCCGCCTACGAGGACGTAGACGGCCCGGTCGAGGTCCTGAACAAGTTCGGCGGCCACCTCTGGACGGCGACCTACGACCACTCGCCGCTGGATGTCGTCGCCTGGCACGGCAACCACGTCCCGTACGTCTACGACCTGCGCCGCTTCAACATCATCGGCTCGATCAGCTACGACCATCCGGACCCGTCGATCTTCACGGTGCTCACCTCCCCCTCGGACACCCCGGGCCTGGCGGGCGTCGACTTCGTGGTGTTCGCGCCGCGCTGGCTGGTCGGCGAGGACACCTTCCGGCCGCCGTACTTCCACCGCAACGTGATGACCGAGTACATGGGCCTGATCGAAGGCGCTTATGACGCGAAAGCGGAGGGCTTCGTCCCGGGCGGCGGCTCGCTGCACAACATGATGTCCGCGCACGGCCCCGACCGGGAGACCTTCGAGCGGGCCAGCGCCGCCGAACTCGCCCCGCAGAAGATCGACAACGGGCTGGCCTTCATGTTCGAGACCCGCTGGCCGCTGACGCTCACCGCGCAGGCCCGGGACGCCGGACACCTCCAGCGCGGCTACGACGACGTATGGCAGGGTCTTCAGCGCCACTTCCGCCCGTAGGACCCGGGGATCGCTCTGTGACCACCTTCGCTCCCGACTCGATCGCCCTGAACCGCAAGCTGCCGCTGTGGTACCAGGTCTCGCAGTCCCTGCGCGCTTCCATACTGGGGCGCTCGCCGGAGGCGCCGCTCCGGCTCCCCACCGAGGACGCGCTCGCCGAGCACTACGGCGTCAGCGTGCTGACGATGCGCCAGGCCCTCAAGGAGCTGGAGTCGGAAGGGCTGATCAGCCGGCACCGGCGCCGCGGCACGTTCATCGAGCCGAGCGCGCAGCGCGGTGCGCCGGTCCGGCTGCTCGGGTCGGTGGACGCGATCGTGGCCCAGCAGTCCGGGATGCGGACCGCCCTGCTGGAGCACGGCCCGGTCTCCGTACCTCCCGAACTGTCCGAATTCTTCCCGGACATGGACGAAGTGGCCGGTTTTCGGCGGCTGCGCAGCGACGAGGCGTCGGGCGAACCCACCAACCACGCACGGAACTACGTCCGCCCCGACGTCGCCGCCCGGATCGACCTCGCGGACCTGGAGCGCTGGCCGATGACCAAGGTGCTGCGGGACGCGGTGGGCGTCCGCATCAGCCGGATCACCGACACCGTCGAGGCCCGGCTGGCCGACCCCGAGACCGCCCGGCTGCTCCAGGTGCCGCTGCTCAGCCCGATCCTGCACTACACCGGCATCACCTACGACGAGTCCGGTCGGGTGCTCGACGTCGCCCGGATCCACTACCGCGGCGACCGGTTCTCCTTCACGGTGACGCTGGAGGCGCACTGACCCCGCCGCGTGCGGCCACCGGCCGCCGGCCGCCCGGCGCTCAGATCCGCTCCAGGCTCCGCCCCGTGCTGCGCGGCCCCAGCAGCGCCACGTCCAGGCACAGCAGCACCATCAGCACCGCGGACCCGGCGAACACCGCGGCCGGTCCGAGGTCGGTCAGCACGGTCAGCGCGACGAACGGCAGCACGACCGAGGTGAGCCGGGACAGCGAGTAGGCGATGCCGATCGCGCTGCTGCGCAGGCCGGTCGGGAAGAGCTCGGTCTGGTAGACGTGGAAGGCGTTGGAGAAGACGTTGCTGCACACCGTCAGCAGGAAGCCGAAGGCGACGACGGCCCAGGGGGCGGCGGCGAAGCCGAAGGCCAGGCCGCAGGCCGCGATGCCGAGCGCGGAGGCGATGATCAGCGTGCGGCGCTCGATCCGGTCGATGAGCGGGATGGACAGCGCGGAGCCGATCGGATAGCCGCCGAAGCTCAGCGCGGCGTAGAGCAGCGAATCGGTGACCGTGTACCCCTTGGCCGTCAGCACCACCGGCGCCAGCGAGCCGAAGCCGTAGTAGCCGACGGTCTGCAGGACCTGGAAGACCCACCACATCAGCGTCCGCCGGCGGTGGTCGCCACGGAACATCTCACCGAGCGGCACCCGGCGCTCCGGCACCGTCTCCGCCTCCGGTACGGACGGCAGGCTCTGCCCGGTCTCCGACGCCACCCGCTCCTCGATGCCGGCCACGATCCGCCGGGCCTCCGCGTCCCGCCCCTGGACCACCAGCCACCGCGGCGACTCGGGGAGCTGTCGGCGCATCAGCTGGAGGAAGCCGGCTCCGAGCGCGCCCGCGATCAGCAGACAGCGCCAGCCGTCGATGCCCAGCATCTGGTGCCCGGCCACGAGCCGGGCGCCGAGCAGGGCCGCCACCGGGACCCCGACGAACCCGAAGGTGTACGCGTAGGCGAGGTAGCGACCGCGCACCGCCCGCGGGAGGAACTCGGCCAAATAGGTATCCACCAGGACGAGTTCGGCACCGAGCCCGAGACTGGCGAGAAAACGCAGCGCGAGCAGCCAGGACAGGTTCGGCGCGGCGGCGCAGGCGAGCGAGAACAGCGAGTAGCAGCCCAGGTTGACCAGGAGCATCCGGCGCCGGCCGAACCGGTCGGCCAGCACGGACAGGACGTTGGCGCCGGCGAACATGCCCAGGAACCCGGCGGCGATCACCCAGGACTTGGCGGTGTGGCCCAGGTTCCACTGCGCGGCGAGGACCGCCGCCAGCACGCCGCCGAGGAAGATCTCGTAGAGGTCGAAGAAGGCGCCGATACCGACGACGAGCGTGATCCGGCGGTGCCACCGGGACGGCGGCAGCCGGTCCAGCCGCGCCGCGGCCCTGGTCGCGACGGGGGTCCCCCCGCACCGTTCGGGCGCGGCGGAGGCGGTGTCCCTCATGGCGGTCCTCCCCTTGGCAGGCTGGTACGGCCAGGACCGTACTGCGCCAAGATCGGCAAGCGGAAGACCGCCTCTCCCCCCGCCGCACCGCCGACGGGTGCCGCGAACGGCGCCCGCTGCCGTCGCTACCATGCCGGGGGTCAACCGTACGGTCCGGGAGGGGCTCCGCGTGACGGCGAAGCAGGGGGCGCCAGAGGTCGGTGGTGCGCCGCGGCTGTCCGAGCTGATGCCGTGGTCCGTGCCGCCGCTGCGGCTCGGGCGCTCATGGGTGAGGGCGCCGGACGCGGCCACGCTGCGCGCCCGGTGGAAGGCGCTGGTGGACGCCGGGGACGGGGCGGCCCGCGCGCGGCTGTTTCGGCCGTCCCGGGCCCGGACGCCGGATTCCGCGGTCGGCCAGCTGCCGGGGCAGGCCACCCCCACCGGGCCGCTGTCCCGGGCGGGCGGGCCGTGCCCGGAACCGGTGCCGGTGCTGCACGGCCCCTTCGACCGGCAGTGGTTGCTGCCCGACCACCGGCTGATCGACGCGGCCCGGCCGGAGTTGTGGCGGGTGGCCGACGAACGGCAGCTGTTCGCCGTGGAGTTGGGGCACGTACCGCAGTCGCCGGGGCCCGCCGTGGTCTGCTCCGACCTGCTGCCGGACGGGCACTCCCCGGCCGGCCGGCCCGGCCGGATCCACCCCCTCTACCGGCGCCCCGGCGGCACCGAGCCCAATCTCGCCCCCGGCCTGCCGGAGCTGCTCGCCCACCGCCTGGACCGCCCCGTCGCACCGACCGACCTGCTGGCCTGGATCACCGCCACCGCCCACCACTCCCCCGACGGCGCCACGGTCGCGCTCACCGCCGACCCGGCCCTCTGGGATCGCGGTGTCGCGCTCGGCGAGCGGCTGCTGTGGCTGCACACCCGGGGCCGGTACGCGAGCCGCCACGCGCCCGGCTGCCCGGCCGGCGAGCGGCCCCGGATGCCGGGCGGCCGGCGGCCGTACGTACGGGCCGCGCTGCCCGCCCGCGGCCTGCCGGACACTGCGGCGTACGACGCCGAGGAGGAGGCACTGCTGGTCGGCGGCGGCCGGATCGCGCCGGTGCCGCGCGGTGCCTGGGAGTTCTCCGCGGGGGGCGTCCGCGTGCTGGAGGCGTGGTTCGCCCAGCGGGGCGCCGCCGCCCCGGACACCGAAGCCGCGGACGCCGGTGCGCTGGCGGCGCTGCGTCCCGCCGGCTGGCCGCAGGAGTGGACGTCGGAGCTGCTGGAGCTGCTCACCGTCCTGGCACTGGTGGCCGAACTCCGGCCGGATGTCGGACGGTTGGCGCGTGAGGTGGCCGCGGGCCCGCAGATCGGCGGGGCGGAGCTGCGGGCGGCGGGGGTGCTGCCGGTGCCGGACGCCGCGCGCCGGCCGGCCTCCGTGCTCGACCATCACGAGGAGGGGCCGAACGGCCAGTTCGCGCTCTTGTGAAGCGCGGGGCGGGGTGCCGGGGGGGGAGCGCCGGCGGGAGCGGACCGCATCCGGGCACACGGGGCCGGGCACCGGCCGGGCACACAAAGGGCCACCCGTCACAGCGTGACGGGTGGCGAGAAGGGGACACCGGGCGGAGGCGCTGCGCCGGGACGGGACAATGGGTCGCCTGTGCCTGGGGTGCCGCTTCAGGGACGGCTCAGCCGTGGCCTCCGAAGAGCGAGCGGCGCAGCCTGCGCAGCGGCGCGAACAGCGACACCCGGGCGCCGCGGCTCCTCCTCGTGCGCGAGTGATCACGCGCAGTGAGCTCCTGCATCAGCGACGTCGCACCCTCTGCCTCACGCTGCGGGATGGCGGGTCCGCCGAGCACCGCGAGATGCCGGTCGAGACGCGCGCTGGACGCGCTGCTTCCGCATGTGATGGCAGGGACTCGCGCCCTGCTGCGCACTGTTATCTGTTCCATGAATCTCCCCACCCGTACGAGGGCACCCGGCCAACGGGCAGAGTAACCCTATCTCTCTTGGAGGACACGCGTGCAGACCGGTCAACGGATTCACCTGCCTTGCTGTGACGTTGACGAACACCATACGGAATGTCACGTACAGCGCGTGTACCAGGGCGAGTTGAGCGACCGTCGGGACGGCCTGACGGCTCGTGGGGCATCGGAGCGCGGAGGAGGCGCCACCCCTCCTCCGCGCCCCGTGTGCGCGGGATTACGCAGCGGAGCCGAGCACCGGGAGATAGCCGCGGGACTGACCGGCGGCCGTGGGGTGGTAGGACTCGTCGACGGGGAAGGTCACACTGTGCAACCACGGGCTGCCCGAGCACAGCTCATGGCCGGCGAAGGCCCTGTTGACATCGGCGAACGCGAAGCCATGGTCGGCGGCGCGCTTGGCGAGGACGCCGTTGATGTCGTCGGCGGCGGCGTCGATGGCGGCGCGGGACTTCTCCGTCAGCCCGGCGGCGCAGTCGCCGTTGAGTTTGTAGAAGCGCGGATAGCCCAGCACGACGACCCGGGCCGACGGGGCCTTGTGGGCAATGGCGGAGTAGACCTTGTCGAGATTGCCGGGGAGCGTGTTCTTGATGTAAGTGCGCGCCTGGCCGACCCGGGCCAGGCAGGCGCTCTCGCCCTGGAGCGTACAGGTCGTCATGGTGTCGGCGAATCCGGCGTCGTTGCCGCCGACGGTGATGCTCACCAGGCCCGTGGCGGAGTTGAGCCCGCCGAGCTGACCGCTGACGACATCACCCGTTCGGGCCCCTGAACAGGCGTCGAACGAGAAGGACGCGGGCCGGTGCGCGGCGGCCCAGAGGGCGGGGTACGCCTTGGTGCTGCGCTTGCACGAGCCGCTGTTTCCGTCGTAGCTGCCGGCTCCGACGCCGGAGGAGTACGAGTCGCCGAGGGCCACATAGCCGGCGGCGTGCGGGAGTTGGGCGGACGCCGCGGGGGGGGGGGGGGGGG
>NZ_JBNHIN010000010.1:136499-140817 GCF_050054615.1 Streptomyces sp. YGL11-2
GAGCGCCGGGGTGACGAGGAGGACGGATGTCAATGCCGCATATCGGGACAGTCTCATGGAACCTCCCATAGCAGGATCTCTGCCTAATCCGTCGTACCAAGACTCGCGGGTAGCCGGAAGTGTCCATGCCAAAAGTCGTACAGAGTTCATGACAAATCCGTCGTTCCGTCAGGATCTCCGACGCGGCGGCATTGCCGTGCCATGACGCGTATATGACACCCCGTGGGAACTCCGGATACCTGAGTGCGGCTCATCGAGTCCTCTGACGGTCGATCACGGACTTTCCGAAACGACCGATTACGTACGTGCCACGGGCGGGTGCCACCCGGGCGTCGACGGCGCCGGCGTCCGCACCCCCGGGACCTCGCCGACCGGCCGGCGACCCGTCAGCCTTCGGCGCTCCGGCCGTGCGCGAGACCGGGCACGAGCAGTGCGGTGGCCGCGACGGTGAACGCCACCAGCAGCACCACCAGCGGCGGACGGGTGCCCAGGCCGAGCAGCCAGGCCCCCAGCAGGCCACCCGCGAGCATCGCGCCCACCGAACTCAACCGCCGGGGCCCCGCACCGCTGCCGTAGCCCAGCCGCCGGTCGCGGCCCAGCGGGGAGCCGCTCACCAGGGCCGTCATCACCCGGGTCTCCACCGTGGTGGTGAAGTCGGGGGCGGCCACCCGCATCGCGGTGACGTTGCGCACCCCCATCGCCAGCGCCATCAGGCCGATCACGGCGTAGCGCTGACCGGTCGCCAGGTCACCGCCCGCCCCGGACTCCCAGCCCGTGGCCGCCGCCGCGACCAGCAGCGCAGCCTCGACCAGCAGGGCCACCGGGAACCACGGCCGCCGCCGGGCCGCCAGTCCCGACTCCACCCGGGCCCCGAGGGCCGCGCCCACCAGGAACGCACCGAGCGAGACCACCGTGGCCGCCACCGGCAGCCCGCCCTGTCCGGCGATACCGAAGCCGAGGAAGAGCAGATTGCCGGTCTGGGTGGCGATGAAGACATGGCCGAGCGCCAGGAAGCTGACCGCGTCGAGCACACCGGTGACCAAGGTCAGGCAGACCAGGACCACGGTCAGGGCAACTCCGCTCGGCGGCTCCACGGACGCGGCTCCTTCCACCGGGTCACGGCGCCGCCAGCCGGGCAGCCGCGTGCCGACAGTCTCCGGAGCCGCCCGCCCGCCAGCGGGCCATTGCGCCGTCTGTGGGCGCCCCGCGCGTCTTGACGGCCCTTCCGGCGCTGCGTCACATTGAGGCCCGGCATCCGGCGCTTATGGGGGGTAAAGCTGCCAATGCACACCCACACCATGCACCACACCTGCCCCGGCGAGGGCCCCACCGAGCGATCCGCCCGACAACCCGCCGACCGGCCGTCCGACTGCCCGTACGGCGGCCCGCCCCACAGCCCGCCGCCCGACGACCGACCGCGCAGCGGTGCCGCGTCGCTCGTCGCGGGGGCCGCCTTCGGAACCGCCGCGGTGGGCGCCGTCCTGTCGATCGGCGACATCGGCTCACCGCTGCGCGCACCGTTCACGCTCTTCTTCCTGCTGATGGCGCCGGCCGCCGCGATCGCCGCGGCGCTCGGCCGGATGGATCCGCTCGGCCGCGCCGTGGTCGCCGGGGCCGGGGCGCTCGCGGTCGATCTGCTGGTGGCCCAGACGATGCTGGCGCTGCACGTGTGGTCGGTACGCGGCGGCGTGCTCGCGGTGGCGGCGTTGAGCGGCGCCGGGCTGCTGCTGAGCGCGATACGGCGGCGGACCCGGCACGGCCGCCGGAACCGGGTGGAGTGACGTGGACCTTGCCGTACTGCGCCCCGGCGAGCTGACCGGGGCCGACCGGGAGGTCTGGCGGACCCTGCAGTCCGAGGCCCGCGCGCTGGGCGCCCCGCAGCTGGCGAACCCCTTCCTGGCACCGGAGTTCACCCTGGCCGTGGGCCGCTGCCGGCCCGGGGTGCGGATCGCGGTGGTCCGCGAAGGCGCCGGGCCGGTGGCCTACCTGCCGTTCGAGCGGACGGCGCTGGGCGTGGGACGGGCGATCGGCCTGGGGCTCTCCGACGCGCAGGGGGTGATCCACCGGCCCGGATTCCACTGGGACGCCCAGGAGTTGATCCGGGGGTGCGGACTGTCGGTACTGGAGTTCGACCATCTGGTGCAGGGTCAGGAACCTTTTGGCAGCGGGAAGTTCCGCGTATTCGGGTCGCCGGTCGTCGACGTGGACCGGGGGTTCGACGCGTATCTGCAGCAACTGCGCGCCCGGTCGTCGAAGTTCGTCCGCACCACCTTCGCCAAGGAGCGCAAGCTCGGCCGGGACGTCGCACCGGTGCGGTTCGTCCACGACGAGCGCGACCCCGCGGTGCTGCGCACGCTGATGCGCTGGAAGTCGGCGCAGTACCGCAGGACCGGGCGCGGCGACCGGTTCGCGCACCCGTGGATCGTCCGCCTCATGGAGCAGCTGTTCCACACCCGTACGGAGTCGTTCACCGGTCTGCTGTCGGTGCTGTACGCCGGGGACCGGCCGGTGGCGGCGCACTTCGGGCTGCGGTCGCCGTCGGTGCTCGCCTGCTGGTTCCCGGCGTACGACCCACGGTTCGCGAGGTTCTCGCCCGGGCTGGTGCTGCATCTGCGGATGGCGGAGGCGGCGGCCGCGGACGCGCTGGCGTATCTGGACCTGGGGCGCGGCGCGAAGGACTACAAGAACTCCTTGAAGACACGTGAACTAACGGTCCACGAAGGGATGGTGACGAGACGTCATCTCGTTGCGCTGGGTCACCTGGCCCGGCGCGCGCCGGTGCGCGCGCTGCGGCACGCCGTACTGGCCAGGCCGGAGCTGTCCGGGCCCGCGGACCGCCTGCTCAAGAGGGCGGGGCGGCTCCGCACGGGGCGGTGAGCGGCGCTCGCGGCGGCGGAGGGAGCGCGGCCGGGCGCCGGCGCACTCCAGTCCGTCTCGACCAATGGCGCGAAAGGGGACTTGCCATAGGAGGTCTTGCTTTAAAGTCCCGTTCGTCAATATCGTCGCACATCCACCCGCATCGGATGATCACGCCACGGCTGCCCCTGGGGAGGGCGCCGGCCACGCGGTGAGCCGTCCGGCGCGGGGCGCGGTGGGGGGGTCCCATGCGCCCGGTCGTCGCAGGCTGTCCGCTGCCTGCCGGTGGCCAGAACACGACCGCGCGGCCGCGTGCCGGCATGCCAACTCACCCTGTTCGCACGGCAGTCGATCGCCACCCGCACCGCCTGCCGGACCGAACGGGGTGGGCACCCTCCTTTCGCCCCGGACCGCAAGCCGGACCGCCCGGAGACGGGCGGTCCACCGGAAGCTCCACCGGACGTCTCACCGGACGAGAGGGAAACCGCCCATGAGCTCCTTCCTTCGCCCTGCCGACGCGGACGAACCGTCGCCGCTGACCGTGGTGCCCGACCATTCCGCCTACCGTCCCGTCTCCTGCCACCTCGCCATCACGCCGCCGGTGAGCGTCGTCATCCCGGCGATGAACGAGGCGGCGAACCTTCCGTACGTCTTCCGGACCCTGCCGGACTGGATCCACGAAGTGGTCCTGGTCGACGGGAACTCCACCGACGACACCGTCCGGGTCGCCCGCGAGCTGTGGCCCGGCGTCACCGTCGTCACCCAGCGCGGCAGGGGCAAGGGGGACGCCCTGATCAGCGGCTTCGCGGCGTGCACCGGCGAGATCATCGTGATGGTCGACGCGGACGGGTCGGCCGACGGCCGGGAGATCGTCAGCTATGTCTCGGCGCTGGTCTCCGGGGCCGACTTCGCCAAGGGGTCGCGCTTCGCCAACGGGGGCGGCACGGACGACATGACGCCGGTGCGCCGGCTGGGCAACCGGGTGCTGACCGCCGTCGTCAACCTCAAGTTCGGCGCCCGCTACACCGATCTGTGCTACGGCTACAACGCCTTCTGGCGGCACTGCCTGGACCGGATAGCCCTGGACTGCGCCGGGTTCGAGGTCGAGACGCTGATGAACATCCGGGTGGTCAAGGCGGGTCTGCGGGTCCAGGAGATCCCCAGCCACGAGTACATCCGCATCCACGGCGCCAGCAACCTGCGGGCGGTACGCGACGGGCTGCGGGTGCTGCGGGTGATCCTGCGCGAGCGGGGCGCCAGGCGGAAGCCGGCCGCCCGACCCGCGCTGATCGCCGGGGACGTGCGGTGACGGGGCCGGGGGGCTCGGGCCCGAGAGTGTCGGTCGTGATCTGCGCGCACACCCAGGAGCGGTGGGCGGACGTCCTGGCGGCGGTGGCGTCGGTGCGGGAGCAGTCGTGTCCCGCGGCCGAGGTGCTGGTGGTGGTCGACCACCACGACGCGC
>NZ_JBNHIN010000010.1:140943-244255 GCF_050054615.1 Streptomyces sp. YGL11-2
CCACGACGCGCTGCTGGCGCGGCTGCGGGAGCACTTCGGCGACGCGGGCGGCCGGCCCGCGTCCCCGACTCCCCTGCGGATCATGGCCAATTCGGGGCCCCGCGGGCTCTCCGCGGGGCGCAACACCGGTATCGCCGCGGCCACCGGCGACGTCATCGCGTTCCTGGACGACGACGCGGTGGCCGAGCGGCACTGGCTGCGGCACTTCGCGGCGGCGTACGCGGACCCGGCGGTGCAGGCGGTCGGCGGGCGTACCGAACCGGTGTGGGCGTCGGGGCGCCGGCCGCGGTGGTTCCCCGCCGAGTTCGACTGGGTGGTGGGGTGCACCTACCGCGGACTGCCGCCGGGGAAGGTGCGGGTGCGCAACGTGCTCGGCGGCAACGCGTCGTTCCGCACCCGGGTGTTCGACCTGGTCGGCGGGTTCACCACCGGCATCGGCCGGGACGCCGGGCGGCGTCCGCTGGGCGGCGAGGAGACCGAGCTGTGCATCCGGATCACCCAGGCGCTCCCGGACGCGGTGCTGCTGATCGACGACCGGGCGGTCATCCACCACCGGGTGCCCACCGAACGGGAGCGCTTCGGCTACTTCCGCGGTCGGGCCTACGCGGAGGGGCTGTCCAAGGCGCTGGTGGCGCGGAGCGTCGGCGCGCGGGACGGGCTGGCGGCGGAGCGCCGCCACACGGCCCGAGTGCTGCCCGCGGGGGTGCTGCGCGGTCTGGGGGACGCCCTGCTGGGACGGCCCGGCGGGCTCGGCCGGGCCGGTGCGATCGTGGCGGGGGCGACGGCCGCGGCGGGCGGCTATGCGGTGGGCAGGCTGCGGTACCGGTCAACGGCGGTCCCCCGTACGGGAGTCGGGGGACCGCCGACCGCTCCGTCCGCCCCGACCGCGCCGGCGCACGGGGAGGCGGCGGCATGAGACCCCCCGGCGCGGGAACGGACTCCACCGGGGCAGCCGACACCACGACCCCGGTGCCGATCCTCATGTACCACGCGGTGACCCTCGCCCCGGTGCCCGCCATGAGGGAGCTGTCGGTCACCCCCGAGGCGTTCGCGGACCAGATGGCGGTGCTGGCCGCCCGCGGCTTCACGCCGCTGACCACCGGCGCGCTGGCGGCGGCCTGGCGGGACGGCGGCCCGCTGCCGTCCCGGCCGGTGCTGATCACCTTCGACGACGGTTACGCGGGCGTCCACCGCCATGCGCTGCCCGTCCTCGCCCGGCACGGCTACCCGGCCACCCTCTTCGCCGCGACGGGCTGGCTGCGCGGCCGGCACGCCACCGGGAGCGCGCCGGACACCATGCTCGGCTGGGACGAGATACGGGAACTGGCCGCGGCCGGCGTGGAGATCGGCGGGCACAGCCACCACCATCCATCGCTGGACGCGGTCGGCGAGGAGCGGCTGTGGCAGGAGGTGGCGCGCTGCCGGGAGATCATCGCCGAGGAGACCGGGACGGCGCCGGAGTCGTTCGCGTACCCGTATGGCCACTCCAGCGGGCGGGTGCGGCGGACGGTGCGGGCGCTGGGCTTCCGGCAGGCGCTGGCGGTGCGCAACGCGCTCGCCGAGCCGCGGCAGGGGCCGTACGCGCTGGCGCGGCTGACCGTCCGGCGGCACACCGGCATCGAGGAGTTCGCCCGGCTCGTCGAAGGGCGCGGGATCGGGCGGGCGTTCGCCCGGGACCGGGTGCTCACCAAGGGGTACGCGATGGTGCGCCGCACCCGGCAGGCGGTCCGGCGTGACTGACACGACCACGTGTGCCGAGGAGCGCACCGGCCCGGAGCGGGCGGGCGACGGGCGCGCCGCAGGGCGGGGCGGGCACGGCCCGCTCTTCCGCAACGCCTATGCGCTGATGCTGAACACCGGTGTCTCCGGGCTGCTCGGCCTCGGGTTCTGGCTGGTCGCCGCCCGTTACTACACGGCGGACGCGGTCGGCCAGGGCTCGGCGGCGATCGCCGCGATGAAGCTGCTGGCCGGGCTGACCGCGGTGACGCTGACCGGCACGCTCGCCCGCTTCATCCCGGTCGCCGGGCACACCACCGCCCGCCTGGTGCGGCGCAGTTACGCCGGCAGCGCCGCCGTGGTGGCCCTCGCCGCGGCCGCCTTCCTGCTCACCCTCGACGAGTGGGGCCCGTCCTACCGCTTTCTGCACGGGCCCTGGGGCGGCCTCGGCTTCACCGCGGCGGTGGTCGCCTGGTCGCTGCTGACCCTTCAGGACGCGGTGCTGACCGGGCTGCGCAGCGCGCTGTGGGTGCCGGTCGGCAACGTCGCGTTCTCGGCGGTGAAGCTGGGGCTGCTGGTGGTCTTCGCGGCGGCGCTGCCGGCCGCCGGGGTCTTCGTCTCCTGGGCCGCGGCGATCGCGGTGTCGGTGCTCCCGCTGGGCCGGCTGGTCTTCCGGCGGCTGATACCCGGGCACGTACGGGCCACCGGGCCGGGCGCCCGGCCGCCGACGCTGCGCCAGATGGCCCGCTTCCTGGCCGGCGACTGCACCGGCTCGCTGTTCTCGCTGGCCGTCGTCTACTTCGTTCCGGTCCTGGTCGCCGCGCAGGTCAGCGCGGCGGACAACGCCTACTTCTACATCACCACCACCATCGCGGGCACGGTCAACCTGCTCGCCCTCAACATGGGCGCCTCGCTGACCGTCGAGGGCGCCCACGACCCGGCCCGGCTGGCCCACAACACCCGGGCCGCGCTGCGCCGGATGACCCGGATCATGCTCCCGGTCTGCGTCGGCCTGTTCGTGGGCGCGCCCCAGGTCCTGGGGGTCTTCGGCCCGGAGTACGCCGAGGCGGCGACCCCGCTGCTCCGCTGGTGCGCGGTGGGGGCCGCGCTGCGGGTCGTCATGGAGGTCCACTTCGCGGTGCTGCGCGCACAGAACCGGACCTCCGGACTGGCCGGTCTCCAGGGCCTGTTGTGCGTCCTGGTGCTCGGCCTGACCGTGGTGCTGCTGCCGCGGACGGGCCTGACCGGCGCGGGGCTCGCCGAGGTCACCAGCCTGACGGTGATCGTCGCGGTGGCCGGTGTGCGGCTGCGGCGGGTGCTGCGCGGGGAGGCGGGTGGCGGGCTGGACGGGCGGCCGAGGGCGGCGGTGGTCCGGGCGCCGGTGCAGGCGGTCGCGCCGGACGGGGACCTGGCAGACCTGGCGGTGTACGGGGACCAGGGGGACGGGCCGTCCTGGGACGCGCCCCGGGCCGAGCCGGAGTCGACGCCCCACAAGCCGCGCGGCGACCGGGGGCGCCTGCTGCCGCTGGGCGTCGCGGTGCTGGCGGGCGCAGCCCTCGCGCTGTACTGGCTGCCGCTCGACGGTATGGGCGACGCCGATCTGGACCGGATGGGCGGCCTCGGGCCGCTCTCGGTGCTGCCGGCCGCCTCCCTGGCCGGTGTCGCCCTGCTGATCGCGGCGTACGGCTGCGCCCTGTGGCTGCCCCGGCCGCGCCCCGTGCTGCTGACCAGCGTCCTGCTGCTCACGGTGTTCTCGCTGCACGCCCTCCCGGCCGTACTGGAGAGCGTGCCCCGCTTCCCCACCGCCTGGCAGCATCTGGGCTTCCTCGACTACCTGGGGCGGACCGGCACCGCCGTACCGGACCTGGACGCCCGCTGGAGCTGGCCGGGGTTCTTCGCCGGGGCCCGGTTCCTGGCCGGGGCATGCGGCGTCACGGACTTCACCGAGGTGCTGCGCTGGTGGCCGACGGTCCTCGAACTCCTCTACCTGGCACCGCTGTTCCTGCTCCTGCGGGCCGTACGGGCGAGCTGGCGGGCGAAGTGGTGCGCGGCCTGGCTGTTCGCGCTGTGCGGCTGGGTCGGCCAGGACTACTTCTCACCGCAGGGCTTCACCTATCTCCTCTACCTGGTGTTCACGGCGATCCTGCTGGTGTGGTTCCGCGCGCCGGGGCCGCCGTCCCCGGGGGACCGCATCCCGGGCGAGGCGGCGACCGCCCCGGCCGGCCGCGGCCGGCGGGTGACGCTGCTCGCGGTGCTCGTCGCCCTCTTCGCCGCCGCGGTCGCGGGCCACCAGCTCACCCCCTTCGTCATGCTCGGGGTGCTGACCGTGCTGGTGCTCGCCGGCCGGTCGGAGCTGCGCGGACTGCCGCTGCTGTGCGGGGTGCTGGTCGCGGCGTGGGTGGGGTTCCTGGCCGAGCCGTACTGGTCGGGGCACTTCGACGAGCTGTTCGGCGGCCTCGGGGGCGTCGGCGGCAACGTCGCCTCGTCCGTCACCGACCGGATCGGCGGCGACCCCACCCACCAACTGGTGCTCTACACCCGGGTGGCGCTGGCCGGCGGCGTGCTGGCGCTGGCCTGCTGGGGGATACTGCGCCGGCGGGCGGCGGGCTATGCGGACCGCTCGCTCCTCGTCCTGACCGCCGTGCCGTTCCTGGGCTTCGGCATGCAGTCCTACGGCGGCGAAATGGCGCTCCGGGTCTTCCTGTTCGCGCTGCCCGGCGCCTGCGTGCTGGCGGCCCTGGGACTCTTCCCGCGCGATGCCGGGGCGGCCCACGGCGGCCCGCGCGCCGCCCTCGGTCCGCTCGCCGCCCTGCTGACGGGACTGCTGCTGGCGTTCGGCTTCCTCGTCGCCCGCTGGGGCAACGAGCCGTTCGAACGCGTCAGGCCCGGCGAGGTCGCGGCGATGGACTACGTCTACGCCCACGACCGGCCCACCGCCCGCCTGCTGTGGCTGAGCCCCGACCCCGCCACCAGCGTGACCCCGGAACTCCCCTGGGGCGCACGGGACATGGAGCGGGTCCAGTACCAGCCGGTGCCGGCCCCCCGCGACCCGTCCCGAGTAGCCCCCGTGCTCGACGCCCTGCGGAGGGCCGGCCCGCAGTCGTATCTGGTCGTCAACCACGCCCAGGCCGAGTCGCTGCGGCTCGACTCGGGCTTCGGGGAGCACTGGGAGCAGCGGCTGCGCGCCGCCTTGGACGCCCGCCCCGATCTCCGCCGGGTGGTGTCCAACGCCCATGCGGCGGTCTACGAGTTGACCCGCCGGCCGCCGGGTGTGGTCCCCTCCCCCCGCCCCGGCCCGGCCGGACCGCTGGTGACCTGGACACCGTGGTCGGTGCTCGGCGCGCTGGCGGCGCTCGCGGTGGTCCTGCTGCTGTCCGCCCGCGAGGTGCTGCGGATCGCCGCCCCGCCCGGCGAGCGCCGGCTCCACCGGCTCCAGGGCCTGTTCTGGTTCGCCCTGCCCCTGCTGGTGGTGTTCCTGGCGTCGCTGGTCCAGCGCTTCGCGACGATGTCGTAGCCGTCGCGGCGGGCGCCGGGGAGGGACACCGGGGGTGCGGCGAGGGGGTCAGGAGCGGCGGTCGAGCCAGCGCACCGCGTAGGCGTCGAGCGTCACCGTCCGCCCCTCCACCGTCACCGTGGCAGGCCGGTCCGCGGTGTTGACGAGCATGACCGTGTGGTCGCCGCCGAGCACCAGGACCGCCGGGTCCGCTTCCCCGCCGCGCACCGTGCGGACGGGCGGGCGCACCCGACCGTCCGGCGGGAAGGCCCGGGAGAACCGCATCAGCAGGTCCAGCATCGGCAACTCCCGCCCGCCGCCGTCCTTTTCGGTACTGCTCCACAGGCAACCGGGACACGGGGCGTCGGAGTCCTCGCTCTCCGGGTTCCAGTAGAGCCCGCTGGTCGCGCCCCCGGCCGCCATCTCCATCAGCGCGGCGGCCCGCACCGCGAGCCGCTCGGGCCCGCTCCATCCGGGGTCGTGCCGGGCGCCCTCCTCCTCGCCCACCTCCACGTACCACTCCGCCCACCACAGCGGCAGCCCGGTCTCCTTGCGCACCCAGCGCCCCACGTCGGCGAACTTCCGGGTCGCCAGGAAGGGGTCGTCCTGCGCGTAGTGCCCGTCCTTGGTGTAGCTGGAACCGTCGACGACGACGTAGTCCGCCCCCGCCCTGTGCCGGTTCCAGTAGCGGAGCGCGTCGACCGTCCGCCGGTCGAGGCTCCCCCAGGGGCCCTGGACCTCGGACGCGTACGTCCGGTCCCCCGGCAGGTAGCTGTCCATCACCAGATACGGCCCGCCCACCTGGATGCCCTTGTCCACCCCTTTCAGCTCCCGGTAGACGAGGTTGTACAGCCGGGTGTAACCCTCGTAGTCCCAGCGGCCCTTGTGGTCGTCGAAGAAGCCCTTGAACTCGTTCCAGACCAGGTAGTGCCGGACCTCGGGATACCGGCGGGCGATCTTTCCCGCCAGCGCGGCGAAGTCGGCGTAGTGCGCCGGATCGGGGGCCTGCTCCAGCCTGCTCCAGTCGGTGCTCCCGGACCGGCCGCCCTTCATCCAGTCGGGGGCGCCGCACAGCGTCAGCACGGGCGTGCCGCCGGAGCGCCGGATCAGCGCGATGCGACGGTCCAGATCGGCGAAGTCGTAGTGTCCGGGGCTCGGTTCGGGGCTGTCCGCGCCCCACCCCATGATGTGCTGGTTCTGCGGCATGGGGGTGCCGGACAGCAGCCGGGTGACCCGGTCCGTGGCGGTGCCGCTCCCCCGGTCCGCGCTGAACTGGGTATGGGTGAAGCCCCATCCGACGACCGGCCCCGCCGCCCGTTGCGACATCCCGCGCTCACCGCCCCTCCCGCACATCACCAGCAGCAGCGCCAGCGCCGCCAGCCCGACCACCACCGCGACCCCGACGGCCGTACCCCGCCGCCCGTGCAGGGCCGCACCGGCCCGTAGGCCGATCCGACGGAGCCGGCCGCGGTGCGCCGGATGCCCCGGGCGGCCCTGACCTTCCCCAGCACGACGTCGCACGACGGACCACAGTAGGGCGGCCGGGTCCGGCGCGGCCAGGGCGCACCGAGGGCGTATCCGGCGCCGGATCCGCCGTATTCGGACGGACATTCGGCCGGGTGCCCGGCGGTGCGGCACGTGCCGGGCAACGCCGGATAATCCATGTACGCGGCGGCCCGTGGTGGCGGATCATGGCGGCATGTGTGCCGATCACGTCCAGCCCTCCCCCACCGAGGCATCGCTCCCGCTCCGGCTCACGATGGACGACAGCGATTCGCCGTCCGACGTCGTCGACGCGCTGTTCCTGGGGCGCTTCGCCAACGGCGAGCAGCCGTACGCCCGCAGCCGGTCGGTGGACCGGGTCAGGGCCGGGCTGACGCTGCTGCCGCCCGGCGTCCGGATCCTGCGCGCGGCGCGCGACGACGACCGCAGCGCCACACTCGCCGAGGGCGACGGCTTCACGCTGCTGGTCTCCCGCTGGAACCGCGGCGCCGACGTCACGGTCACCGCCGTCACCGACGCGCTCGCCGAGAAGGTGCTGGCGCAGGCCGCGGACGGCGCCGAGGACGAACCGGAACCGCAGCCGGAGAACGTCCCGATGGGCTTTTGGTACTTCTCCCCGCGCCGCGGCCCGCACCGCACCTCCCGCCAGATCACCGCCGGCACGTGGGAGGAGATCCGCCCCAACTACACCGCGCCGGTGGCCGACGCGATGGACCGGCTGATGAAGGTGGCGCCCGAGGAGATCGCCGGCCGACTGCTGTTGCTGCACGGCCCGCCCGGTACGGGCAAGACCTCCGCGCTGCGGACGCTCGCCCGGTCCTGGCGCGACTGGTGCCAGGTGGACTGCGTACTCGACCCGGAGCGGCTCTTCAACGACGTCGGCTACCTGATGGACATCGCCATCGGCGAGGACGACGTCACCGGCCGGAGCCGCTGGCGGCTGCTCCTCCTGGAGGACTGCGACGAGCTGATCCGCGGCGAGGCCAAGCACACCGCGGGCCAGGCGCTCTCCCGGCTGCTCAATCTCACCGACGGCCTGCTGGGCCAGGGCCGCAACGTCCTGGTCGGCGTCACCACCAACGAGGACCTGGAGCGGATGCACCCCGCGGTGGTCCGCCCCGGCCGCTGCCTGGCCCGTATCGAGGTCGGTCCGCTGACCCGCGGGGAGGCCGTCGGCTGGCTGGGCACGGAGGAGGGCATCGGCCGCGACGGCGCCACCCTGGCCGAGCTCTACGCGCTGCGCCGCGGCACCCGGCCCGCCTCGGTCCCGGCCCAGGACACGGGCGCGGACGCAGGGCTGTACCTCTAGCGCGGCGGCGGCCGTCCCGGGCCTTCGCCCTGTCAGCCCCCGTACGGCTCCCCGGCGCTCCGGGTGATCGCCAGGATCGCCATGTCGTCGTCGCGGGGGCCGCCGGTCCAGTGCTCGACGTCGCGGAGGAGGGCGTCGATGGCCTGGTCCGGCCGGCGGAACGGGCCCCGGCCGCCGAGTCCGGCCGCCGGTTCGTAGAACTGTCCGGAGCGGTTCCTGGCCTCGGTCACGCCGTCGGTGATCAGCAGCAGGGTGCCGCCGGGCGGGAACGGCCAGGTGTCCGGCTGCGGCCGCGGCACGCCCAGTCCGCTCATGCCCAGCGGAAGGCCGGGGTCGGCCGGATCCAGCGCGCACACCGCGCTGCCCCGGAGCAGATAAGGCGCGGGATGGCCGCAGTTCAGCAGCCGTACGCGGTCCGCGCCCGGGGTGATCTCACCGAGCAGGGCCGTGACGAACCCCTCCGTCCGGACGGCCTCCTCGCGGTGCGAGCCCTCCTTGAGCAGGGCGTGTTCCAGGGCCCCGGCCAGCGCCGTGAGGTCGGGCGCCCGGTCCGCCTCCACGCGGAACGTGCCGAGCAGTACGGAGACCACGCCGACCGCGCCCATCCCCTTGCCCCGCACGTCCGCGATCAGCAGCCGGGTGCCGTAGGGCGTGTCCTGCACGGCGTAGGCGTCCCCGCCGATCTGCGCCTCGACCTCCGCCGCGTGGTAGACCGCCGCGACGGTCAGCGGGCCGATCCGCGCCGGCGGCTGGGGCAGTACGGCGCGCTGGGCGGCCTCCGCGACGGAACGGACCCGTTCCAGTCGGCGCCCGTAGTGGGCGACCACCCGGTTCACCCCGACCCCGACGAGCGCGATGAGCACCACGTTGATCAGGGTGCGGGTGCCGACCGGGCGGCCGAAGTACCCGTCCCTGATCGTCAGTACCACCTCGATCAGGACCATGGCCGCGCCGGCGGCGATGGTGCGCCGGAGCGAGAACAGGGCGCCCGTCACCATGACGCCGGCGGACAGCAGCGCGTCCCCGGCGTACTCCGTCGGTGTCAGGGCGTCCCCGACCGCCCCGGCGACGATCAGCGCGACCGGCACGGTCGCGACGTACCAGGGCAGTCTCCTGGAGGAAGGGTCCATCCGCGTCCCCTGTCCGACGCCGGCCGGGTCAAGCCCTGTCAGCGATCATATGCACCGTTTCCGCAGCGGGCCCGCCGGCTCTCAGGCGTACAGGTCACGGAGACGTACGGACAGGCAGGTCACGCACCCCTCCAGCTTCTCGAACTCGCCGACGTCCACGGGCACGGGCAGGTAGCCGAGGTCGGTGAAGAGCCGCGCGGTGCGGGGCGCCGAGGCGGCCATCAGGAGCCGGCCGCCGCCCAGGAGGACGACATGCGCACCGGCCTCCTCCGGGACGGGCCGGAAGCGCGGGAACGCGGCGGGGTCGTCGACCAGCGGCGGGTAGCCGATGACGGTGCCGTCGGGCAGGGCGGTGACGGCGGACTTCAGATGGAGCACCCGGCTGACCGGCACGGCGACCACCCGGGCACCCAACGGCTCGAAGACGGCACGGAGTTGGCGCACCCCCTCGGCGTTGGTACGGCCGCCGCGGCCCACGTACACGGTGTCGCCGACCTTGAGGACGTCGCCGCCGTCGAGCGTGCCGGGCGCGCGGATCTCGTTGAGCGAGCAGCCGAGCGCCTCGGCCGCCGCACGGGCCGCGGCGACCTCGGGCTTGCGGGAGTCGGCGCCGGGGCGGGCGAGCAGGGCGACATTGCGGAACACGACCATGGTGTCCTCGACGAAGACCGCGTCCGGGCAGTCGTCGGCGGGGTCCACCTCGGTGATCCGCCAGCCGTGGTCGCGCAGCACCCGGACGTACTCCTCCCACTGGGCGAGCGCCCGCGCCGGGTGCACCGGCCGCCGGTCGACATGGGTGACCAGGCCCTCGGCGAGGCGGGGGCCGGGGCGGCGGACGAGGGCGTGCCGGCTGGGCATGGGCGGGTCCTTCCGTCAGGAGGCGCGGCGCGGCGCCCGGCGGGCGCCGCGTCAGGCATCGGCTCCGTACGCGGCGCGCAGTGCGTTCTCGACGGCGGTGCGGGCGGCATGCCGGTCCAGGCCCAGGCGGTGGGCGCGGCGGGCGTAGGCGTCGGCCGCCGCGGCGGCCTCCCGGTCGGCGGCGTCACCGGCCGCCGCGACGAAGCTGCCGTTGCGCCCGCGGGTTTCGATGACGCCGTCGGTCTCCAGGGCGCGGTACGCCTTGGCGATGGTGTTGGCGGCCAGCCCCAGTTCTTCGGCCAGGCCGCGGACGGTGGGGAGTTTGTAGCCGACCGGCAGACCGCCGTCCCTGGCCTGGTCGGCGATCTGGGTGCGTACCTGCTCGAACGGGGCCTCGGCCGCCGCCGGGTCGATGGTGATCGTCAGGGTCTGCGGGGACACGGTGGCACTCCTGGTACTCGTGGTGGCGCGGGCGGCGGGTGCGCGGGCCCGGGCTCGCGGGGTGCGCGGTTTTGTGGCATCCATTGTGCGTCAGGAGCGGCCACCGTGCCGTGAGGTGGGACGCCTCGGCCTGCCTACAGCTCCAGCGTCGTGCCGGTGGTCCGCAGCCAGGTGTTCATGCCGAGGGCGAGTTCGGCGCCGGGGCGGATGTCGTTGCGCGCGCCGTCGGCGGTGGCCTCGGCCAGCGCTCCGGAGTCCAGCAGCGGGCGGACCGGGGCGTCCCGGTCGGCGGCCAGGTCCTTCAGCTCGGCGCGCAGCGCCTCGTTGTAGTGCGGGTCCTGGGTGCTGGGGTAGGGGCTCTTGACGCGGTCGGCGACCAGGTCGGGCAGGACGTCGCGGGTGGCGGCGCGCAGCAGCGACTTCTCGCGGCCGTCGAAGGTCTTCATCGACCAGGGGGTGTTGAAGACGTAGTCGACCAGCCGGTGGTCGCAGAACGGGACCCGGACCTCCAGGCCGACGGCCATGCTGGCGCGGTCCTTGCGGTCCAGGAGGATCTGCACGAAGCGGGTCAGGTGCAGGTAGCTGACCTCGCGCATCCGGCGCTGGTGGCCGGTGTCGCCGTCCAGGTACGGGACTTCGGCGAGCGCCTCGCGGTAGCGGCGGTGCTCGTACCCGGGCAGGTCGAGCCGTTTGAGGAGGGCCCGGTCGAGCAGCGCCTCGCGGACCGCGTCGCCGCCGGCGAACCGGCCGGAGACGCCGGCGGCGACCCAGGGGAAGGTGTCGGCGTTGACCGACTCCGGGTCGTGGAACCAGCGGTAGCCGCCGAACACCTCGTCCGCGGATTCGCCGGAGAGGGCGACCGTGGACTGCTCACGGACCGCCTTGAACAGCAGGTAGAGGGAGGTGTCGCCGTCGCCGAAGCCGTTGGGCAGGTCGCGGGCGGCGAGCACGGCGCCGCGGTGGCCGGGGTCCATCAGGGCGGCGGTGTCCAGCACGATGTCGTGGTGGTTGAGCGGACGTGCTCGGCCAGCGCGTGCGCGTACGGGCCGTCGGGGGTGCCGCGCAGGTCGTCGGGCGTGAAGTTCTCGGTGTAGCCGGTGAAGTCGACGGCGAACGAGCGGACCGGGCCGCTGCCCTGGGCGGCCAGCGCCTTGGCGGAGAGCGCGGTGATGGCGGAGGAGTCCAGGCCGCCGGAGAGCAGGGTGCACAGCGGGACGTCGGCGATCAGCTGGCGGGCGACGATGTCGTCGAGCAGCTCGCGGACGCGGGCGACGGTGGTGTCGAGGTCGTCGGTGTGCTCGCGGGCCTCCAGGGCCCAGTAGCGGCTGACGTGCACGCCGTTGCGGTCGACCCGGACGAGGTGGCCGGGGCGGACCTCGTGCAGGCCCTTGTAGACGGCGTGGCCGGGCGTCTTGGTGAAGGTGATCAGTTCGGCGAGACCCTCGGCGTCGACGGCCGGGCGTATGTCGGGGTGGGCGTGGACCGCCTTGGGTTCGGAGCCGAAGAGGACGCCGTCGCGGGTGGGGTGGTAGAAGAGCGGCTTGATCCCCATCCGGTCGCGTACCAGCAGGAGTTCCTCGGTGCGCGGGTCCCAGAGGGCGAAGGCGTACATGCCGTTGAGGCGCTGGGCGAACGCCTCGCCCCACTGGAGGTAGGCGTGCAGCACGACTTCGGTGTCGCTGCTGGTCCGGAAGGTGTGGCCGAGGGTCTCCAACTCGGCGCGCAGTTCGCGGTAGTTGTAGACCTCGCCGCTGTACGTCGTGACGATCAGGGTGCGGCCGTCGCGGTCGACCTGCATGGGCTGTCTGCCGCCGTCGATGTCGATGACGGCGAGCCGGCGGTGGCCGAGCGCGGCGTGGGTGTCGAGCCAGACGCCGCCGGCGTCCGGGCCGCGGCAGGCCATGGTCCGGGTCATCGCCTCAAGGGTGGGGCGCTGCGTCGTCAGGTCGTTGTCGTAGGAGATCCATCCGGTGATTCCGCACATGGTCGCGGCTCCTCCTTCGGTTGCGGCCGGCCGCCGCACTCCCGTCGGCGGCCCGCGTGATCACCGTACGCCCGGTTAGTTGCAGTGGCCACCTATGTAGGTGTGCGACCGTCCGGAACGCGCCAGATACGCACCGTTCACCGGATCGGCACCGGTGCACCCCCCTCGCGGACCGGCAAACCGGCGGCAACCTCGCAGGGCGGAGGGCTAAAAGGAGAGGCACGGCGGGGCGCCGCGGCGTACCGTGCGCGACCATGACGCTTACCGTGCGCGACTTCCGACCCGCGGACGCCAAGGCCGTCGCCGACCTGCGGCGGGCGGTCCTGCCGCATCTGATCTCGACCCCGCAGGGCGTCGCCCGGCAGGTCGCCGGCGCTCCCCCGGCGAAGCGGCTGCGGGTGTTCGTCGCCGAGCTGGCCGGCCGGGTGATCGGCCAGATCAGCGCGCAGCTCGTGCACGAGAGCAGCGTGCCGGGGCAGGCGGCGGGCACCCCCGTCGTCCACCCCGGCCACCGGCGGCAGGGCGCCGGCGGGGCCCTGCTGACCGCGGCCGAGGAGCATCTGGCCGCGGTCGGCGCCGAGCACCTCCTCGCCTGGGCCGTCGACGAACCCGGCTCGCTGGCCTTCGCCGCGCGCCGCGGCTACCGCCTCACCCGCCGGGCCGGCTTTCTCCGGCTCGATCTCGCGGGCACCGCGCCGCCCCCGCTCCCCGCCCCCTTGCCGCCCGGCGTCCGGCTGTGCACCGGCGCGGACTTCGGGGCCGATCCGTATCCGCTGTTCGCCGCGGAGGCGGAAGCCGCCGCGGACGAGCCGGGCGATGTCGCCATCGACGCCATGGACTACGAGACCTGGCTGCGCACCACCTGGGAGCACCCCGACATCGACCTGGACCTCACCTCGGTGGTGACCGTCGACGGCGAGGTCGCCGCCTTCACCCTGGTCGCCACCGACGGCCTCGGCCGCTGTGTCTCGGCGATGACCGGCAGCCGGCGCGCCTTCCGCGGCCGGGGCCTGGCCCGGCTCGCCAAGACCGACTCGCTGCGGCGCGCCCGGGACGCCGGGTGCACCGAAGCCTTCACCGGCAACGACGACGGCAACGCCCCGATGCTGGCCATCAACCGCGCCTTCGGCTACCGGCCGTTCACCGCCCAACGGCGGTGCGTACGGGACCTGGTGCAGGGGTGAGGGGGGCGGGGCCAGGGAGTCAGGGGTGGTCAGAGAGGCAGGGGGTCACGGGACCAGGGGGTCAGGGGCTGTCCGGATGGACGATCAGGGCGTACCGCTCGTCGCAGACCTCCCTCCCCCACAGCGCCGGCTCGTCCGACAGCTCGAACAGCTCCGTACGCGACGCCAACGGGGCGGCGAGCGCCGCGAGTTCGGTGGCGCGCAGGCCGATCGGGGCGGCCTCGCCCCAGCGGCCCTCCACCAGGACCAGCCGGCCGCCGGGGGCCAGCAGCCCCGCCCACCGGCGCAGCACGGACGCCGGATCGGGCAGCGCCCACAGGACGTGGCGCACCAGGACGGCGGCGAACCGGCGCTCCCCGACGGGCGGTTCGGCGGCCTCGCCCACTATGAACACCGCGTCGCGTCCCGCGAGCTTGTCACGGGCCAGCGCGACCATGGCCGGTGAACGGTCGACGCCGGTGACCCGGTGGCCCTGCTCGGCGGCGAGCAGCGCCAGGCTGCCCGTGCCGCAGCCCAGATCGAGGATCTCGGCGGGCGCGGCGGGCAGCCAGGAGCGCAGCCGGGCGGCCCAGGCGGCGCGGAGGGCGGGGTCGCGCAGGCCGTGGTCGGGCTCCTCGTCGAAGGTCGCGGCGGCGGCTTCCCAATAGGCAGCGTCCGCGTCGGGCAGGGGCGATTCCGCCTGGTCGGCGGGGGTGTTGGCAGTCATGCGTCCATGGTGCCCGCCGCCACTGACAACGGCCGGGGACCGCCGGGCGCGCGGCCGTGGACTGCGGCCGGGCGGGGCGGGAGAGTACCGTGGAAAGCGCTGGTGGTAGCCGGTGGCGGCCCGCGGCGGAGGGCCGCGGACGCCGGGCGTCGCACCGGCATGGGACCGGTCGTAGATGAGCGCATTCCCGAGCAGCCGCCTCACCGGAGACGGAGTCCTCGACTTCACCCGGACCGCCGTGGTGCTGGCCGATCGCACGGGCGTGGTGCAGGGCTGGACCGAGGGCGCCGAACGGCTCCTGGGGTATCCGGTGTCCCGGGCCGTCGGTCGGCCGCTCGCGGAGGTCTTCGGCGGGGCCGACCCCCGTCAGCCGTCGCAGGACGGCGCCTGGCGGGACCGGCTGGCGGCGGCGGACGGCTGGAGCGGGCTGGCCGCGGTACGCCGCGGCGACGGGCGCCGGCTGGACCTGGAACTGCGCGTGCTGCCGGTGCTGGACGCCGACAAACGGCCCTTCCGGCTGGTCCTGGCCGCCGAGATGATGCGGACCCCCTGGTCGGGGCTCGGCCGTTCGATGCTGGACGGGATTCTCGGGATGTCGCCGGTCGGGGTGGCCATGCTGGACCCCGATCTCCAGTACGTCTGGCTGAACGACGCGCTGGAGCGGATGGGCGGCTCGCCGCGCGCCGAGCGGGTCGGGAAGCGGATCGGCGAGGCGCAGCCGGGGCTGCCCGCCGAGTCCATCGAGGCGGAGATGCGCCGGGTGCTGCGGACCGGCGTCCCGTCGGTGGGCGTCGAGTACCTGGGCCGCCCGCGGTCCGATCCGCAGCGCGAGCACGCCTACTCGACGTCGTTCTTCCGCCTGGAGGACGAGGCCGGCCATGTGCTGGGCGTCTGCTACATGGTCCTGGACGTCACGGAGGGCTATCGCGCCCGGCAGCGGATGGCGCTGCTCAACCGCGCCGGGGAGCGGATCGGCAGTTCGCTGGACGTCTGGCAGACGGCGCAGGAGCTGGCGGACGCGGCGGTTCCGGACCTCGCCGACTTCGTCACCGTCGACCTGCTCGACGCGATGGTGTCCGGTGAGGAGCCCTCGTCCGGGCCGATCGACGCCGGGACCCTGTTCACCCTGCGCCGGGCGGGCCAGCGGTCCGTACGGGAGGGCTGCCCCGAGGCGGTGATCGCCGTCGGGGAGCCGGCCGCCTATGCCCCGTCGGCGCCCGTCGTCCTGAGCCTGACCGGGGGCGACTCCCTGCTGCTGCCGGCCCTGGACCTGGACAGCGGCAGCGACTGGCCGGCCGACGACCCGGTCCGTGCCGCGCGCCTGAGGGAGCTGGGCTTCCACTCGCTGATGGTGGTGCCGCTGCGGGCCCGGGGCGTCTTCCTGGGCGCGGCGACGTTCGCCCGCTGGCAGCCCACCGGGCCGTTCCAGCCCGATGACCTGGTGCTGGCCGAGGAGTTCGTGACCCGTGCGGCGATCTCCCTCGACAACGCCCGCCGGTTCACCCGCGAGCACGCCGCGGCGCTCACCCTCCAGCGCAGTCTGCTGCCGCGCGATCTGCCCGTACAGAGCGCGGTGGACGCGGCGTACCGCTATCTGCCGGCCGATTCGTCCACGGGTGTGGGCGGCGACTGGTTCGATGTGATCCCGCTGTCCGGAGCCCGGGTCGCGCTGGTGGTCGGCGACGTGGTCGGGCACGGGGTGCACGCCGCGGCCACGATGGGGCGGCTGCGGGCCGCGGTGCAGGCGCTGGCCGATCTGGACCTGGCGCCGGACGAGGTGCTGGCCCACCTGGACGACATGGTCAACCGGGTCGCCCATGACGCCAACAGCGACGACGGGGTGATCGGCGCGACCTGCCTGTACGCGGTCTACGACCCGGTGAGCTGCTGCTGCACGCTGGCCCGGGCCGGGCATCCGCCGCCGCTGCTGGTCAGCCCGGCGGGCGCCTGCCAGCTCGTGGAGCTCCCGACCGGCCCGCCGCTGGGGCTGGGCGGGATGCCCTTCGAATCCGCGGAACTCCCGCTGCCCGAAGGGAGTTTGCTGGCGCTTTACACGAACGGTCTGCTGCTGGGCAAGGCCCTCGACCTCGACGGCGGGATCACCCGGCTGCGGACCGCGCTGGCCGATCCGCAGGCCCCGCTGGAGGACATCTGCGACTCCGTCATCAGCAGCCTGCCCGGCGCCCGGCCGGTCGACGACGTGGCCCTGCTGCTGGCCCGCACCCGGGCGCTGCCGAAGGAGCAGCTGGCCGTGTGGGACATCGCCGCCGCCCCGTCCGCGGTCGGCGAGGCCCGCCGGTCCGCCGCCGGGCAGCTGGCCCGATGGGGGCTGGAGAAGCTGGAGTTCTCCACCGAGCTGATCGTCAGCGAACTGGTCACCAACGCCATCCGGCACGCCTCCGGGCCGATCAGGCTGCGGATGATCCGGGACGGGACGCTGATCTGCGAGGTCTCGGACGGCAGCAGCACCGCGCCGCATCTGCGCCACGCCAGGACCACCGACGAGGGCGGCCGGGGGCTGTTCCTCATCGCCCAGTACGCCGAGCGGTGGGGCGCCCGCTACACCGCCGACGGCAAGTTCATCTGGGCCGAACTCCCCCTGGAAACGGTGGCCGAGACCGTACCGGCGAGCGCCCTCATCGACGCGTTCGCCGACCCCGACGACCGGTGACCCCGCTCCCCGACCCCGACGGCCGGTGACCCGGGCGGCACCCGCCAGCACCCCAACCCCCGTTCCCCGGACCCCTGATGCCCGTTTTCCCCGGGCTTCCTGTGCCCCTGCTTAGAGCCGGCTTAACGCGACCATAAGGATCGCCTGGATCGGCCTCCGGGCGCCGAATCCGCTGCTCAGCGCGGCTAGCGTGCTGCTCGCAAGGCGGGTTCGGGTACCCGCCGGTGCCGTTCACCGGGGGGCGGCACCGCGGCGCCCGCGTCCCGACCCCCCACCTCCGCCTTCGCTCCCCCACCCCCGGACCCGACGCACCTGTTGAAGGAGCCCCCCACGATGACCGTTCGTCGCAAGGCCACCGTGTTCGCCCTGGTCGGCGTCGCGCCCCTGGCGCTCACCGTGCTCGCCGCCGCCCCGGCCGCCGCGCACGGGACGATGTCGGATCCGGTCAGCCGGGTCGCGGCCTGTTACGCGGAGGGTCCGGAGCACCCCAAGTCGGCGGCGTGCAAGGCGGCCGTGCAGGCCGGCGGCACCCAGGCGCTCTACGACTGGAACGCGGTGCGGGACGGCAACGCGGGCGGCAGGTCCAAGGAGAAGATCCCGGACGGCCGGTTGTGCGGCGCCGGCAACCCCGAGTACAAGGGTCTGGACCTGCCGCGCGCCGACTGGCCGTCCACGAAGATGCAGGCGGGCAACCACACCTTCCACTACAAGGCCACCGCCCCGCACAAGGGCTCCTTCGAGCTGTACCTCACCAAGGACGGCTACGACCCGACCAAGCCGCTGAAGTGGTCGGACCTGGAGTCCCAGCCGTTCGTGAAGGTGACCGACCCGACGCTGACCAACGGGGAGTACGTCTTCGACGGCAAGGTGCCCGCCCGCTCGGGCCGCCACCTCGTCTACAGCATCTGGCAGCGCTCGGACAGCCCCGAGGCGTTCTACACCTGCTCCGACGTGGTCTTCGGCAAGGACAGCGGCGGCGCCGGGTCGGCGACGCCGGCGCCCACCGCCTCCGCGCCGACCGACCGCCAGATAGCGGCGGGCGCCGGCAGGTCGTCGATGGACATGAGCGGGCACGGCCACATGGCCGGCGGTTCGGGCCGGCCGGCGGCGGCCGCGGGTGCGGACGCCGCGTCGGTGGCCGGCGGTGCGCACCCCGACGGCGCGGCGCGGCCCGTCGACGGCCGCCGGCTGGCCGAGACCGGTGGCAACGCCGCCACCGCCCCACTCGCCATAGGCGGCGCCGCGGTACTCGCCCTGGGCGCCGGGGTGCTGTTCACCACCGCCCGCCGCAGGGCCGTCCGCAACCACGGCTGAGCCGCTCCGGCACCGCGGCCGATCGCCCCGGGCCGCTGCCCCCGTCAGGCCGTCAGGCCCGTTCGGGCGGCAGCGGCTCGATGATGTCGTTGGCGACGTGCTGGTAGACGACCGAGCTGCGGCAGTCGACGACCTCGCGGCGCTTGAAGACCTGGTCCATGAGCAGGGCGTGCAGCCGGTCGACGTCCGGGACCGCGACATGGACCAGGAAGTCGTCGCCGCCCGCGACGACATAGACGTTGAGCACCTCGGGCAGCGAGGTCAAAAACGCCTTGAAGCGCTCGATGACCTCCCGGTTCATGGGCCGGATGCGGACCGTGAGCAGCGCCTGCACGGGGCGGTTGAGGGCGCGCAGGTCCACCGTGGCGCGGTAGCCGGTGATCACGCCGCGGGCGCGCAGGGCACGGACCCGCTCCAGGCAGGTGGAGGGGGCGATGTTCAGCAGGCGGGCGAGTTCGCGGTTGGTCTGCCGTGCATCGCGCTGGAGTTCACGGACAATCGCCGAATCAATGTCGTCCATGGGCCCCATAGTGCCGCACCCACCGAATTTCGTTCGGCGGGAGCTCAATGTGACCAATCGAACGGCTACCGTCAGCGCCCGTGTCCGTACAAGAATCATCCCTTTCCGCTTCCGCACGGCCGGATGTACGGCGGCTGGGCATCGGCAGCGGCACCGCGCTCTGCGCGGGCGCCGTCCTGGGCCCGGGTGTCCTGACGCTGCCGTCGCTGGCCGCCGCCGCGGCCGGCCCCGCCTCGATCCTGGCCTGGGTCGTCCTGTTGGCCATGTGCGTCCCGGTCGCCGCCTCCTTCGCGGCGCTCGGCGCGCGGTTCCCCGACGGCGGGGGCGTCGCCACGTACGTGCACCGGGCGATCGGCCCGCGGGCCGCGGCGGTGGTCGGGTGGTGGTTCTACGGGGCGGTGCCGATCGGAGTGGTCTCGGCCGCGTGGATCGGCGGGAAGTACGTGGCCGACGCGGTGGGCTGGGGCGACGCCGGCGCGGCCGCGGTCGGCGGGGCGGTGCTGGCCGGGTCGCTGGTGTCCAACGCGGTCGGGCTGCGGATGTCCGGGCGGGTACAGCTGCTGCTCGGCGGGCTGCTGGCCGCGGTGCTGCTGTGCACCGTCCTGGCCGCCGCCCCGCAGGTGTCCACCGCCCACTTCACCCCGTTCATGCCGGGCGGCTGGGTGTCGGTCGGCTCGGCGGCCGCGGTGCTGTTCTTCGCGTTCGCCGGGTGGGAGGCGGCCAGTCACCTGTCCGGTGAATTCGCCGATCCGGCGCGGGACCTGCCGCGGGTGACCCGGCGCACCCTCGCCGTCATCACGGTGCTCTACCTGGGGCTCGCGGTGGCCACCGTCGGCGTGCTGGGGCCAGCCGCCGCGGACACCGACACCCCGCTGACCGCGCTGCTCACCCGTAGCGTGGGCGGCGCGGCCCGTCCGGTGGCCGCCGCGGCGGCGCTGCTCCTCACCTTCGGGACGGCCAACGCTTATCTGGCCGGGGCCTCCCGGCTCGGCGCGGCGCTCGGCCGGGACGGGGCGGCGCCCCGCTGGCTGGCCAAGGGCGGGGCGCCGGGCGAGGTGCCGCGCCGCTCGCTGGCGGTGCTGGGCGCGGCGTCGGTCGTGCTGGCCGTGGCCGCCGGGTCCGGCGGCACCGATCTCGATCTGCTGATGCGGGCCACCGCCACCTGTCTGGCCGCGGTGACCCTGGCCGGGCTGGCCGCCGCGCTGGTGCTGCTGCCGCGCCGCACCCTCCTGTGGTACGGCGTGCTGGCCAGTTCCGTGCTGACGGCGGGGGTGCTCGCCTTCTCGGGGTGGCTGCTGCTGATCCCGGCGGCGCTGGCGGCCGCGTCCGGCTGCTTCCTGACACTGCGCCGGCCGGGGCGCGGCAACGGCTGACGTACCGCGGTGGACGGCCCGGCCGGCACCGGGGGTGCGGGCCGGGCCGCCGCTGTCCGCCGGCCGGGCCGGCCGCCGGTCAGGAGACGCAGGTGGTCGGGGTGGCGTGCGCCGGGTCCAGCGCGTTGGCCGTCTCGTGGAAGGCGGCCCGGTCGACCGTCCCGATGGCGACGTGCTCGGAGAGGTCCACCGGGCACAGGTCCTGGAGCAGCACGTTGTGGACGTCGGGACCGTTGAGGTAGCCGGATGTGTAGGGCGTGACGACCTCGTCGTACTTGGTCGCGATGACGGTGTAGTGGACGCCGGGGAGGGTGTCGCCGCCGGCGTTGAGGCGGTTGAGGATGTCGGAGCCGACGGCCTGGTCGGTCAGCCCCGGGGTGAACTTGTCGATGTACTGCTTGGCACCGGGGAAGAGGTTCAGCAGGTTGGTCAGCCCGTCCAGGGTGGTGCCGTGGTTGTCGGGGGCCAACCCGACCAGCGTGTTCACCTTGTCCGCACCGCCGTGGAACTTCATGTAGACGCGCGCCATCATGCCGCCCTGGGAGTGCCCGACGAGATCGGCCTTGGGCGCGCCGGTGGCGGCCAGCACCCGGTCCACGTAGGTGGCGAGTTGCTGCGCGGAGCCGTCGACCGGGCCGAGCCCGTAGAAGACCGGGACGCCGGGCAGCTGACCGTAGTCCAGGGAGAAGACGCAGTAGCCGCGGTCGACCAAGTAGGGCGCGAGACCGAGCCAGTTGTCGGTGCCGTTGCCGAGGGTGCCGTGCACCAGGACCACCGGGCGGGGGTGGGCGGCGGAGGGCTTGCAGGAGAAGTTGTTCCAGCCGCTGGTGACAGTGGGGGCAGCGGCGGCAGGGGTGGCGGTGGTGATGCCCATGGCCAGGGCGGCGACCGGGAGGAGGGCGAGCCTTCTCGGCCGGCGCATGCGTGACCGGCGCAGCTTCATACGATGCTCCTTGCGAGATGAGGGGACTCCGAAGTGCTCGGTGAGCCGTTCACCTGCGATCCGGATCGCAAGGGCCAACGTGGTAACTGACAAGTAAGTTACGGCCGGGTAAGCAGGACGTACCAGCGGTATGACGGTGAAGGAAACCGCACACAACCCTCACCGAACGCCCGGGTGCGAAACGCCGGTTGCGTGTATTTGGGCAGACTTCACGCGCCGTATGCCGATACGCCGCGCCCGAGAGGGCGCTTCCCTCTCGGGCGGGGTGGACGGAGCGGGGGGTGGGTGCAGGGACTAACTGCCGGACGGATCCAAGGGGTTGCCCGCCGGCCATGGGGCCCGGCGGCCGGTGGTGCGGGCCGGGCCGGGAGGCCCGGACGCCGGGGCGGTGCCGGTTCCGGGGGCCGGGCCGAGCGTGGCCGCGGGGCGTACGGAGCCGGTACCGAAGCGGGCCCTGGCGCGGTCCACGGCCGCCTCGATGCGGTGCGCCTTGTCGTCGGCCGGGTCGAAGGTCAGCTGGTGCGCGGCGAGTTCGGCGCGGCAGAGGTCCTCCGCGCGCAGCGCCAGGGACCGCACCCGCGCCCGCTGGAGGCCGAGCGCGGCGTGCAGGGCGTAGGCCGCCTCGGTCAGCGCGGGGCCGTGCGCGGTCGGCTCCTCCAGCCGCCGGGTGCGGGTCGTCGTGGAGCGGTCGGCGTAGCGGACGGTGAGGGTGAGCGCCCGGGCCACCTGCCCGCTCGCGCGCATCCGGGCGCCGAGTCCGTCGGCGAGCGAGAGCAGCGCCCGGCGGCGCCGGACGGGGTCCAACTCGTCGTGGGCGAAGCGGTGTTCGGCGCCCATCGAGCGGGCGGAGGCGTTGGGGGTGACCGGCGTCGGATCGATACCGCGGGCCCGCTCGGAGACCGCCCGGCCGGCCTTCGCGCCGAGGATCCGCTGGAGGGTGGCGGGCGGCGCGGCGGCGATCCGGCCGACGCTGTCGAGCCCGTACGCGCACAGGGCGCGCGCGGTCGCCGGCCCGACGCCGTCCAGCGCCGCGGCCGGGCGGCGGTCGAGGAAGGCGGCGACCTCCCGGGGGTCCGCGGGAACGGCCCGGATCCCTCCGGGCGGCGCTTCCCGGGCCGCCATACGGGCCAGCAGCGGATTGCCGCCGATCCCGATCGTGCACCGCACCCCGTGCCAGGCCAGCGCGCGCAGCCGGATCAGCTCGGCGATCCCCACCGCGTCCCGGTCGAAGTAGCGCAGCGCCCCGCGGACGTCGGCCAGCGCGGCGTCCGGCGGCAGCGCCTCGACCGCCGGGGTGAACCGGCCCAGCAGGCGCAGCAGTTGCTCGTACTGCTCGGCGCCGACCGGCTCGCCGTCGGCGGTCCGGAAGCGTACGTGGAGCATGCCGGCCGGCCGCGGGGCACCGGAGGGCTCCGGTGGTACGGCGGCGGGCGGCCCCGGTGCCGTGCTCATCCCGCACTCCCGGGGCTGGAGTGCCACAGCTTGCGGCCGGTGGCGGCGCGCTCGCCGGGCGGCTGGAGGTCGGCCCAGGGGTGCATCTCGTAGCCGGTCTCCAGGCGGATGGTGCGCCCGGCGGCGACTGGCTCGGGCTCCGGCGCGGTGCCGCCTCCGGCGCCCGCCTCGGTCGCGTCCCCGGCCGGCCGGTCCGGTGCGGCGGCGAGCCGGGCGGTGACCGCCTCCAGGCCTCCCTCGCGGCGCAGTTCGGCCAGTTCGGCGAGGTTCCAGGCCGCCGCGCCGACCACGCTGAGGCTGCGCGGCCCGCGCCGCTGGACCGTACCGCGCACCAGCAGCAGCCAGGAGTGGAAGACGGTGTGGGCGCACCTCTCGTGGCTGTCCTCGAAGAAGGCGCAGTCGACCAGGCCGGTGCTGTCGTCGAGGGTGGTGAAGATGACCCGGCGGCCGGAGCGGATAGGCGGGGTCTGGGTGGCCGCCTTGGCCCCGGCGACCAGCACCGTCTCGCCGTGCCGGGCGGTGCGCAGCAGCCGTGCCGGCACCGCGCCCAGCTCGGTGAGGAACTCCCGGTGGTCGGCCATCAGATGGCGGGAGGCGTCCATGCCGAGGACGCCCAGCTCGGCGCTGAGCCGTTCGGCGTCGCCGAGGTCGGGCAGGCCCGCCGGCGCGATCCGGTCGGGCGCGTCCTGGTCCGTGTGCAGCGCCAACTGGCCGCCGGAGGCGCCGCGTTGCCGGTGGTGCAGCTCGGCGATGTGCAGCAGCAGATCCCGCCGGTTGGCGCCGAAGGCGTCCAACGCGCCCACCCGGGCGAGGCGTTCGGCCACCGGGCGGCCCGGCCGGGCCCGCTGCCACAGGTCCTGGAGCGAGCGGTAGGGCTGCCCGTCCACGATCCGCCGCGCCTCGGCCTCGCTCATGCCGTGCACGTCGCAGAGCGCGAGCCGCAGCCCCCAGACACCGCGGGAACCACCGTCACCGGACACCAGTTCGATTCTATGGCGGACCGCCGACCGGTTCACATCCAGCGGCAGCACCGGCACCCCGCGCCGCCGGGCGTCCGCGAGCAGCAGCCGCTTCGGGTACATCCCGGGGTCGTGGGTGAGCAGCCCGGCGTAGAAGGCCGCGGGGTGGTGCGCCTTGAGCCAGGCGGACTGGTAGGTGGGCACCGCGAACGCCACCGCGTGCGCCTTGCAGAAGCCGTACGCGCCGAACGCCTCGACGATCTCCCAGGTGTGCGCGATGACTTCGGGTGCGTATCCGCGCCGCTCGGCCCGCCCGGCGAACCAGGCGCGCACCCGGCCCTGCTTCTCCGGGTCCGACAGCGCGCGCCGCTGCTCGTCCGCCTCGTCCCGCCGGCACCCCGTCATGATCCGCAGGATCTCGATGATCTGCTCGTGGAACACCACCACGCCGTAGGTCTCGCGCAGCGGTTCCGCCAGGTCGGGATGCGGGTAGCGGACCGCCGCGCGGCCGTGCCGGGCCTCGATGAAGGGCCGCACCATGTCGGCGGCGACCGGCCCCGGCCGGAACAGCGAGATGTCGACGACCAGGTCGTGGAAGGTGGCGGGCTGGAGCCGGCCGACCAGGTCGCGCTGGCCGGGCGACTCGATCTGGAAGCAGCCCAGCGTCTCGGTCGAGCGGATCAGGTCGTAGGTCGCCGGGTCGCCGGGCGGCACCTGCGCCGGGTCGTCCAGGTCGAGCCGGACCCCGGTGGCCCGACCGATCTCGGCGACGGCGTGCGCCATCGCGGACTGCATCCGCACCCCCAGCACATCGAGCTTGAGCAGCCCGAGGTCCTCCACGTCCTCCTTGTCGAACTGGGACATCGCGAACCCCTCGCCGCTGGTCGGCACGACGGGCGTGCGGTCCAGCAGCGTGGCGTCCGAGAGCAGCACCCCGCACGGGTGCATGGCGATCCCGCGCGGCAGCGCGTCCAGCGCCTCGACCAGCGGCCACAGCCGCTCGTCGGAGCTCTCCCGGACGCCGCGCAGCTCGGGCAGCTCGGCCAGCGCGGCCCGCGCGTCCCGGGCCCGGATGTGCGGGAACGCCTTGGCGAGCCGGTCCACCCGGGCCGGATCCATGCCGAGGGCGGCGCCCACGTCCCGTACGGCGTGCCGTACGCGGTAGGTCTCCGGCATCGAGACGGTCGCCACCCGCTCCGCGCCGAAGCGGTCGAAGATCGCGTGGTAGACCTCCAGCCGGCGGGCCGACTCGACGTCGATGTCGATGTCCGGCAGCGCGGCCCGCCGCTCGGACAGGAAGCGCTCCATCAGCAGCCCGTGCTCGACCGGGTCGGCGTGCGCGATGCCCAGGAGGTGGTTGACCAGGGACCCGGCGCCGGACCCGCGGGCCGCGACCCGGATGCCCCGCTCCCGCACGTCGTCGACGACCCGGGCGACCGTCAGGAAGTACGAGGGGTAGCCGAGCCGTTCGATGGTGCGCAGTTCGTCGTGCAGCCGGGCCCAGCGCATACGGTCGCGGTCGTAGCCCCGCAGCACCATCGCGGCGGCGCAGCGGGAGCGCAGCACCCGGGCGGCGGTGCGGTGTTCCGCGCCGACCAGCCGGGGCTCGGGGAAGTGGATACGGCCCAGCCCGATGTCGTCCTGCGGGTCCACCAGGCACTCCCCGGCGGCCTCCTCGGTCATGGCGAGCAGCCGGTGGGCGACGCCGCGCCGGAAGCCGGCCGCCTCGGCGATCCGGTCGGCGGTGCGGCTCATCGCGGCGGTGTCCTTGAGCCAGCGCTCGCCGCTGTCCCAGGTCTCGGGGCGGTGCCGGTCCACCGGCACCAGCCGGCGGGCGGAGTCCAGGACGTCGGCGACCGGACCCTGACCGGGGTCGGCGTAGCGGACCGCGTTGGTCAGTACCGCGCACACGCCCTGGTCGACGGCGAAGCCGAGGGTACGGGCGGCCAGCCGCAGCGAGCCGGGGCCGCTGCCCGGGCGCCCGTGGTCGACGGCCTCCAGGCGCAGCGCGTCGCCGTACAGCTCGCGCCAGGGGGCGAGGAGCCGGGCGGCGCGGTCCGGGCGGCCGGCGGCCAGCGCCCGGCCGACGTCGGAGTCCGGTCCGAGCAGCACGGTCAGCCCGTCCGTGGCGGATTCCAGGGCGTCTTGGGGAAGTACGGGCTGCTCGCCCCGGCCCGCGTGGGCGGCCGAGACCAGCCGGCACAGGGCGGCCCAGCCGGCGGCGCCGTCCCGGGCCAGGAAGACGGCGCGGGCGGCGGACTCGTCGAGGAAGGCGCCGCCGCGCACCGGGGTGCGGCGGCGGGCGGTGGGCCGGGGCGCCGGTTCCCGTTCCGCCACGGCCAGTTCGGCGCCGAACAGCGGGCGGATACCGGCCCCGGCGGCGGCCTTGGCGAACCGTACGGCGCCGGAGAGCCCGTCCCGGTCGGTCAGCGCGAGGGCGTCCATTCCGCGCTCGGCGGCGCGCTCGGCCAGCCGCTCCGGGTGGGAGGCGCCGTAGCGCAGGGAGAACCCCGAAGCGGTGTGCAGATGCGTGAACCCGGGCATCCGCACCTCCTGCGCCTCATCCGCCCCCTGGCCGACTCCGTGTCCCTCGTTTCACTCCCTCCACCATAACGCCAACTCGAACACTCGTACGAACGCGCGTCTCGGGAAGCCGCCCGCACCCATCCGTCGATCAGCCCACCCAATCTGCACGGCCCCACCACCGACCGGAAGATGTGGCCATAAAGCCCGGAAAACAGGGCCGGAATCCCGGAACGGAGCGGCGCATGGCCACGACCGACGGCGGCACCCGGATCACCTTCCTGGAGGAGGTGAAGAGCGCGGTGACGCCCCGGGCGGCGCTGCTGGTGATCGGTGTGCTGGGCCTGATGGTCGCGTTCATCACGTCGTACACCGGCGCCTTCCACCACCCGAAGCCGGACCGGGTGCCGCTCGCGGTGGTCGCGCCCGGCCCGGCCGGCGGGCAGCTGGTGCGCCAGCTGGACCGGCTGCCCGGCGCACCGCTGGACCCCCGCCCGGCCGCCTCCGAACAGGCCGCGCGGCGCCGGATCGACGACCGGACGATCGACGCCGCGCTGATCGTCGATCCACACGGCCGCACCGACCGGCTGCTGGTCGCCGGCGGCGGCGGGGCCTCGCTCTCCCAGGCCGTCGAGGCGGTCGTGGTCAAGGCGGAGCTGGCCCGGCAGCGGGCCGTCCGCACGGAGGACGTGGCGCCGGCCGCCGCGGGCGACAGCCGCAGCCTGTCGTCGTTCTACCTGGCCGTGGGCTGGTGCGTGGGCGGCTATCTGTGCGCCGCGATCCTGGCGGTCAGCGCCGGGGCCCGCCCGACCAACGGGCAGCGGGCCGTCATCCGGCTGGCCGCGCTGGCGCTGTACGCGATCGCCGCCGGACTGGCCGGGGCGATCGTGGTCGGCCCGGTCCTCGGCGCGCTGCCCGGCAGCCTCTTCGGACTGTGGGGGCTGGGCGCGCTGGTCGTCTTCGCGGTGGGGGCCACGACGCTGGCGTTCCAGGGGCTGCTGGGCGTCATCGGTATCGGCCTGGCGATCCTGGTGATCGTGGTGTTCGGCAACCCGAGCGCGGGCGGCGCCTATCCGTATCCGCTGCTGCCGCCGTTCTGGCACGCGATCGGGCCCGCGCTGCCGCCGGGCGCCGGCACCTGGGCGGCGCGCTCCCTCGCGTACTTCAACGGCCGGGCGCTGACCGGACCGCTGCTGGTGCTCGCCGCCTGGGCGGTGGGCGGGACCCTGGCCACCCTCGCCCTCGCGACGCTCCGCGGAACGGACGGCGAGCGGGCGGACGGCGAGCCGGGGAGCGGGGAGCGACTGCCTGCGTAACCGGGAGCGAACGGTCCGCGGACGGACCCGGCGCCCCGCGCCTGCCGCGCCCCTCCCGACGCGGCACGCACGGGGCTCCGCATCCCGCAACACCCCCTGACCACAGGGGCGTTGGGCGTCACATGTGCGTACCGCCGTCGATCCGGATCTCCGTGCCGGTGATGAACGCGCCGTCCTCCGAGGCGAGCATCGCGATGACGCCGGCGACGGTCTCCGGGCCCGCGAAGCCCTGCCCGATGGCCGGGGCGAGCTTCATGAACAGGCTCATGTCGGCGTCCTCGGGCAGCCCCGGGCCGCGCCCGGTGGTCATGTTGCTGGCGATGGAGCCCGGCGCCACGCACACGGCGCGCAGCCCCTGCTTGCCGTACTCGCTCGCGATGGCGTGCGTCATGGACTGGATGCCGCCCTTGCTCGCCGCGTACGCCGACATGTACGGGTGCGCGAACGAGGCGGAGGTGGAGCTGAAGTTGACGATCACCGGCGCCACGCCCGCCAGGAGGGCGGGCAGCGACTCGCGGATCATCAGGAAGGTGCCGGTCAGGTTGACCGAGATGATCTTGTTGAAGAAGTCCAGGCTGGTCTCGTGGGTGTGCGAGGAGCGCAGGATGCCGGCCGCGTTGACCAGGACGTCGAGCCCGCCGAGGCGCTCCACCGCGGCGGCGACGCCGGAGCGGACCGCGGCCTCGTCGGATATGTCGAGCGCGGCGGTCTCCAGGCGCCCGGCGGCGCCGTCCGCGGTGGCGCGTTCGGCGGTGGCCGCAAGGCCCGCGGTGTCGACGTCCACCGCCACGACCCGGCCGCCCTCGGCGAGGATCCGGTGGACGGTGGCCTGCCCGATGCCCGAGCCGGCTCCGGTGATCAGTACGCGGCGTCCGTCAAAGCGGTTCATGGTGCTGCTCCGTTCTCGAAGGCCCCTTCGCTGGGGTACGTCCGCACCGTACGCGCACTTGGCACGTTGTGCCAGATTCACATGTCATGCCGTTCTGTCACCGCGCTCCGTAAGCTGGCCCCATGCCCACCGCACCCCACCCCGAGCCGCGCCCCCGCCCCTCCCTCACGGAGCGACGCAAGGCCGAGACCCAGCTGGAGATCGCCCGCACCGCGGCGGCCCTGTTCGCGGAGCGCGGCCCCGGGGTCACCGCCGACGAGATCGCCCGCGCCTCGGGCGTCGCGCTGCGCACCTTCTACCGCTACTTCCGCACCAAGGAGGACGCGGTGGCGCCGCTGCTCGCCGTCGGCGTGCGGCAGTGGATCGACGACCTGGCCGCGATGACCGCCGGACCGGACGCGCCGCCCGTCCGCGAGGCACTGGAAGCGGCCGCCCGCCGGGCCCTCACCCCGGCCGGCGAACCGGCCGCCGAGGCGCTGCGCTGGACCCGCGGGCTGCTGCGGGCAATGCCCGGCGACCCCGGGCTGCGCGCGGTCTGGCACCGCGTCCACCACGACTCCGAGGAGGCACTGCGGCCGGTCCTCGCGCGGCTGACCGGCGCGGACCCCCTGGCGGTACGGCTGGCCGCCGCTGCCGCCAACACCGCGATGCGGGTCGCGGTCGAGGAGTGGGCCGCGGGCGAGGAGCGGCCCGACGGCCCGCACGGGCCCGGCGAACTGGTCGTCCGCGGGATGCGCGCGCTGACCGCGGGACTGCCGGAGCTGAACAAGTGTCACAAGTAGCCGGGCGCTTCACAACTGGCCCAGACCTTCGGCCAATCGCCGGAGATCGAATACCTCCCGAACGACCGGTCGGTGGCCGGATTCCCCCCTCCCTGACCCACCCGCACACCCGGCAGGGACACCAGCCCGGCCGCATCCGCACTGGCAGCACCCCGCCGCCCCCGCACCCCACCTCCAACACCCCGGCCTGATCGCGCCATTACCCTCAGCTTTCACCTAACGACCGAAAGTGAACGCCCCGCGTGCGTTTGAGATGCGGTTGGGCCAGACTCCCGTCCGGTATCTGAAACCTACGAGCAAAGGAGCTCGTTATGCGGTACATCACTGGTGCGATTGCGCTCGGCGCGGCGCTGGTCCTGGGGTCGCTCGCCACCACCGCACAGGCCGCCGCCGCACCGGTGCAGCCCGCGCGGACCGGCGGACTGTACGCCCAGAGCGAGTTGGTGCTGACGGTCGGCCAGGGCGACAGCCGCGAGACCGCCACGGCACTGCGCGCGGCGACCCTCAGCTGTATGCCGGGCGCGTCCGGCTCCCACCCGTACGCACGGGCTGCCTGCACCCAACTGCGCACGGCGTCCGGCGACTTCACCGAGGTGACGGCGACCGAGAGCGGCCGGATATGCCCCCAGATCTGGGACCCCGTCGTGGTCACCGCGGACGGCGTCTGGCAGGGCCGCCGCCTCTCGTACACGCACGTCTTCCCCAACGCCTGTGAGATGGCGGACCACGGCTCGGTCTTCGAGTTCTGACCGACCGCCCCGCGCCATCCATGACACAGGCCCCCGGACGACGCAACCGTCCGGGGGCCTGTGCTTCATCGTACGTGCGGGGGTCAGCCGATCTTGGTGCCGGTGGCCTGGAGGGCCGCCGGAACGGGCTGGAAGAAGGTCTCGCCGCCGTTGGTGCAGTCGCCGCTGCCGCCGGAGGTGAGGCCGAGCGCCTTCTCGCCGTCGAAGAGGGCGCCGCCGCTGTCACCGGGCTCGGCGCAGACATCGGTCTGGATCAGACCGTCGACCGTGCCTTCCTGGTAGTTGACGCTGGCGTTCAGCGCCTTGACGGTGCCGTCGTGGACCTGGGTGGTGCTGCCGCTGCGCTTCACCTTCTCGCCGACGGTGGCGTCCGCCGCCCCTGTGATCTTCTGGGTGCTGCCGTTGTAGAGGTCGACCTCGCTGGGGTGGTCGATGCTGGCGGCGCTGCCGGCGTACTTGGCGATCGAGTAGTCGTTGCCCGGGAACTTGGACGTCTCGGTGCTCGCGATCGTCTGGCCGCCCTGCTGGTCGGACCAGTCCTGGACGGCGTTGCCGCAATGGCCCGCGGTCAGGATGTACGGCTGGCCGTCCTTGGTCACGTTGAAGCCGAGCGAGCAGCGGGCGCTGCTGCCCCAGATCGCGTCACCACCGGCGATGAGGGGCTTGAACTCCCCCTTGGTCTGGCGGAGTTCGACCTTGTCGCCGAGGCCCTTGGCGACCTTGGTGAGCTGGGCCAGCTTGGCGCCCTTGACCGTGCGGTCGGCGGTCACCACGACCTTGTTGCTCTTCGGGTCCACGCCCCAGGCGGTGCCGGGGATCGTGGCCCTGGCCTTCAGCGTCTGCCGGGCCGAGTCGAGCTGGGCGAGCGAGTACTTGACGAGTCTGGCCTCCGCGCCCTTGGCCCGTACGGTCTTGGCCGCGGCCTGGTCGACGACGTTGACGACCAGCTTCTGGGCCTGGGCGTCGTAATACGCGCCGGCCGCGCCGGTCTTGAGCTGGGACGCCAGGGTGGTCGCCGCGGCCGGGGTGAGCTTGGCCACCGTGGGGGTGGGGGCCGGGGCGGCGTTGGCGTTGGCGAGGGTGACGGTCGCGGTGGTGGCGAGGGCGAGCGCGCCCGCGCCGGCCAGCATCGCGCGGCGGTTGGGTATGCGTCGGTGCTTCAACTCAGAGCCTCCCGTGGGGGGATGGGCCCGGACTGAGGGGAGCGCACGGGCCCGAGAGTGGGGAATCGGAGCACAGACGGCTCGGCCCCGCAACGGCACCTCGGGGAGTCGCGTCCATGCCAACGTGCGGAGCCGAGTATTCCCACCCGCCACACTCGTGCACAAGACCGAGTTCCGGTCTTGGGTACGGGAGTTCACCTTTTCGTCACACGACACTCACACCGATATCCGCACGCGCCGATCCCGAGTGCGGACATCAGAGGGCGTGCCGGGCCGCCGGCGGCGCGGGAAGTGTGAGGGTTGCCAATGTCCGGAAAACGACGGCGCGCAGCGCGCCAAATCGCCGTACGCGCGCCCCCTACGAGGACGGGTACGTACGGCGATCAGCGGGGGCGGCGGGGCCTACGACAGTTTCTCGGCCTCCGGGAGGTCCTCCAGCAGGGGCAGTTCACCGTCGGCGGCGCCGTTCTCCACCGGAGCCGGAGCCGGGGACGGGGACGGAGCCGTAGCCGGGGACGGGGCCATAGCCGGAGTCTCAGGCGCGGCCGGACCCGTCGCGCGCGCCCGTTCGGTCTCCGCCTCCGCCTGGGCGGTCTGCGCCTGGGCCTGGAGCCCGGAGCGCTCCAGGAACCGCAGCAGCTCCACGGGGAACGGCAGGACCAGGGTGGAGTTCTTCTCGGCGGCTACCGCCACCACGGTCTGCAGCAGCCGCAGTTGCAGCGCCGCGGGCTGGTCGGACATCGCCGCGGCGGCCTCGGCCAGCTTCTTGGACGCCTGGAGTTCGGCGTCCGCGTTGATCACGCGGGCCCGCCGGTCCCGGGTCGCCTCCGCCTGGCGGGCCATCGAGCGCTTCATCGTCTCCGGCAGTGAGACGTCCTTGATCTCGACCCGGTCGACGCTCACGCCCCAGCCGATGGCCGGGCTGTCCATCATCAGCTCCAGGCCCTGGTTGAGCTTCTCCCTGTTCGACAGCAGGTCGTCCAGTTCGCTCTTGCCGATGATCGAGCGCAGCGAGGTCTGCGCCATTTGCGAGACCGCGAAGCGGTAGTCCTCGACCCGGACGACCGCGTCGGCGGCGTCCACGACCTTGAAGTAGACCACCGCGTCGACCCGGACCGTGACGTTGTCGCGGGTGATGCCTTCCTGGGCGGGCACCGGCATCGTGACGATCTGCATGTTGACCTTACGCATCCGGTCGATGCCGGGGATGATCATGTTGAAGCCCGGTTCGCGCACCTCGCTGGTCAGCCGCCCCAGGCGGAGCACCACGCCGCGCTCGTACTGCTTGACCACCCGCGCCGCCGCCATCAGATACACCGCGCCCGCGGAGGCCAGCGCCACCCCGGCCGCGACCAGTTCTTCGACCATCACGGCTCCCTGAAGTGTGCCGTTGCGTCGCCCGAGTCGCTTTTGTCTCCCATGGTAGGCCCGGCCCGGGAGGCGGTCGAGGCTCGCGGCGGGCCCGCGGCCGGGCCGCCGCCCGCCGGCATACGGGGCCCGGTCCGCGCGTCAGCTGGTCAGGAGACGGTCACACCGTGCGCACCGAGCGCGGCGGGTGCGGGGCGCGGGGTCGGTCGGCGGTCCCGGGCAGGTCGGGCGGATTGACGCGCGAGGTCGCGACGGCCTCGCCGGACAGCCCCCAGCGGGCCAGGCCCTTGGCATGGCGGCCGTCGAGGATGACCTTCCGGAGCGCGGCGGCGTACGCCTCCACCAGGCCGCTGTCCTTCCTCGTGGTGGCGGCGATCTCCCCCTGGACGGTGGCGCCGCCGCCCGAGAAGGTCCCGTGATCTCCGTCTGCCCGGTGGCCACGTGGTGGGCGACGGACGGGTCGGGGCCGAAGTAGCCGTCGGCACGGCCCGATTGGAGTGCCAGGTAGACGTCCGACGGCTTCGGGAAGTACGTGATGTCGACCGGCTCGCGGCCGGCCTTCTCGTCCTGCCTGCTCCGGTCGACCAGGATCGTCTCCTGGTTGGTGCCGGAGCCGACCGCGACGGTCCGCCCCGCGACGTCCCGGGCGCCGCGGACCTTCCAGCCGCTGCCCTTCCTGGCCTCCATCGCCGGCTTGTCGAGCCCGGTGGGTGGCGAGGACGGCGGCGAGCGTGCGGTGGATCGACGCAGGTCTCCTCGTGGGCGGGGTGGGGTGGGGTGGGGTGGGCGGGTGCCGGGGTCAGGGTCAGGGGTCGTCGGGGTCACAGGACCTTGGAGAGGAAGGCTCTGGTGCGCTCGTGGCGCGGGCGGTCCAGGACCTCCCCGGGCGGGCCCTGTTCGACGATCCGCCCGCCGTCCATGAAGACGACGGTGTCGGCGACCTCGCGGGCGAAGCCGATCTCGTGGGTGACGACGATCATCGTGGTGCCCCGGCCCGCCAAGTCCTTGATGACGTCGAGGACTTCACCGACCAGCTCCGGGTCGAGAGCGGAGGTCGGCTCGTCGAAGAGCAGCAGATCGGGCTCCAGGGCGAGCGCCCGGGCGATGGCGACCCTCTGCTGCTGGCCGCCGGAGAGCTGCCCGGGGTAGGCGCCGGCCTTGTCGGCGAGCCCGACCCGGTCGAGCAGCCGCTCGGCGGTGCGCACCGCCGACGCCTTCGGTCGGCGCAGCGCGGAGACCGGCGCCTCGGTGATGTTCTCCAGCGCCGTCAGATGCGGGAAGAGGTGGAAGTCCTGGAAGACGAAGCCGATCCGGGTGCGCTGCTTGAGGATGTCGCGCTCCCGCAGCTCGTACAGCCGGTCGCCGGAGCGCCGGTAGCCGATCAGCGCGCCGTTGACGCTGATCCAGCCGCTGTCGACCTTCTCCAGGTGGTTGATGGTGCGCAGCAGGGTGGACTTGCCGGAGCCCGACGGACCCAGGACGACGGCGACTTCGCCGGTACGGACCTGGAGGTCCACCCCCTTCAGCACGTCGAGCGAGCCGAAGCTCTTGTGGACGGAGCGGACCTCGACCATGGCGTTCACCGCGCGGCTCCCTTGGTGTAGTGGCGTTCGACGTAGTGCTGGAGGACGGAGGGCACGGTGGTGAGCAGGATGTACCAAGCGGTGGCCGCCATCAAGCAGGGGCACCGCCCGGCCGTTCCGTCCGTAGATGACCTGGACCTGGTAGCAGAGTTCGCCGATCGCCCTCACGGAGACGATCGAGGTGCCCTTGCAGAGCGAGATCGCCTCGTTGCCGGCGTTCGGCAGGATCGAGCGCATCGCCTGCGGCAGCACGATCCGGCGCAGCCGGGGGATGCCGAGGGCGGCCGCCGCCTCCACCTGCCCGCCGTCCACCGCCAGCACCCCGGCGCGGACGATCTCGGCGGCGTACGCGGCCTGGTGCAGCGCCGGCCCGAGCACCCCCGCGCCCATCGCGCCGACCAGCCCCATGGTGTCGAGGTGGAAGACGCCGGGGCCGAAAGGGATCCCGAAGTCCAGCCGCTGGTACGCAGCTGGACGACCTGCGGGGCGGGCGTCCCGGCGAGGGCGGAGCCGGCGGGCGGATCACTGGTCAGCGGCATGGGGGGCCTCGGGGGTGAGTGCGGGGACGGGTACCGGCGGGGCGGTGCGGTCCCGGAGGAAGGTGAGCAGGGCGCGCGCGCTCGCGTCGTTCTGCCGGAAGGCGGGCGCGTTGGTGCGGGGGCGGGTGAAGGCCCCGCCGGCCCGCGCGTCGGTGTGCGGGCCGAGGGCGAAGCGGCGCGGATGCGGGCGGCCGGCCCGGTCCAGGATGCGGCCGTCGGCGGGGTCGACGGCCAGCAGGCCGGCGGGCGTCGCCACCGCGCCCTCGGCGTACAGGGCGTGCAGCAGCCGGTCCCGGGTGTGCGCGACGGTCGGCTCCGGCAGCCGTGCCTCCACCAGTGCGCGTGCCGCGACCGACTCCCCGGGCACGCTCGCGCCGGTGGCGCGGAACACCCCGTGGGTCTCATCGGCGGCGACGGTGAGGCCGGCGCCCAGGAAGCGCACCAGCCCGGCCCGGGAGAGCGCGAGCAGCTGCCGCAGCCGCGGTCCCGGCGGACCGGAGGCGAGATAGCTGAAGAAGCCGTGCCACCAGGGGCCGCGGTCGCCTATCCGGACCAGCTGCCCGTAGACCGACAGCAGCGCGAGGAAGACCGCCAGGTCGGGGCTGTGCGCGGGGTCGTGGCGGCGGGCGAGGTCGGCCTCGATGTAGCCGCGCAGCCCTTCCTGGAGGGCCGCGCCGTCCGCGTAGCGCACCCCGTCCAGCGGGTGGTCCAGCGCGTCCAGGTCGAGCCGGTCGGCCGGGTCCGGGACCGCGGCGGCGACCAGGGCCCGGAGTGCGGCGCTGCCCGGGTCGGCGGCGGCGTACTTCTCCTCGAAGTCCGGCCGGTGCATCCGGGTGCGTTCGGGGTGCGCGGTGAACAGCCGGTGGTAGTGGGCGAAGCCCAGCTCCTTGTCGATCAGCGGCCAGACGTCGCGCCGGAAGTCCGGGCCGCCGGGCCGGGCCAGCAGCTCGTCGACCTGCCGCGGCCCGAAGAACCGGGGCAGCGGCGGCCGTTCGCCGGACAGCCGGTAGCCGATCTTGGAGTGGTAGGGCACCCCGCGCCGCGATCCCACGTACAGGACCGGCTCGCGGCCCGAAGGCCGGTACGTCAACTTCCCGTCGGCGCCCGTGGTGTACGTGCCGCCGCGCCCCTCGGTCAGCAGCACCATCAGGTCGACGAAGGCCAGCCCGAAGCCGCGCACCAGCACCGGCTCGCCCGGCCGCAGCGCGCTCAGATCGCTGTCGGCGGTGAACGCCGGCGGCAGGTACGTCAGCCCGTGCCGGTCCGCGAAGCCGCTCAACTCCCGCTGCTCCTCGGAGAGTTCCGACTCCAGATGGCCGAGCGCCAGGACGACCAGGTCGGCCCGCAGCGGGGTGGGGCGGCCCGCCAGCCACACCTGCTGGCGCCCGTCGCGCGGCCCGGAGATCCGCAGCGCGGTGCGCCGGTGCTCGTGCACGGCGACCCGCGGCGGCAGCGCGGCCACCGCCTCCTCGTACACCCAGCGCAGATAGGCGCTCTGGAGCCGCCGCCCGGCGAAGTCCTGCGGCCCCAGCGCCGCGACGCCGCCGGCCACGTCCGGCGCGACCGGGATCTCGCCGGCCCGCACCGCCCGCGCCCACTCGGCGAGCGAGGGGCCGGGCCGCACCGGCCCCGCCAACTCGACGCTCTCGTCGGTGAACATGGTGACGTCCTCGGACAGGGAGTTCATCCACAGCAGCGGGGACTGGTCACGGCGCCAGATCCGGCCGCCGCCGGGCGGATGCGGATCGACCAGGTGCAGGTCGAGCGGCGTATCGCCGTACAGCTCGGGGGCGTTGGCGGCGATCCGTTCCAGGATCCCGGTGCCCCGCGGGCCGGCGCCCACGATCACCACCGACGGCCGTACGGCGCCGCGCGTGGCCGGCCTCACCGGGCACCGGCCGTACCGCGGGCGTAGTGCCGCTCGACGTAGTGCTGGCCGACGCCGAGGACGGAGGTGACGAGGACGTACCAGAGGGTCGCCACCAGCAGCAGCGGGACGACCTGGTAGGTCCGGTGGTAGACCAACTGGACGGAGTAGAGCAGGTCCTGGACCGCGATGACGCTGACGATCGAGGTGCCCTTCAGCGTGCCGATGAGCATGTTCCCGGCCGGCGGCACGATCGACCGCATCGCCTGCGGCAGCACGATCCGGCGCAGCCGCCGCCAGGGCCCGAGCCCCAGCGACTGCGCGGCCTCCAGCTGCCCCTTGTCGACGGACAGCACGCCGCCGCGGACGACCTCGGCGGCGTACGCGGCCTCGTGCAGGGTGAGCCCGATGACGGCGACGGTGACCGGGCCGAGCAGGTCGACCGTGCGGACGCCGAGGACGACCGGGTACAGCGCACCGATGTTGAACCAGAACAGCAGCTGCACCAGGATCGGCATCGACCGGAACAGCCAGACGTAGCCCCGGGCGACGCCGCGCAGCACGGGGTTGCCGGACAGCCGCAGCACCGCGAGCAGGGTGCCCAGCGCGAAGCCGAGCACCATCACCGCGGCGGTCAGCCAGAGGGTGAGCCCCAGACCGCGCAGCACCGCGCCGGTCAGGAAGTAGTCGGCGACCACGCCCCATTGGAAGGCGGGGTTGCGGACCACGGACGTGACGGCCAGGGCCGCGACGGCGAGGACGAGGACGGCCGCCGCCCACTGGCCGGTGCGGCGCCGCGGCACGATGCGCGGTACGGCACCGTCCGGTGCGCCGGGCGGGGCCGCGGGGGGTACGGCGGGGGCGTCGAGGGTGTCGGAAGACATGCGAAGGCTCCGTGGACGCTGTCGATCACGGGAGTCGCACGCCTTCACACGGGCGGAACGGGCCGCGCCCCTCAGCACGACCGGTCCTTGAGGCTATGGGGTGAACACGGCCCGCTGTCAAGGGTGGTTGGCCCGCCGTCCGCGCGGTGAGCGATGGATCACTTGGCGGTTGACGCGGAAACGGATGCCTGTTCCACTTGGTCCCATGCGTCCATGGCAGCGGCTGGTCACCCGCGACCACATCGACTTCGGTCGTGTGTGGTCCGCGTCCTGTTGAGCTGATCCCCTGCCCTGAAGCCCGCCGCCCCAGGCCGGGCCGTTTCGCGGTTCTCCCGGTCCCTGCGGCCCTCCCGGCCGATCCGGACCCCCCTTCCCGACGCGCGCCTTCACACCCCGCGCCCTCGTAGGGCGCACCCCTCCCCTCGCTCCATCCCGTTGCCCCGTCCCGCCCCCGCACTCCGCTCCCGGTTTCCCCCGTCCCGTAACTTCCCTTCCCCGGCGCGCTCGTACGCCGTCGAGCGGCGCCACCGGCCACGGAGGCGACTCGATGACCGCCGCGCCCCGGCCGCCGCGCACGGCCCGCCTGACGATCCGTCACACCACCGTCACCGACCCTCCCCCGGCCCGCGGCCGGGGGACCCCCAGCCCGCCCCCTGCTGGACGGGCTCACCCACGAGTACGGCACCCGCTACGACAAGCCCGTCGACCTGAGCCTGGAGTACCCGGCCGAGGAGTTCACCCCGCCCGGGGGCGCGTTCCTGCTGCTCCTGGAGGACGGCAGCCCGGTCGCCGGCGGCGCCTTCCGCCGCCACGACCCGGACACCGCCGAACTCAAACGGATCTGGACCCACTCCGCGCACCGCCGGCGCGCACTGGCCCGGCGCGTCCTGGACGCCCTGGAGCGGCACGCCGCCGACCGCGGCCACACCCGCGTCCACCTGACCACCGGCCCCCGCCGGCCCGAGGCCAAGGGCCTTTGTCCCGCCGCCGGTTACCGCCCGCTGTTCGACCTCACCGCGGCACCGGAGCCGATCGGCCCGCTGCCGTTCGAGAAGCATCTGGAGATCCCCCGACCATGACCACCCGCAGCCCCCGGGCCCGCCGACCCCTCCCCCACTCCCGGCTTCGCTCGAACAGGGGGACTCCCCTCCTCGCGTCCCGTACCGCAGCCCTGCTGGCGACCGCGGCGCTGGCTCTCACCGCCTGTGGTGCGGGCGGTGCGGCGTCCGGTGCCAGGGACGCCGGACCGGCCGCCGCCGACGCCCGCATCCCCACCGCGGACGTGGTCTCCGCGGTCCACAAGGACCCGGCCGCGGCACGGCTGCTGCCCGCCGGCGTCCGCGCCCGCGGCACCCTCTCCCTCGCCGCCGCCGTCGGCACCCCGCCCGGCGCCACCTACCTGCCCGACGGCACGACCCTGGCCGGCCAGGACATCGACTTCGCGGACGCGGTCGGCAGGGTCCTCGGCATCCGGCTCCACCGCGAGGTGGCGAGCTTCGAGGCGATCCTCCCGGCTCTGGGCAGCGGCAAGTACGACGTGGGCACCGGCAACTTCGGTGTCACCGACGAACGCCGCAGGACCATCGACTTCGTCACCTACGTCGACGACGGGCAGGGCTTAGCGGTCCGCGCCGACAGCCCGCTGAAGAAGATCACCGCGCTGACCCGGCTGTGCGGCCTGACCGTCGCCACCGGCGCCGGCACCACCTTCGAGACCACGCTGGAGGAGAACGCACACCGCTGCGGGGACGCCGGGAAGAAGCCGTACGTCGTCACGACCTTCGCCGAGCAGGGCGCGCTGTGGATCTCGCTCCGGCAGGGCCGCAGCGACGTGGTGATGAGCACCGTCAACGGGCTGCGCTACGCCGTGAAGCAGCAGCCGGGACTGAGGTTCCTCAACGAGTTCAGGCGCCTGGACGTCGGCTTCGCCTTCAAGAAGGGGACACCGCTGGCGCCCGCATTCCAGGCCGCGGTCAACCAGCTCAAGAAGGACGGGACCTACGACCGGATCCTGGAGAAGTGGGGCACCACCCCCTCGGCCATCGCCACCTCGCGGATCAGCCCGCCGGAGATCCGCTGACGACGGGGGCGGGCGGGCTGCCGGACCGCCCGCCCCCATGGGGCGGTACGCCCGGCGCCCCGGCTCGCCCGCCGGTCCGCGTCGACGAGCGGAGCGGTTTCCGCCGCGGTGTCAACGACACTCCTCTGGGTCAGTCACCCGATCATCGGGCTTACCCAGACCTGCGACCAAGACCGCCGACATATGCCCTTGGCCCACCCGCGCGCTCCCCGCAGATCCGAACCTGTCGACTCCGGCCACCTGCCGACATCCGCGGACTGGTACCGACCGTGACCCCCGTCGTACTGTCAGTTCACCACCGGGGCACGCAACCTGACGGTGCACCACCCTCTTTGCACCAGATATGTCACGAACCCCCCGTGCGGCGGCTATCCACTTGGCACACACTCGGCCTCATGAACGACGATAGGGGCGGACAGAACACAGACACCGCGGGTGAGAGGAGGCGTCAATGGGATCGGTGCGCAAGGCGAGTGCCTGGCTTGGCCTCGTGGACGACAACGATGACGAGCGCTACTACGACGACGACTACGCCGAGGGACCCGAGTCCGCGGACTCGGGTGGCAGCCCCTGGGTGACCGACCCCCGGGTCCGGGTGGCCGACGAGGCCGCCCAGGACCAGGGCACCCGCATCGCCACGGTCACCCCGGCCTCCTTCCGGGACGCCCGCAACATCGGCGAGCTCTTCCGGGACGGCGTTCCGGTGATCGTCAACCTGACGGCCATGGAGCCCGCCGACGCCAAGCGCGTGGTCGACTTCGCCGCCGGCCTGACGTTCGGCCTGCGCGGCTCCATCGAGCGGGTCGCGACCCGGGTGTTCCTGCTGACCCCCGCCGACTACAAGGTGGTCTCCGGCGAGTCCCGCGCGCACCGCAACGGCGGCTTCTTCAACCAGAGTTGACCGGCGTGGGGGTTTCGGCCGGGGGCCCGGGCGCCGGGCGCCCGCGGCACCGTTCCCGGCAAGGGCGGTTCCCACGAGCGGCGGCAGGGCCGCTCACCGGAAGGCGTCGAGCCCGGTGAGCGCCTTGCCCAGCACCAGCTGGTGCATCTCCGCGGTGCCCTCGTAGGTGAGCACCGACTCCAGGTTCGTGGCGTGCCGCATCACGGGGTAATCGAGCGAGATCCCGTTGGCGCCGAGGATGGTCCGGGACGTGCGGCAGATCTCGATCGCCTCCCGGACGTTGTTGAGCTTGCCGAAGCTGATCTGCTCGGGGCGCAGCTTCCCGGCGTCGAAGCGCCGCCCCAAGTGGTGGGCGAGCAGCACCCCTTTGTGGAGTTCCAGCGCCATGTCCGCCAACTTGGCCTGGGTGAGCTGGAAGCCGCCGATGGGCCGGCCGAACTGCTCGCGGGTGCGCGCGTAGTCGAGGGCCGTCTCGAAGCAGCTGCGCGCCGCCCCCATCGCACCCCAGACGATCCCGTAGCGGGCGTGGCCCAGGCACCGCAGCGGGGCGCCCAGCCCGGTGGCGCCGGGCAGCACCGCGTCGGCGGGCAGCCGCACCTCGTCCAGGACCAGTTCGCTGGTGACCGAGGCGCGCAGCGACCACTTGTGCTTGATCTCGGGGGCGGAGAACCCCGGGCTGTCGGTCGGTACCGCGAAGCCGCGGATGCCGTCGTCGGTACGCGCCCAGACCACCGCGACACCGGCCACCGACCCGTTGGTGATCCACATCTTGCGCCCGGTCAACACCCAGTCGGACCCCTCGCGCCTGGCGTGGGTCCGCATGCCCGCCGGGTCGGATCCGTGGTCCGGCTCGGTCAGCCCGAAGCAGCCGATGATCTCGCCGGACGCCATCCCCGGCAGCCAGCGCTGCTTCTGCTCCTCGGAGCCGAACCGCCAGATGGCGTACATGGCCAGCGAGCCCTGGACGGAGACCAGTGAGCGGATACCGGAGTCGGCGGCCTCCAGTTCCAGGCAGGCGAGCCCGTACTGGACGTGGGAGGCGCCGGCGCAGCCGTATCCGGTCAGGGACATGCCGAGGGCGCCGATCGAGCCGAGTTCGCGGGCGAGTTCGCGGATGCCGGGGAGTTCGCCGCGCTCGTACCAGTCGGCGATCTGCGGCAGTACGCGGTCGGCGGCCCACCGGCGGACGGTGGCGCGGACCGCGCGGTCCTCGTCGGTGAGCAGATCGTCGATGCCCAGGGGGTCGCCCGGGTCGAACGGCGGAAGCGAGGACGGCGTTGCGGACATGGCGGGGCCTCCGGCGGGCTCGGCGCGAAAAACTAGCAGTGGTAGTTACGCGCGTCCGACGGTACGGCCCCGGGCGCCGCGCGGGCAAGGGTCACCACCGCGCGGCAGGGCGTGCCGGGGCAGCGGCGGCCGGACCTCAGCGGCCGGTGCTCGCCGGGGCCGGCGCCCCCTCGCGCCCGGCGGCCGGCGCAGTGTCGCCGGCGGTGGTCTCGCCCTCGGCCCGTTCGGTGGACTCCGCGGCCCGGCGCGGCAGCCGCAGCGCGATCCCCGCGCCGACGAGCAGCAGCAGGGCGCTGGCGACGAGGGTGACCCGCAGCCCGTGGATGAAGGAGTCCCGGGCGGCCAGCCGCAGCGCGTGCCGGGCGTGCTCGCCCAGTCCGGCCGCGACCTTGTACGCCTCGCCGAGCGAATGCGACGCCGAGTGGGACGTCTTGGTGCTGACGCCGTCGACCCGGTCCAGGCCCGGTGCGTACGCGGCGTTCATGACACTGCCGAGCAGTGCGACGCCGATCCCGGCACCGAGCTGGTAGGCGGTCTCGCCGAGCGCCGCGGCACCGCCCGACTGCTCGGCGGGGGCCTCGCTCAGCATCGACTCGTACGCGCCGAACAGCGTCGACTGGAAGCCGAAGCCGAGCAGGACGAAACCGAGCGCCAGCTGCCAGAAGCGGTCCTGGCTGCCCAGCGCGGTCAGCGTCAGCACCGCGGTCGCGGTCAGCGTGAAGCCGCCGGCGACCATCGCCCGCGGGCCGAGCGCCTGGAGCAGCTTCGAGCCGGTGAGCCCGGCGGCCATCGCGGAGAAGACCAGCGGCAGCATCCGCAGGCCGGTCTCCAACGGGCTCAGCCCCAGGACGAGTTGGAGGTACTGGACGGCGATCAGCTGGAGCCCGACGAGGGCGAGCATGGCCAGCACGATGCAGCCGATGGAGGTGCCGAACGCGGGCCGGGCGAACAGCCGCATGTCGATCAGCGGATGCTCCCGGCGGCGCTGGCGGCGCACGAAGAGGATCAGCAGCAGGGTGCCGAGGGCGATCGGGAGCAGGGTGGTCGGACCCACCACGGGCGCACCGCTGCCCAGCCGCTTGACCCCCAGCACGATGCCCAGCACGCCGAGGGCCGCGACGACCGCGCCGACCACGTCCCAGGGGCCGTTGCGCTCACCCCGCGACTCCGGCAGCAGCCAGCGTCCTATCAGGAACATCGCGGCCATCATCGGGATGTTGATGAGGAAGACCGAGCCCCACCAGAAGTTCTCGACGAGGAAGCCGCCGAGCACCGGGCCGACCGCGGCGCCGACCGCGGCCACCGCGCTCCAGACGCCGATGGCGACCGCGCGCTCCCGCCGGTCGGGGAAGACCTGGCGCAAAATCGACAGCGTCGCGGGCATGATCATCGCGCCGCCGATGCCGAGCAGCGCGCGAGCCGTCATCAGGATCTGCGGATTGGGCGCGAGCGCGGCGGCGGCCGAGGCCAGTCCGAAGAGGCCGTAACCGAGAAGCAGGATGCGGCGCCGGCCGACGCGGTCGCCGAGCGTGCCGAAGAGGATCAGCAGCGACGCCGCGATCAGCGGGTAGATGTCGACGATCCAGAGCAGCTCCACCGGTCCGGGCCGCAGGTCCTCGGTGACGGAGGGCACCGCCACGTACAGGATCGTGGTGTCCAGCGCGACGAAGAGCAGGCTGACGCAGAGCACGGTCAGCACGGTCCAGCGGTTCACGCCGCCGCCTGTGTGCCGGGGAACTCCCCCCGTCCGCCCCCTGCCGGACGCGGTCGTCCCTGACATCCAGTACCTCCTGTCATGCGCTCGCCGTCATGCGCTCGCGGCCACGGACCGGGGCGCGAAGACGCCCCGGGGAAACCGGTGGCACGGGCGAGTGGAGACGTCAGACTACGCGAGTCCACCTGGGGCCCGCGTGGCCCACCTCACGGTGAGACGCTCCTCGCAGCCCCTGACGTTGCGCGACCCGCCCGGGTCGGGCGCTCTTTCGCCACCTGGATAATCGTCCCGATGAACGATCTTGCCTCAACCGCCGCCCCCGGCCGCACGCTGTGCCCGCCCGCTGTCCGGGCCGCGCTGCGCCGCGCCGCCCCCGGGCTGGCGGCGTACGCGGCGGTCCGGCTGCTGGGCCTGGCCGTGCTCATGGTCTGGTCGGCCGCCGACGGCAAGGACTGGCACACCCTGCTGACCGCCCGCTGGGACTCCCTCTGGTACACCGGGATCGCCGAGCAGGGCTACGGCCACACCGTCCACCTGGCCAACGGCGCCGTGCACTCCAACCTCGCCTTCTTCCCGCTGCTGCCCTGGCTGGAGCGGGGCCTGTCGGCGATCACCCCGCTGTCCGCGGCGGACGCCGGGATGGCGGTGGCCTGGCTGACCTCGCTGGCGGCGGCCTGGGCGCTGTACGCGACCGGGGAGCGGCTGCACGGACCGCGGGCCGGGGTGGCGCTGGCCGCGCTGTGGGCCGCGCTGCCGGTCGGGATCGTGCAGTCGATGGCGTACTCGGAGTCGCTGTTCACCGCGCTCGCGGCCTGGGGCGTGTACTGCGTGCTGACCGGCCGCTGGGTGTGGGCGGGCGTGCTGGCGTCGCTGGCCGGGCTGACCCGGCCGGTGGGCGCCGCGGTGGTCGCCGCGGTGTGGGTCACCGCGGCGGTGACGGTGGTGAACGAGCGGGCCGGCGGCGTCCGCTTCCGCGCCCTCCTCCGCGGCCGGCACCGCCGGATGCTGCTCGGCGTCCTGCTGGCGCCGCTCGGCTGGTGCGGCTACTTCCTGTGGGTCGCCGCCCGGCGGGGCTCGCTCACCGGCTATCTCGACGTCCAGAGCGGCTGGGGCAACGGCTTCGACGGCGGAATCGCCTTCGGCCACTTCATCGGCCGCCAGCTGACCGGGCCCGCGTTCGCCGCCGGCCTCGGGCTGCTGATCGGCGTCGCGCTGGTGGTCTGGCTGTATCTGCACGGCGTACGGCGGGGCCAGCCGCTGCCGCTGGCGGTGTACGGCGGGACGGTGCTGCTGCTGGCGCTCACCGCCAGGGGCTACTTCGGCTCCAAACCGCGGCTGATGATGCCGGCCTTTCCGCTGCTGCTGCCACTCGCCGCGGGGCTGGCGCGGTGGCGCCCGGCGCGGTCGTGGCTGGTCATCGGGCTGATGGCGGCCGGCTCGGCGGTCTACGGCGCGTTCTGGCTCAACGGCTCCGGCCCGCCGTGACCGGGAAGATCCCGCTCCGCGATCACCACCCCGGGAAAACGTGGCGCGACACCCGTGCGAATCGCGGATAAACTCCGCCGGCGAAAAACAGATAAGCATGCACGGCGCCGACACGCGGATGGCCGGAAGGGAATCCAGCGGCCCGGGAATTCTCTTCGAAATCCAGGTCACCGAACGGTGATTGAGACCCATTCCACATCACATCGTCATTACAAAGCGCACGGTTTGACCAAGTGCATACATCACACGCGGTAACGTCGTTTGAGTGCGTACCGATGACAAGCTCGACCAGATGGAGGAGCAGCTCCCGACCGATCGCGTCAAACCGCCCCGCATGACCCGGACCCGCCTGTGGCTGCTCTGGGGCACGCTGGCGGTGTACATCGCGATCGTCGCCGGAGTGCTGGCCAACACCTATCTGGTCACCCTCGACTGGCAGGTCATGTTCTTCCGGCCCTATAAGCAGTGGCCGTCGATCCATGCCTTCCTCGACTACTTCGTCGTGCTGGGACAGCGCGGCCCGACCGCGGTGGCGGTGGCCGCCTGGCTGGGTTGGCGCTGCTGGAAGCAGCGCAACCTCCACCCGCTGCTGGTGCTCGGCGCCTCGCTCCTGCTGCTGAACATCACCGTGGGTGCCGCCAAGCTCGGCATGGGCCGGCTCGGCCCGCACTACGCGACGACCGTCGGCTCCAACGAGATGTGGCTCGGCGGCGATATATTCCCCTCCGGTCACACCGCGAACGCCGTGGTCACCTGGGGTGTGCTGGCCTACATCGCGACCACCCCGCTGCGCCGCCGGACCCTGTCGGTGATCGCCGCGCTGGGCGCCCTGGGCGTCGGCATGACGACCGTCTACCTCGGTACGCACTGGGTCAGCGACGTGCTGCTCGGCTGGGCCGCGGGCCTGCTGGTGCTGCTGGCGATGCCGTGGGTCGAGCCCGGCATCACCTGGGTCGAGGACCGCCTCATGGGCATCCTGCTGCGGCTCTGGCTGCGGCTGCGCCCCGATTCGCTGCGCGGTCCGCTGCCGGCCGGCGTGCTGGTCCCCGGGCTCTCCCCGCAGCGGGTCGCCCCGGACGGCGAGGTCCTGGTGCGCGAGGCGGTGGGCGTCGCCCACGCCACCCGCGCCCCGGACGGCTGGCCGCACCACCCGTCGCGCCCGCACACCAGCCGCGCGGAGCGCAGCCCGGTCACCCCGACGGGCAGCCGCCGGCCGCCGCACGCGGACCGCGTCCCGCGCGGTGCCGCGCCGTTCACCCCCGCCACCGGCCGCGGGCGCAACGGCACCGGCTGACCGCCCCCGCGCCGCGGGGCCCGGTACGCACACCTGCTGCCCCGCACCGAAGGCCCCGGCCGCTCCTTCCGGAGCAGCCGGGGCCTTCGCCGTGTCCAGGGTCCGCCGGCCCGGTCAGCCCTGCCAGCTGCGGTGCACCACACCGTCCCGGACCTCGAAGTTGATCCGGCCGGTGAGGTATTCCATCGTGATCACCGCGCCCGGCGGCAGCGCACGGACGGTGGTCCAGCCACGGGCCCGGGCCCGCTCCTCCGCCTCCTGCCGGCCGAGGCCGACATACGCCTCGACCTCGTCCTGGATGTCGTCGCGGTCGCCGGGAAGGTTCGGTACGGGTGCCATACCGGCCACCGTAGGCGGCCGGGCCGGCGCGCGGAAGGGCCGTCCGCCGCACACCGCGGCGACCTGCCGGTCCGTCATTGGTCACACTTGTGTCACGGTGAACGCTCCGGCGATTGCCGGAACGGCCCTCACCCTTACGCGCCGTGCGCTGCCGCAACCGGGTGGAAAACAAAGCGGCCGGAATTCCCTCTTGATCACATACGGAACGCCGTGCCGCCACTTCGGGCAAATCCGGGCAGCAGGCGGAAATTAATCGCCCACGCGTCCCGCATTCCCTTTACCCGACCCTCTTTTTCAGCCGCCCGGAAATTGGCCAACGAGACACATTCCACACACATTTCCCGCACATCGCCCGGGATGCCCCGGCCCGCCCGGCTCCCCGCCGCGGTCTGCGGGACGCCACCGGAACGGACCGGAGCGTCCCCTCGCTCTGCGCCCCGCGCGCGAGCATCATGACCGGCGCCCCCGAACAACCCCGCCGAACGAGGTGCAGCCGATGGTCAGCGAGATCTCCCGGGAGAGCGCCCGGCCGGCCGGGGGGCGGCGCCGCGGCACGGTGCTGGCCGACTGGCTGAGCACCACCGACCACAAGAAGATCGGGCACCTCTACCTGATCACGTCGTTCGGCTTCTTCCTCGTCGGCGGGCTGCTGGCGCTGCTGATGCGCGCCGAACTGGCCCGGCCCGGGCTCCAGATCATCAGCAACGACCAGTTCAACCAGGCGCTGACGATGCACGGCACGATCATGCTTCTGCTGTTCGCCACCCCGGCCTTCGCCGGCTTCGCCAACGAGATCATGCCGCTCCAGATCGGCTCCCCCGATGTCGCCTTCCCCCGGCTGAACATGCTCTCGTACTGGCTCTACCTCTTCGGCGGCCTGATCGTGCTGAGCAGCTTCCTGACGCCCGAGGGCGGCCCGGCGTACGGATGGACGGCCTACGCCCCGCTCAACTCCGCGGTCCGCTCCGACGGCATCGGCCCCGACATGTGGATCATGGGGCTGGCGCTGGCCGGTTTCGGCACCATCCTCGGAGCGGTCAACTTCATCGCGACGATCATCGCGCTGCGGGCGCCGGGCATGACGATGTTCCGGATGCCGGTGTTCACCTGGAACATCCTCTTCACCTCGATCCTGGTGCTGATGGCGTTCCCGGTGCTGGCCGCGACCCTGCTCGTGTTGGAGGCGGACCGGCGGTTCGGCGCGGTGGTCTTCGACGCCCGCTGGGGCGGCGCGCTGCTGTGGCAGCACCTCTTCTGGTTCTTCGGCCACCCCGAGGTCTACATCATCGCGTTGCCGTTCTTCGGCATCATCACCGAGATCATCCCGGTCTTCTCCCGCAAGCCGATCTTCGGTTACGTGATGCTGATCGGCGCGACGATGGCCATCACGGCCCTGTCGGTGATGGTCTGGGCGCACCACATGTTCGCGACCGGCGCGGTGCTGCTGCCGTTCTTCTCGCTGATGTCGTTCCTGATCGCGGCGCCGACCGGGGTGAAGTTCTTCAACTGGATCGGCACCATGTGGCACGGCTCGGTCTCCTTCGAGACCCCCATGCTGTGGTCGGTCGGCTTCCTGGTGAGCTTTCTGTTCGGCGGGCTGACCGGCGTCATCCTGGCCTCACCGCCACTGGACTTCCAGGTCACCGACTCGTACTTCGTCGTCGGCCACTTCCACTACGTCGTCTTCGGGACGGTGACCTTCGCGACCTTCGCCGGCTTCTACTTCTGGTGGCCCAAGTTCACCGGCAAGATGCTGGACGAGCGGCTCGGCAAGGTCCACTTCTGGTTGCTGTTCGTCGGCTTCCACACCACCTTCCTCGTCCACCACTGGCTGGGCGTGGCCGGTATGCCCCGCCGCTACGCCGACTACCTCCCCGCCGACGGCTTCACCGCGCTCAACACCGTCTCCACCGTCGGCGCGTTCCTGCTCGGCGCCTCCACCCTGCCGTTCCTCTACAACGTGTGGCGGACCACGCAGCAGGGCACCCGCGTCGCGGTCGACGACCCCTGGGGCTTCGGCCGCTCCCTGGAGTGGGCCACCTCCTGTCCGCCGCCGCGGCACAACTTCACCACGCTGCCCCGGATCCGCTCCGAGTCGCCGGCCTTCGACCTGCACCACCCCGAGATGTCCGCGGAGACCGCCGTCAGGCCAGTGCCCGGGAGAGCCGGTCCCTGATCTCCCGTACCCGGCCGGCGAGTTCGGCCGGCTCACGGATCTCGAAGTCGAAGCCCAGCAGCACGATGTGGAACACCAGCACGTCGAGGCTGTGCGCCCCGGTGCGCAGCAGGCAGCTGTGCGCGTCGACCGCCTCCAGCACCCCGTCGTACGGGCCGACGCGCTCCGCGGCACGCTCCAGCGGCACCCGCAGCAGCACCGTGGCCTGCGTCCGGAACGCCCGCCCGGAGACACCCCGGGAGACATACGTGGCGAGGTCCTCGGCGGGCGGGGTACGGGGGGTGAAGCGCGGGCCGTGCGGCGGGGCGGGGGTGATCCGGTCCACCCGGTAGGTGCGCCAGTCCGCGCGGTCCACGTCCCAGCCGACGAGGTACCAGCGGCACTGGGCGGAGACCAGGCGGTGCGGCTCGACGATGCGGCGGGTGACCGCCCCGTCGTGGTCGGCGTAGCGGAACCGCAGCCGCTGGAAGTCCCGGCAGGTGTGCGCGAGTTCGGTGAGGACCCGGGGGTCCACCCGGGGGCCGCCGGGCCTGCCGAGCATCGGGACGGTGGCGGCGGTGAGCGCCCCGACCCGGTGGCGCAGCCGGTGCGGCAGCACCTGCTCCAGCTTCGCCAGCGCCCGTACGGAGGTCTCCTCGATGCCCTCGACGCCGCCGGCCGCGGCGCTGCTCAGTCCGACCGCGACCGCCACCGCCTCCTCGTCGTCCAGCAACAGTGGCGGGAGTTCGGCGCCGGCGCCGAGCCGGTAGCCGCCGGCCGTGCCGGGCGCGGAGTGGACGGGATACCCCAGTTCGCGGAGCCGGTCGACGTCCCGCCGGACGGTGCGCGGGGTGACGCCGAGGCGGTCGGCGAGATCCGCCCCCGACCACTCGCGGTGGGACTGCAGCAACGAGAGCAGACGCAGCAGACGCGCCGAGGTGTCCAACATGCCCCGAGTCTCCCAGCCTTCGGGACCGCCGCGCACGACCGGCTGGTCGGCTCACTCACCCGTCGCGGCCGAGCGCGCCGACCAGCCAGTCGTGCGCGGCCCCCATCGTCGGACCGCCGCCTCCGGTCACCTCGTCGACATACCGCCAGTACGCCCGCATCCCCAGATCCTCGCCGGCCGCCGAGACCGCCCGCAGCCCGGCGCGGAACGCGGGGCTGTCCCGGCTGCGGTACGCGCGGGCATGCGCGGCCACGAAGGAGTCCAACTCGTCACCGGGCCCGGGCGGGCGGCCCGCGGCGAGCGCCGCGGCGGCCAGTGCGTACGCCTCGCCCAGCCCCCGGTAGAGCGCCACCGGGTCGCTGTCCCCCACCAGTGCGGCGGGCGCCCGGCGCACCCGGCGGCAGCGCTCGGCCAGGCCCCCGGTGCCGGCCGTGGTGAGCGCGTGCAGCCGGGCGTAGCCGACGACCTGAGCCGGTTCAGGGTCCGCGGGCAAGACCGGCACCGCCGCGTCGACGACCGCATCGCGCAGCGCGGACGGCAGCGCGCGGGGCAGCTGCCGGCGCCAGAAACGCACCGCGCCGTCGCCGGTCGGCGGCAGCGGAAGTCCGCCCAACAGCCGCAGCAGCGCCGGGCGTTGGTCCGCGGACGCCTCGGTGAGGGCGCGCAGCGCGGCCTGCTGCCAGCGCAGCGCGGTGAGCTGCCCGCCGACCGCGGCGAGCCGCCCGGCCAGCGCCCGCTCCAGGGAGCCGCCCGCCATCGCCTCGGCGACGTCGGGCAGCGGCATCCCGAAGGCGCGCAGGTCCCGGATCCGCCGCAGCCGGTCCAGGGCCTCCGGGTCGTAGCGCCGGTGCCCGCCCGCGCTGCGGCCGGCGTCCGGGAGCAGCCCCTGGTCCGAGTAGTGGCGCACGGTCTTGACCGTCACCCCGGCCCGGCGGGCCAACTCCCCGATGCTCAGCGGCGCCCCGCCGGGCTCCTCCGCCGCCACGGGCGCTACGTGCCCTCGGCCGGGCCGGTGACGCGGACGGCCAGGTCGTTGTCGAGCGTGTAGTACGGGCCGATCCGCAGCTCCCCGGCCGTGGTCCGCACCGTGAGCGCCGGGTAGCTGAACACCTGCTTCTTGTCCGCGACATCGTCCAGGAGGCGGGCGATGCGGACCGGCCGGGCGCCCTCGGCGGGGCGCAGCCACAGGTCCCACGGCCCGCTGCCGGGGCGCCAGCCGGCGGCCAGCTCGGTGTAGGGGACGGTGAAGGTGAAGTCCGGGCCGTCGACGGCCGACGGGACGGTGACGGCGGCCGGTTCCGCGTCCGCGCCGCGCACCCGGGCCTCGGCGCGGGCGCCGTCCGCCGGACTCGCCCCGTAGAGGCGGCCGGTGACCGTCATGCCCTCGGGGGCCACGAGGATGTCGCCGGCCTCGGCGTGCGGTCCGCGCAGCCAGCTGCGCAGCGCGAGGTTGCCGACCTTGGTCGCGTACGGGATCCGTACGCCGAGCCGGCCGATGCCCGCCAGCGGCCGGCGGTCCACCAGCGAGCGCAGGTCGTTGACGCCGGGCAGCAGCCGACGCGGGTCGCGCCCGTCGCCGAGGTCGGCATAGGCGTTCCAGCGGCCCTCGGCGAGCGCGACGGTGCTGGGCAGTACGGCGCGCAGCCGCCCGGCGCCGTTCGGCCCGAGCGGGAGCCGCACCTCGTCGTCGGTGCCGTCGGCCCGCGCACCGCCACGCAGCCGCAGCACCAGGGCCGCGCTCCAGGAAGTGCCGGTGCCCTGAGGGACATTCAGATCGAAGGTGAGGCCGCCCGCGGAGTCCGCGATGCAGTCGGCCCTCAGGTCCACCGGCACCGGCGGTTCCCCTCCCGTTGCCGTGGTCCGCCGCTCCCCCGGCCGGCCGCTGTCGGGTCTGTGGGCCGGGCGCCCGGCCGCGCCGGGTCCGGTGACGGTGGACCGCGTCGAGGCGTTCATGCCGTGCGCACCCCTCTCACCGCGGCGCGGGCCGTGTGCTCGGCGGCGTACTTGGCGGCGTAGGCACCGCCCACCAGGGCCCCCCTGGCGCGGTGCAGGGAGCCGCGCAGACTGCTGTCGCGCCGCACCGCGAGCAGTTCGTCGAAGAGCGCGGCATGGCGTGCGGCGACCGCGGCCGGGTCGAAGCGGGCGGACGAGGCGAGCGCGGCGGCGCCCATCCGCCTGCGGGCGGCGTCGTCGCCGATCAGTGCGAGCAGCGCACCGGTCAGCGCCGCCGGGTTCCCGGCCGGCACCAGCCTGCCGTCCACCCCGTCCGCGACGATCTCGCCGGGCCCGCCGGGGCAGTCGGTGGCGACGACGGGCAGTCCGCAGCGCATCGCCTCGGCGGCGGTCGTCGCGGACGGCTCCCGGCCGGCGGTGACCGCGGCGATGGAGCCCTTGGCCCACTCGGACTCCAGGGGACCGGCCGGGCCCATCAGGAACACGTGGTTGTAGAGGCCGAGTTCGTCGATCAGGGCGCGCAGCGCGGCCTTCTCGGCGCCGCCGCCGTAGATCCGCAGCCGCCAGTCGGGGCGCGACGCGACGACCCCGGCGAAGGCCCGGACCAGGATGTCGAAGCGGGTGGCCCGAGTCAGCCGGCCGGCCGCCACCACCCACTTGCCGCTGCCGTCGGCGGGCGCCAGGCGCGGCGCGGGCACCCCGCTGGGCAGCGCCTCGACGCGGACGCCGGGCAGCCGCAGCCCGCGGCGCCAGGCGCGGGCGTCGGCCTCGCCGGCGGTGAGGACGGCGTCCAGTCGCGGATAGGCCCCGCGCAGCGCCGACTTGAGCGCCCGGCCGTGGCCGTCCAGGCCGATCCACTCCTGGCCCACCCGGAGCGGGCCGCGGCGGGTCTGTCGGGCGACGTGCACGTTCAGTCCGGGCCGGGTGCCGACCACCACGTCCGCCGCGGTCCGGCGCAGATACTGCGCGATCCGGCGGTCGGTGAGTTCGCTGTACTGGCCGGAGCTGCTGTCGGCGGCCGGGAAGACCCGGGCGGGGCGGGTGTGCGCCGGGTCGGCGCGGTCGCGGGCGGGGCCGTGCGCCCGGAGGTCCACGAGATGCCGCAGCGCGACGCCGGGGGCGAGCGCCACGGCCGGGGCGTCGCGGTACCGCAGCGCGGAGACGATCTCGACGTCATGCCGCTCGGCGAGGGCGCCGGCCAGGCCGAACGTCGTACGGACCGCCTCTCCGGTGCCATAGGCATGGTGAATGAGGAATGAGATGTGCATCCGTCCCCGCGTCCCCTGGTCTCCGCTCGTCCCGGTCCCCCCGCGGACCACGTCGCCCGCCCCCGACGGCCTCCTGTGTCCGGCTGTTGAAGAGTAAGACGGCCGAACGGCCTTCGCGGTTGGGGGTGTTCGCCAACTCGTGCCGCAAAGGTTAGGGCATCGGTACCGGGATCCGGGAACTCTGGCGGAAACGGAGCGCTCAGGCGGGGCTTCCGACGCGCGTCACCGGAAGCTCCGGCCGGGGCCCCACCGTCGGCCGCTCCGGACGCTCGCCGACGGCCCCGTGGGCGGAGCTGGGGAGATGCGTCACCGGAAGCTCCGGCCGGGTCCCCACCGTCGGCCGCTCCGGACGCTCCCCGACGGCCCCGTGGGCGGAGCCTGGGACATGCGTCACCGGAAGCTCCAGCCGGGTCCCCACCGTCAGCCGCTCCGGACGCTCCCCGACGGCCTCGCGGTTGGCCTTGTACAGCGCCCGCCAGCCACCCTTGACGTGGTACCGGTGCGCGATCCGGGAGAGGGTGTCGCCGTGCCGTACGACATGGAAGCGGTCCTTGATCAGCCCGTAGCGCCTGGCGCACACCGGCCAGGCACCCCAACCCTGGACGGCCTGCACCCTCTTGGCCACTTTGATCTGCTCGTCCCGGGTCGCGAGGTCGGCGCGCTGGGCGTAGCGGAGGCCGCCGAACGCCTCCCAGGTGGGCTGCCAGAACTGGAGGCCGCCGTAGTAGTCGTTGCCGGTGTTGACGTGCCAGTCGCCGCTGCTCTCGCACTCGGCGAGGCAGCCCCACGGCCACTCGTCGTCGGCGCAGGCGTACGGGGGCCGGCCGCCGCCCCCGCCCCCTCCCCGGCCGCCCGGCTCGCCGTCGGCGACGGCGCCGCTGGGGAAGCACAGGACCAGGGCAGCGGCTGCCGCGGTGAGCAGCCCGACGGATTCCGCGATGCGCCGCGGCGCCGAAGAATTGTCCGACATAGCCGGTGACGGTAAGCAGCGGACCGCCGGGCGCCACCGCGCCGCGCCCTCCGCACCGCGAACCCACCCGGTCCGGTGTACGGATCGCCGCCACCTGGGCCACGTTCTGCACGGGAATTGGCGGTGTGCGACCGGTTCCCGGACCTCTTTCCGCCGATTCCCGCTGTGCGTCGATTGGTTCGATTCTGTTCCCGTCCGCGCGTGACTCTCCCGATGGTCGCCCGTTGTCCTTGTACGAGCCGGGAGACCGCCCGGCAGCCGCTCAGAGATCGAGGAGCCACCCGTGCCGCGCATGCTCGACGTCAGCGACGACGTTCGCGCCGAGATCGGCGACGAAGAAGCCGACCGCCTGCTGGCCGGTGACGATGCCCCCGGCAGCTACGACTGCACCTCCTGCCGGACCCCCGGCGACAGCGAGCAGGAGCGGACCAGCACCGTACTCTTCGTCGGCGAGGAGACCGCGGTCCTCGCGTTCGCCCACGCCACCTGCATCCCGTCGCAGGTCGTCCCGGTGTCCGAGGAACAGCTCCGGGGGGCCGTGCGCTCGATCACCGGCGAGGACGCCGCGCCCCGCACCCCCGGCTCGGAGCCCGCGCCGCCCGCCCCGATCCCCACCAACGACCGCCAGGCGACCCTCGGCATCACCTGCGGCCTGGTCCTGGTCAAGGAGGAGCTGCACCCCGCCCTGGTGGTGGAGCCCAACGGCCCGATCGCCCGCCCCGGATCGGCCGGCCTGGAGGACGACTTCCTGCCGCTGCTCATCGAGCACGGCTTCGCCCTCGTGACGGACATGAACGCGCTGCCCGACCCGATCGCCGGCTGGTCGGCGCTGCTGGCGATGGGCAAGCTGCACGCCGTCCTCCAGCCCGGCACCGCCGGCAGCCAGTCCGCCTGGTGGCAGGCCCATCAGCCGCTGGCTGTCTCCGACGGCTGGCGCACCGCGGCCAACAAGGCGCAGACCGTGCTGATGTACGCCGCACCCTCCGGCACCATCGGCCACCAGCCGCGCGAGGACCTCATGCGCCAGGCGCTGGAAAAGGCCGCCCGGGACGGCAAGCTGGTCGCCGCGTCGATGCCGCTGGCCGGGACCTGACCGGAGGTTCCCCCGATCGCGGGAGTATGACTGCCCGATGTGGCGGGATTGCTCCTGCGATCAGCCATTTCCGACCGAAAGCCGCATCTCGGGGCGATCGGGTTCGTTGGCACCTACGTGCACGCATACGACCCCTCCCCCCGCGCCCCGTACCCCCACTCGATCCCCGCGATGCGGCCGTCCCGCGAACACCGGACGCCGCACCCCACCGACCGCGGCTCCGCCACGCCGATCTACGACGCGTTGTACGCCGAGTACCGCCGCTCCTTCCGGGCGCTGCCCGGGGACCGTACGGACGAGGTGGAGGTACCGGAATCGCTGCGCGGCAGTGCGAGTTGGCGCCGCACCACGGCGTCGACGGGCCAATGGGAGGCCGTCGGCCGGCAACCGTTCCAGCCCCGGGGGCAGATGCAGGCGCTGCCGCCGGGGCAGCGGGACTCCTCCCGGCCCCCCGGCAGCCACTGACGCCTGCCGACCGCCGCGGGGGAAAGAGCCGCTTCCGCTCCGCCGCTTCTGCTACTTCTTCTTGCTGTTGCGCTTCTCGCGCACCCGCACGGAGATGTGGATCGGCGTCCCCTCGAAGCCGAACTCCTCGCGGAGCCGCCGCTCGATGAACCGGCGGTAGCCGGCCTCCAGGAAGCCCGAGGCGAAGAGCACGAAGCGCGGCGGCTTGGTGCCGGCCTGGGTGCCGAAGAGGATGCGGGGCTGCTTGCCGCCACGGATCGGGTGCGGGTGGGAGGCCACGATCTCACCGAGGAAGGCGTTCAGCCGGCCGGTGGGGATCCGGGTCTCCCACCCGGCCAGTGCGGTCTCGATCGCCGGGACCAGCTTCTCCATGTGGCGGCCGGTGCGCGCGGAGACGTTGACCCGCATCGCCCACGGGATCTGCACGAGGTCCCGCTCGATCTCGCGCTCCAGATAGAAGCGGCGCTCCTCGTCGAGGGTGTCCCACTTGTTGTAGGCGATGACCAGGGCGCGGCCGGCCTCCACTGCCATGGTGATGATCCGCTGGTCCTGGACGCTGATGGACTCCCCGGCGTCGATCAGGACGACCGCGACCTCGGCCTTCTCCACGGCCGCCGCGGTGCGCAGCGAGGCGTAGTAGTCGGCGCCCTCCTGGAGGTGCACCCGGCGGCGGATACCGGCGGTGTCCACGAACTTCCAGGTCTTGCCGCCCAGTTCGATCATCTCGTCGACGGGGTCGCGGGTGGTGCCGGCCATCTCGTTGACCACCACCCGCTCCTCGCCGGCGACCTTGTTGAGCAGTGACGACTTGCCGACGTTCGGGCGGCCGATCAGCGCGATCCGGCGGGGGCCGCCGACGGTGGCGCCGAAGGTCTGCGCGGGCGCCTCGGGCAGCGCCTCCAGCGCGGCGTCGAGCATGTCGCCGGTGCCGCGGCCGTGCAGTGCGGAGACCGGGTGCGGCTCGCCCAGGCCCAGCGACCACAGCATGGCGGCGTCCGCCTCGCCGGACGGGCCGTCGACCTTGTTGGCGACCAGGACGACCGGCTTGCCGGCGCGGCGCAGCAGCTTGACGACGGCCTCGTCGGTGTCGGTCGCGCCGACCTTGGCGTCCACGACGAAGACCACCGCGTCGGCAGCCTCGATGGCGAACTCGGCCTGCATCGCCACGGAGGCGTCGATGCCGAGCACGTCCTGCTCCCAGCCGCCGGTGTCGACGACCTTGAAGCGGCGGCCGTTCCAGTCGGCCTCGTAGGTGACGCGGTCGCGGGTGACGCCCGGCTTGTCCTCGACGACCGCCTCGCGGCGGCCGATGATGCGGTTCACCAGAGTCGACTTGCCGACGTTCGGGCGGCCGATGACGGCGAGGACGGGCAGCGGGCCGTGCCCGGCCGCGGCGATGTCGCCCTCGACCTCCGTCAGGTCGAAGCCCTCTTCCGCGGCGAGCTCCATGAACTCCGCGTACTCGGCGTCGCCAAGCGCACCGTGCTCGTCGCCGGTGTGGATCTGCTCGTTCATGAAGTCCGTTCCTCGTTCATCCATGTGGTCGGTGGGCCGCGCTCGTGGCCGGCCCACTACTCAAGTGTCGGTCAGCGCCCGGTAAGGCGCCGGGCCTGTGCCAGGTGGGCGGTCAGCCGCTCCTGGATCCGTACGGTCGCCTCGTCCAGCGCCTTACGGGTGCGCCGCCCGCTGCCGTCGCCCGCGTCGAAGGCGTCCCCGAAGACGACGTCGATGCGACCGCGCAGCCGCGGCAGGGCCGGGGTGAGCCGGCTGGGGTGGTCGGTGCTGCCGAGCACCGCCACCGGGACGACCGGGGCGCCGGAGCGCACCGCGAAGTACGCGAGCCCGGCCCGCAAGGAGGCGAAGTCGCCCTCGCCGCGGGTGCCTTCCGGGAAGATCCCCAGCACCCCGCCGGCGGCCAGCACCCCGAGCGCGTCGGTGATCGCCTTGCGGTCGGCGGACTGGCGGTCCACCTTCAGCTGCCCGATGCCCCGCAGGAACGGGTCCAGCGGGCCGACGAAGGCTTCCTTCTTGATCAGGAAGTGCACCGGTCGCGGCGCGGTGCCCATCAGCATCGGGCCGTCGATGCCGTGGGAGTGGTTGACGGCGAGGATCACCGGCCCGCCGGCCGGCACCCGCCAGGCGCCCAGCACCCGCGGCTGCCACAGGCCGTACATCAGCCCGATGCCGATCCGCCTGCCGACCGCGGCGCCCCGCGGGCTCGGCGGCTTGCCGGAGTCGGTCACCGGGCGACCCGCCCCGATTTTTCGGCGCTGACGCCCTCGACGAGGGTGACCACGCACTCGATGACCTGATCCAGCGTCAGGTCGGTGGTGTCGACCTCGACCGCGTCGTCCGCCTTGGCCAGCGGGGAGGTCTTCCGGGAGGAGTCGGCGGCGTCCCGCTTGATCAGCGCCTCGCGGGTGGCGGCCAGATCGGCAGCCAGCTCGGGGTTCTTGCCCCTGAGCTCACCGTTGCGCCGGGCCGCCCGCGCCTCCGGGGAGGCGGTGAGGAAGACCTTGAGGTCGGCGTCCGGCAGGACGGTTATGCCGATGTCCCGGCCCTCGACGACGATGCCGTGCGGCGCCCCGGCGGCGATGCTGCGCTGGAGGTCGGTGATCAGGGCCCGCACCTCGGGGACGGCGCTGACCGCGCTGACCGCGGCGGTGACCTCCTGGCTGCGGATCGGGCCCGCGGCGTCGAGGCCGTCGACGGTGATGGTCGGGGCGGCCGGGTCCGTACCGGAGACGATCACCGGCTTGGCGCTGGCGTCGGCCACCGCGACCGCGTCGTCGACGTCGATGCCGTTGGTCAGCATCCACCACGTGATCGCGCGGTACTGCGCGCCGGTGTCGAGGTAGCCGAGTCCCAGCTTGGCGGCGACGGCCTTGGACGTGCTGGACTTGCCCGTGCCTGCGGGGCCGTCGATGGCGACAATCACTGCAGCCGGGGCGGTCCGAGCGGCGGTTTCCACGGTGACGAACACCTTTCTTGTTACACGGGGCGGCGGTCCAGGGCACTGAGGGCCTCGGACAAGGTTACTGGCTGAGCCGGAGCGCGCCGTCCACGGAGTCACTGCCGGATCGACCACCCCCGCTCCCGCAGCTCCGCGGTCAGCACCGGCACCGCCGGCGGCTCGACCGTCAGCTGGATGAAGCCGGCCTGCTGGCCCGTGGCGTGCTCGATGCGGACGTCCTCGATGTTGACCCCGGCGCGGCCGGCGTCGGCGAAGATCCGGGCCAGCTCGCCCGGCTGGTCGCCGATGTAGACCGCGACGGTCTCGTACACGGCCGGGGCGGCGCCGTGCTTGCCGGGCACCCGCTCGCGGCCGGCGTTGCCGCGGCGGAGCACGTCGGCGATGCCGGTGGCCCCGCCTCCGCGCTTCTCCTCGTCGGTGGACTCCAGGGCGCGCAGCGACCGTACGGTCTCGTCCAGGTCGGCGGCGACCTCGGCCAGCACATCGGCGACCGGGCCCGGGTTGGCGGACAGGATGTCGATCCACATCGCCGGATCCGAGGCCGCGATCCGGGTCACATCGCGGATGCCCTGGCCGCAGAGCCGCACCGCGGTCTCGTCGGCGCCCTTGAGGCGGGCCGCGACGAGGCTGGAGAGCAGCTGCGGGGTGTGCGACACCAGGGCGACGGCGCGGTCGTGCGCGTCCGCGTCCATCACCACCGGGACGGCCCGGCACAGCGCGACCAGCTCCAGCGCGAGATTGAGCACCTCGGTGTCGCCGCCGGGGACCGGGGTGAGCACCCAGGGGCGGCCCTCGAAGAGATCGGCGGTGGCGGCCAGCGGCCCGGAGCGCTCCCGACCGGCCATCGGGTGCGTGCCCAGATAGCCGGACAGGTCGCAACCCAGGGCCTCCAGCTCGCGGCGCGGGCCGCCCTTGACGCTGGCGACGTCGATGTACGCCCGCGCCGCGCCGCGCCGTATCGCGCCGGCCAGCGCCGTCGCGACATGGGCCGGCGGCACGGCGACGACGGCCAGGTCGACGGGGCCCGGCGGCGGCTCGGCCGTACCGGCGCCGAGCGCGGCGGCCGTCAGGGCCTGCGCCTGGTCGTGGTCCTCCAGGAACACCTGGACGCCCCGGGCGTTCAGCGCCAGCGCGGCGGAGGTGCCGATCAGGCCCGTTCCGATGACGAGTGCGGTCCTCACTGGGCGATGTCCTTCCGCAGCGCTCCGGCGGCCCCCAGGTAGACATGGGCGATCCCGGCCTTGGACAGCCCGGTCTCCACATGGGCCAGCACCCGCACCACACGCTGCATGGCACCGGCGACGTCCAGCTCCTGGGCGCAGATCAGCGGGACGTCCGTGATGCCCAGGCCGCGCGCGGCGGCGGCCGGGAAGTCGCTGCGCAGATCGGGGGTGGCGGTGAACCACACGCTGATCAGGTCGTCCGGCACCAGGTCGTTGCGCTCCAGGATGGCGGTGAGCAGCTCGCCGACCTGCTCCTTCATGTGCTCCGCGTCGTCCCGCTCCAGCTGGACCGCCCCGCGGACGGCTCGTACCGCCACGTCACTGCTCCCCTGCGTCGTGTGCCGTGTCGCGCACCCTCGGCGCGCCCCGTGCCCGTGCGATATGCACGCACGATCAGCGTAAACGGCCGCACCGACATCCGTCCGCGGCGGCCGGTCGGCGAGATGGCCGAGCGGCCACCCCCCGCCGCCGTCACCCCGGTGACAGCGGCCCTCCCCACCAGCGACAATCGCCGCCATGCCGGAAGCCGCCACCGCTCATTCCCTGGTCGCCCAGCACACCGTGTACGCGTGTGTGATGGGGTCGCGCGCCTTCGGGCTCGCCACCGAGACCAGCGACACCGACCGCCGCGGGGTCTACCTCGCACCGACCTCGCTCTTCTGGAGGTTCGAGAAGCCGCCGACGCATGTGGAAGGGCCGCGCGAGGAGGAGTTCTCCTGGGAGCTGGAACGGTTCTGCCAGCTCGCGCTGCGCGCCAACCCCAACATCCTGGAGTGCCTGCACTCGCCCTTCGTGGAGCACGCCGACGCCACCGGCCGGGAACTGCTCGCGCTGCGCGGGGCGTTCCTCTCCCGGCAGGCGCACCGCACCTTCGCCGGCTATGCCACGGGCCAGCTCAGGCAGCTGCGCGCCGACCTGCGGCGGTACGGCGCGCCCCGCTGGAAGCACGCCATGCACCTGCTGCGGCTGCTGGCCTCCTCCCGCGACCTGCTGCGTACGGGCGTCCTGACGCTGGACGTCGGCCCGGCCCGCGAGGAGCTGCTGGCGGTCCGGCGCGGCGAGGTGGCCTGGGAGGCGGTGCAGCGCCGGATGGCGACGCTGTCCGAGGAGGCCGACGCGGCGGTGTCCGGCTCGCCGCTGCCCGCCGAGCCGGACCGGGCCCGGGTGGCGGACTTCCTCTACCGGACCCGCCGCGACTCGGCGCTGGGCCGGGTCTGACCGGTCAGCCCCGGCCCGCGCCGCCGAGCCGGGCCCGGACGACCAGATCGTGCAGCGCGTCCCGGGCACCCGGCGCGTCCGGCAGCGCGGTGGCGGCCTGCGCGGCGTCCAGCCGGGCGTGCAGCGCCGCGATGTCGGTGCGCAGCCGGGCCGGGTCCACCACCGCGCCTGCCGGGCCGTGTTCCGCCGCCTCCTTGGCCGCGATCAGCTCGGGTACGTAGGCGGGCGCCGCCAACTCGCCCAGCAGGGTGGGCAGATGGGGCTCCAGGCGGCCGCCGTCCATCAGGTGGATACCGGTCAGCAGCACCCGCAGGGTGTACAGCAGCGGCTTCAGCTCGCCGGTCTTCTCGAACAGCCGCCACTGGGTGCCCGCGAAGCCTCGGTAGTGGTGCGCGTGATGGGCGGTGAGCAGCTCCGGCGCGAGCGCGACCAGCTCCTCGTGGACGGGCGTGGTGTGCACGACCAGTGGGGAGAGCAGCTGCTCCAGGACGTAGCCGTTGGGGCGCAACAGGAGCCGGGCGAACTTCCGCAGGTCGTGCGAGACCAGGTCCATCTCGACGCCGCCCCGGTCCCCCATCCTCGTCCGGGTCTCCTCGGGCTCGCGCAGCCCCACGAGGTCGGCCACCGGCAGCAGATGGGCGCCGCGCAGGTCCACGTCGGAGTCGCGGGACGGGAAGCCGTAGAGGTGCGCGCCGGAGACCGTGGCGAAGACCAGCGGGTCGTGCTGCTCCCCGACGATCGCGTCCAGGTCGACGGCGGGCAGCCCGGCCGCCCGCAGCACCGCGTCCCGCCCGGCCGGCGCCGCGGTGCCGCCGGCGGTGGTCAGGTGCTCAGGCATCCCAGGCCGCCCCCAGCGCGAGCAGTTCCTCGCGGTACTCGATCCGCCCGGCCCACTCCTCGGGCCACGCCCCGGGCCCCAGCCAGGCGCCCGCGAAGGCGCCCGTGAGGCAGGCGATCGAGTCGGAGTCGCCGGACGTGCAGGCCGCCCGGCGCAGCGCGGTCAGCGGCTCCTCCGGGAAGAGCAGGAAGCACAGCAGCCCGGTGGCCAGCGCCTCCTCGGCGATCCAGCCGGCGCCGGTGGCCAGGCACGGATCGGCCTCCCGGTCCGGCGCGGCGAGCGCCGCGTCCAGCCGGTCCAGCACACCCAGGCACTCGTCCCAGCCGCGCGCGATGAAGGACACCGCCGACGGGTCCTGGGACCGGCGCCAGAGGTCGCCGAGCCAGTCCTCCCGGTAGACGGTGCGCTGCGCGTGCGCGTACGCCCGCAGCAGGCCGGGCAGTTCGGCCGGGCGGGCGCCGTCGGCGAGCGCCCGTACGGCATACGCGGTCAGGTCGCTGGCGGCGAGCCCGGTGGGGTGGCCGTGGGTCAGCGCGGACTGCAGCTGCGCCGCGCCGGAGCGCTGCGCCGCGGTCAGGCCCGGCACCAGCCCGATGGGCGCCACCCGCATGTTGGCGCCGCAGCCCTTCGACCCGATCTGGCTGGCGTCGGCCCAGGCCCGCGCCGAGGTGCTGAGCAGTTCGCAGGCGCGCAGGCAGGTGCCACCCGGGGCCCGGTTGTTGTCGGGCGAGCGCCACCAGGCCACGTACTCGTCCCGTACGGGCTTCTCCAGCCCGGCCGCGGTCAGTTCGCCGCGCGCCATGGCCGTCCGCAGGCCGCGCCCCAGCGCGAGCGTCATCTGCGTGTCGTCGGTGACGAACGCGGGCGTCGGCAGGTCCATCCCGCGCCACGGCCCGCACTTCGCCAGGATTCCCGGCACATCGCTGAACTCGGTCGGAAAGCCCAGTGCGTCACCGAGCGCCAGCCCGATCAGCGACCCCGTGGCCGCACGCCCCCCGTGGAGCTGCCCCATGAAAACCACCCCTTAATCGTCACGATGACATTAAGGGGTGGTCCGGCACTGCCGCAAGCGGCTCCGCCTACAGGTCGACCTCGCGCATCAGCATGCCGACCTCGGTGTTGGTCATCCGGCGCAGCCAGCCCGACTTCTGGTCGCCCAGGGCGATCGGGCCGAAGTGCGTCCGGACCAGCTTGTCCACGGGGAAGCCGGCCTCGGCGAGCATCCGGCGCACGATGTGCTTGCGGCCTTCGTGGAGGCTCACCTCGACGAGGTAGTTCTTGCCGGTGTTCTCCACGACCCGGAAGTGGTCGGCGCGCGCATAGCCGTCCTCCAGCTGGATGCCGTCCTTGAGCTGCTTGCCCAGGTCGCGCGGGAGGGGCCCCTGGATGGCGGCGAGGTAGGTCTTGCGGACGCCGTAGCGCGGGTGGGTCAGCCGGTGGGCCAGCTCACCGTGGTTGGTGAGCAGGATGATGCCCTCGGTCTCGGTGTCCAGCCGGCCGACGTGGAAGAGCCGGGTCTCCCGGTTGGTGACGTAGTCGCCCAGGCACTGGCGCCCGTCCGGGTCCTCCATCGTGGAGACCACACCGGCCGGCTTGTTCAGCGCGAAGAAGAGGTACGACTGGGTGGCGACCGTCAGGCCGTCGACCTTGATCTCGTCCTTCTCCGGGTCGACCCGGAGACCCTGCTCCATGACGACCTGGCCGTTGACCTCGACGCGCGCCTGCTCGATCAGCTCCTCGCAGGCCCGCCGAGAGCCCATACCGGCCCGGGCCAGCACCTTCTGGAGCCGCTCGCCCTCCTGCTCGCCGAAGGTCTTGGGGGTCTTGACCTGCGGCTTGTCGTAGCGGGCGCGGTTGCGCTCCTCGATCTTGGCGTCGTACTCACGGGACCGCGCGGGCGCCGGGCCGCGGCCGCGCTGCTGACCGTCCTTGCCGCCCGGCCGGCCGCCCTGGGACGCGCCCGTACGGGGACCGCCCTTGGCACCGCCGCGGGCCGCCGCGCCGCGGGCGCCGCCCTTCCCGCCGCCCCGGCGCTCGTCGCTCCCGGAGGATCCGCCCACGTCGTAGCGGCGCTCCTCGGGACGGGGGCGGCCCGAGCGCTGCTGCTTGTCGTCGCGCTTTCCCCCCGCCTTCGGCCGGGAGGTGCCCCCATCCGCTCCGCGGTGGTTGCCCCTACCGCTGCCGCTGCTGTTCCTGCCGCTGCTTCGCATCATGATCCGTCTGAGAGTCGCCGCTGTCGTCTACGTCGAACGACGGCATACCTTCCGCGGAGTCGCCCTCGACCGCGTCCGCCTCCGGGAGGAACGGTGCCAGCTCCGGAAGCTCGTCCAGGCCGCGCAGGCCCGTCCGCTCCAGAAAGTAGTTCGTCGTCCTGTACAGGATCGCACCTGTTTCAGGTTCCGTCCCCGCCTCCTCCACCAGGCCGCGCTGGAGGAGCGTGCGCATCACGCCGTCACAGTTGACTCCGCGTACGGCCGAGACGCGGGAACGGCTGACCGGCTGACGGTACGCGACCACGGCCAGAGTCTCCAATGCGGCCTGCGTGAGCCGGGCCTGCTGGCCGTCCAGGACGAAGCTCTCCACCGCGTCCGCGTACGCGGCCTGGGAGTAGAACCGCCAGCCCCCGGCCACCAGCCGCAGGTCGAAGCCGCGCCCCTCGCGGGTGTAGTCGTCGGACAGCTCGCGCAGCGCCAGCGCGACCGCCCGGCGGGACCGCTCCAGCACCCTGGCCAGGTGCTCCTCGGTCGCGGGCTCGTCGACGACCATGAGGACGGCCTCCAGCGCGGGCTTCAGCTCCAGCCCTTCGAGGCCCAGCGCCCCGGTGGGCGCGTCCGCGGCCTCCGGGAGCTCCCCGGGGCCCCGCTCCGTGATGTCGTACGCCGCGCCACTCACGTCCGCGCCTCCTCTTCCTGGTCCATCGTGCCCGCCGTTCCCGCCGGCCCCGCTGTGTCCGCTGTGCCCGCCGGCCCGTCCGGCTCACCCTCGCCCGGCTCCCGGTCGAACTCGTCGGTGACCACCGGCGCAGCCCCCTCCGCGCCCGTCCAGCGCACCGTCAGCGCCCCCAGGGCCTCCTCCTGGTCCAGGGCCACCACGCGCTCCCGGTAGAGCTCCAGCAGGGCCAGGAAGCGCGCCACGACGGTGAGGGTGTCCGGCGCGTCCGCGACCAGCTCCTGGAAGCCGGCCTCGCCCACCTCCCGCAGCCGCGCCATCACCACGCCGGCCTGCTCCCGCACGCTCACCAGGGGCGCGTGGATGTGATCGACGTAGACCTGCGGCCTGGCCTTGGGCTGCATCGCCTTCACGGCCAGCTTGGCGAACCCCTCCGCCCCGATGCCGATGACGACCTCGGGCAGCAGCTCGGCATGCTGCGGCTCCAGCCCGACCGTACGGGGGTAGCGGCGGGCCTCGTCGGCCAGCCGGTCGCTGAAGATGTCCGCGATCCGCTTGTACGCGCGGTACTGGAGCAGCCTGGCGAAGAGCAGGTCCCGGGCCTCCAGGAGGGCCAGGTCCGCCTCGTCCTCCACCTCGGCGGCGGGCAGCAGCCGGGCCGCCTTGAGGTCCAGCAGCGTGGCCGCGACGACCAGGAACTCCGTGGTCTGGTCGAGGTCCCAGTCCGGCCCCATCGCCCGGATGTGCGCCATGAACTCGTCGGTCACCTTGGACAGAGCGACCTCGGTGACATCCAGCTTGTGCTTGGAGATCAGCTGGAGCAGCAGGTCGAAGGGGCCCTCGAAGTTGTCCAGCCGGAGGGTGAAGCGGCCGTCGCCGCCCTCCCGAGGAGCCTCGTCGGCGGGAGCGGCGGCCTCACCCGCCACGGCCTCGTCCGCTACGGGCTCCCCGGCCGCGGCCTCCCGCGGCGCGGCCTCGCCCGGTACGGCCTCACCCCGTACGGCCTCGGGTGGCACGGCCTCGGGTGGCATGGTGTCCGCCGGAGCGGCCTCGTGCGGCTCCCCCGGGGCCGGCGTTTCCCGGGCGGCTTCCGGTGCGGCCTGCGGGACCGCCCCCGGCCCCCGGCCCAGGGCTCGTCGGGCGCGGGGGGCGGGGGCGTCGTCGTCGGTCGTGGGCATCGCGGTCCAGGGTGCTGCGGTCCCGCGCCTCAGGGCGGCGGGCTGGTCACGGCGGGGTGTCCCGCCGAAGAAGGAGGCTATCCGGCGGGCGGCTAGCGACCGCGCAGCCGCCGCACCAAGATGCTGGCGTCGCCGCGCGACTCCAGGTCGGCGAGGACCACGGCCACCGCCTCGCGGACGATCCGGCCGCGGTCGACGGCGAGGCCGTGCTCGCCGCGCAGGACCAGGCGGGCGTGTTCCAGGTCCATGAGCTCCTCGGCGGAGACATAGACGGTGATCTTCTCGTCGTGCCGTTCCCGGCCGCTGGGGCGCCGGTTGGCGCCGCGCCCGCCCCGGCGGCGGCCCGGCCCGGCGCCCTGCGCGCTCTCCGTCTCGCCCCGGCCCGCCCGGCCCGCCGGCGTCCGGTGCCCCTTGGGGCTCTCCGGCTCCGGCTCCCGGCCGCCGTGCTCGGCGGGCGCCGTACGCCCCGCTGAACCGCCGTCGGCGGCCGGTGCGCCCTCGGTGTCCGTGCCGCTCTCCGGCCGCCGCTGCCGGGCGGCGGTGGCCGCCTCGGGCGCGTCCGCGGCGGAGTCCGACTCGCCCGCCGGCGCAGGCACGCGCGGTGCCTCGCCGGCCGGGGCGCCGTTCGTCGTGCGACGGGGAGCGGACGGCTGCAGGCCCACGCCCCCGGTGGTACGGAACAGTTCGTCGGCTCCGGGCAGACTCACTCGGCGTGACACCGGGCGAGCACCTCCCTGGCGAGCTGGCGATAGGCGGCGGCACCCACGGAGTTGGACGCGTACGTGGTGATCGGCTCGCCCGCGACGGTGGTCTCGGGGAAGCGGACCGTACGGCCGATGACGGTGTGGTAGACGTGGTCGTCGAACGCCTCGACGACGCGCGCCAGGACCTCGCGGCTGTGCACCGTACGGGAGTCGTACATGGTCGCCAGGATGCCGTCCAGCTCCAGGTCGGGGTTGAGCCGCTCCTGGACCTTCTCGATCGTCTCGGTCAGCAGCGCGACACCGCGCAGCGCGAAGAACTCGCACTCCAGCGGCACGATGACCTTGTGAGCGGCCGTCAGCGCGTTGACGGTCAGCAGGCCGAGCGAGGGCTGGCAGTCGATGACGATGTAGTCGTAGTCGGCCAGCAGCGGCTTGAGCGCCCGCTGGAGGGTCGACTCGCGGGCGACCTCGCTGACCAACTGCACCTCTGCCGCTGACAAATCGATATTGCTGGGCAGCAGGTCCATGTTGGGGACCGCGGTCTTGAGCAGGACCTCGTCGGCCGACATGCCCCGCTCCATGAGCAGGTTGTAGACCGTCAGGTCGAGCTCCATCGGGTTGACGCCGAGTCCGACCGACAGGGCTCCCTGCGGGTCGAAGTCGACGAGCAGCACCCGTCGTCCGTATTCGGCGAGTGCGGCGCCCAGGTTGATGGTCGAGGTGGTCTTGCCGACCCCGCCCTTCTGGTTGCACATCGCGATGATTTTGGCGGGGCCGTGATCCGACAGCGGCCCCGGGATGGGGAAGTACGGGAGCGGTCGCCCGGTCGGGCCGACGCGCTCGCGGCGCTGGCGCGCGGCGTCCGGCGCGAGCGTCGCCGCGTATTCGGGGTCCGGTTCGTACTCCGCGTCCGGATCGTAGAAGTGCCCCTCGGGCAGGTCGTCGTAGTCGGCGAGACGGGCGGGTTCTCCACTGCCCCGGTCGCCGGCCATGGCGTTCACGTGATGGCCGTCCATGCTCTGGTGGGCTGTCGTGGAAATGCTCTGGTGGGCTGCGAAGGTGTGGACCGCTACGGAGCCGACAGCCTCGCGCCCCGAGGGACCCTGGCCCCGTGCAACCGCTCCTGGCCGACCACCTCCGGGAGTAAATGTCGACTCATTCACAAGTCGTCTTACCTCCTTGGATGTGACCAGGAAACTTATCGATAGGTCAGCGTGGCACCATGCCGACGGTTGGCGACTCTATGGCGTGTCGGGCGTCCGCAGCAACACAATCCGCGTGACCCGGCCCGATGTGTCGGTAACGGAACCCCTCGATGTCAAGGGTGCACAGCGCACAACCGCGATGTTTCGGGGGTACGCGAATCGGTTAAAGGGCTACGTTCGCGGCGAGTTGAGAGCCGGCCGCCGAAAACCGCCTCCGGGGCGTGTCGCACATGCGACCGGCCGGACCCTGTCGACAAGGCCCGGCCGGTTGTGCGGCATTGACGCGTGCGGTTGACGCCTCAGCCCAGGAGCGTGCGCAGCTCGGTGCACTCGAGGCCGTGCGCCTCGGCGACCTCGGGGTAGACGACCTTGCCGTCGTGCGTGTTCAGGCCCTTGGCCAGCGCCGGGTCACGGCGCAGCGCCTCGACCCAGCCGCGGTTCGCCAGCTCCACGATGTAGGGCATCGTCGCGTTGGTGAGGGCGTAGGTGGAGGTGTTGGGCACCGCGCCGGGCATGTTGGCGACGCAGTAGAAGACCGAGTTGTGGACCTGGAAGGTCGGCTCGGCGTGCGTGGTCGGCTTGGAGTCCTCGAAGCAGCCGCCCTGGTCGATGGCGATGTCGACAAGAACACTTCCGGGCTTCATCTTGGCGACGAGCTCGTTGGTGACCAGCTTCGGGGCCTTGGCGCCCGGGATCAGGACCGCACCGACGACCAGGTCGGCCTCGACGACGGCCTTCTCCAGCTCGTAGGCGTTGGAGACGATCGTCTGCACCTTGGTGCCGAAGATCTTGTCGGCCTCGCGGAGCTTGTTGATGTCCCGGTCGAGCAGGGTGACGTGGAAGCCGAGGCCCACGGCGATCTGCACGGCGTTCCAGCCGGAGACGCCACCGCCGATGACGACGGCCTTGCCCGCCTGGACGCCCGGGACGCCGCCCGGCAGCACGCCGCGGCCACCGGCCTGGCGCATCAGGTGGTACGCGCCGACCTGCGGGGCGATCCGGCCCGCAACCTCGGACATCGGGGCGAGCAGCGGCAGCTGGCGGCCGGCGGTCTCGACGGTCTCGTAGGCGATGGCGGTGGTGCCGGACGCCAGGAGGGCGTCGGTGCACTCCTTGGAGGCGGCCAGGTGCAGGTAGGTGAAGAGCGTCTGGTCCTTGCGGAGGCGGTGGTACTCCTCGGCGATCGGCTCCTTGACCTTCAGCAGCAGGTCGGCGGTGCCCCAGACCTCATCGGCGGTGTCGAGGATGGTGGCGCCCGCGGAGACGTACTCCTCGTTCGTGATGGACGAGCCGAGGCCGGCGTCCTTCTCGATGAAGACCTGGTGGCCGTTGCGGGCGAGCTCGTTGACTCCGGCGGGCGTGATAGCCACCCGGAACTCGTTGTTCTTGACTTCGCGGGGGATGCCGACCTTCACGTCGATCACGGTCCTTGAATGAGAGCTTGCAGAGGAATTATCCCCTCATGCGTCGCATGACGGAACTGACCGCGCCGTACGCGGCCCGCCCAGTCTATTGAAGGACCTCATGTTGTCTAGCCTTGCAAAGCATTAATTTTTTGGAATGCCACTACCGATTTCGTAGGTCAGTCGGGGTGCTCTTCCCGAAGGCGTTCCCCGGCGGCCCGATGGAGCCGTGCCGCCGCCGGGTCGCCGAGGACGTCGAGGGTGTCCGCAATCCGCAGCTGGAACCCCGTTTCGGCCCGCACATCGGACGCCTCGCGGGCGATGCCGAGGGCTTCCAGAAGGCTCCGCAACGCCTCCTCCGGCCGCCCGGCGTATTCGTGGACCCGAGCCGCCTCCGCCGTCACCCGTGCCTGGCCGGCGAGATCACCGAGCCTGCGGTGGGCCCGGGCGGCGGCCCGGCACTCCTTCAGCGCCTGCTCGTACCGGCCGGTGAAGCCGAGTGCGGTGCCGATCCGGCCGTGCAGCCGCGCCGCGTCGGGCCGCTCGCCACGGGCGAGCCGCAGCTCCAGCGCCCGCCCGTACCAGTCGGCGGCCCGGGTCCAGTCGCCCAGCTCGGCGTAGCTGTCCCCCAGTGACTCCAGCGCCCGGCCGGTGGCCGCCGGGTCCCGCACCGCGCGCGCCGCCTCCAGCGCGCCCCGGTAGCGGGCCAGCGCCTGCACGGTGCGGCCCGCCTGGGCGTCCAGGTCGCCGAGGTTCAGCAGGGCGGCGCCCTGCTCGCGCGGCAGCCCGCGCCGCGTGGCGGCCTCCAGGACGAGCCGGTGCAGGATGTAGAGGTCGGGCGCGGCGGCCTCGGGGCCGTGGTGGGCGAGCAGCGCCCGAGTCAGGGCGGCCAGCAACCGCCGGTCCAGGGTGTCGAGTTGGCCGTCCGCGACGGCGATCCGCGCGGCGTCCAGGAGTGCGCCGCGGCGGGTGCGCAGCCAGTGCGCGGCGGCTGCCCGGGAGGGGAAGCGCAGCGCGCGCGGCAGCCCCGCGGCCCTCCGGCGCGCGGGGGAGTCGGCCGGTTCGGCCGCCGCCCGGCAGGACTGGAGCAGCCGTACGGTCCGCTCCAGCATCCGGGCGCGGGCCAGCTGCACATCGGCCGGCCGCTCGTGCTCCCCGAGCAGCTCGCGGGCGAGCGGGGCGAGGCAGCCGGGAAGCCGGTAGCGGGGGTAGGGCTCGTCGTCGGCGGGCGGGGCCCCGGGGGCGTCGTCGGCGGGCACCGGCCGCAGCAGGCCGAGCGCGGCGAAGTCCTGCAGCAGGGTGGCCGCCGCGTCCACCGCGCAGCCGCCGAGCGCGGCGGCGACATGGGCGTCGACCAAGCCGTCCGGGGCGAGGGTGGCCAGCCGCAGTATCCGGGCCGCGGGCCGCGGCAGCGCCGCGTAGGTGAGGTGGAAGGCGCGGTAGAGGGGGAGGTCGCCGGTGGGCAGGGCCGGCGGCACCGGGACGGCCTGCAGCGCCTGGCGCAGGTCGGCGACGGAGGACTTGGGGCGGGCGGCGAGCCAGGCGCCCGCCAGTATCAGCGCTGCGGGCTGGCCGCCGCACTCCTCGGCGACGGCGTCCGCGGTCCGCGGGTCGACGGTGATCCTGGTCGGTCCCGCGTAGCGGTACAGCACCTCCACGGCCGCGGCGGCGTCCAGCCCGCCGAGGGCGCACGGCCGGACGTCCGGGATGCCGGTCAGCGGCCCCTGGGAGACCACCACGACCAGGCAGTCCGGGGCGTCCGGGATCAGCGGCTCGACCTCTTCGGCGCCCGGTGCGTCGTCCAGCAGGAGCAGCGCCCGGCGCCCGGCGAGCGCGCCGCGCAGCGCCTCGGTCAGCTCGTCGTCGGGGGCGCCGGGCGGGGCACCGGCGCCCAGCGCGCCGAGCAGGTCGCGGGCCGTGCGGTCGGTGGCCACGGGTTCGCCGCCGCGTCCGGTCAGTACCGCGCGCAGCACCCCGTCGGGATAGTCCTGCGCCAGCTCGCGCAGCAGCTCCTCGGCCAGGGCCGTACGGCCGGACCCGGGACGGCCGGCGATCAGCAGCACCCGGCTGCGGGCGCCCCGGCGGCCGGAGAGGGTGTCCAGGCCGGCCCGCCGGATGTCGGCGCGCAGGGCCTTGATCTCACGGCGGCGGCCGGCGAACCCGGCGGCGACGGGGCGGGGTGCGGCACTGTCCTGGCGGGGCCCCGGCGTCCGCCGCTGCTGTGCCGCCGTGCCGGGCCCGCGCACCGCCTCCGGCGCGAGGTGCCCCCCGCCCACCGCCTGGTCCGTCACCGGTCACGCTCCCGTCCACCTGCGCGTACGTGCCCGCCGCGAGCGCGTACGGGCACGCTGCCGAGCGTAGTTCACGAACCGTCACGTCCCGTGCGGAGCAGGGCGGTTGGGTCACTCGATCGGATCGGATGATCATCCGACCGGTGCGCGGAAGAGGCCCCGTGCGGCCCCTGGTCAGACCTCGAAGGGGCGGGCCGGCCAGGGCGCGTCGGCCGGCCGCAGCGCGTCCACGCCCGCGCCCGCACGGGCCGCGCTGAGCGCCAGCGCCCCGACGACCAGGCAGTTGTTGTGCAGCTCACCGGCGAGCACCCCGCGGACCAGGTCGGCCAGCGGCACCCGCGCCAACTCCATGTCGGCCTCCTCCTCGGAGACCGCGAACCGCTCCCCCTCGGCCTCGGACAGATCGCGGGCGAGGAAGATCCGTACCGCCTCGTCGCAGCCGCCGGGGGTGGTGTAGACGTCGGTCAGCACCCGCCAGTCCTCGGCCTTGACGTGCGCCTCCTCGTACAGCTCGCGCTGCGCGGCGTGCAGCGGGTTCTCGCCGGGGACGTCGAGCAGCCCGGCGGGGATCTCCCACAGCCGCTGGCGCACGGGGTGGCGGTACTGGCGCAGCACGAGCACCCGGTCCGCGTCGTCGAGGGCGAGCACCGCCACCGAGCCGGGGTGGACCTGGTAGTCGCGCCGGGCGGTGGCGCCGTCCGGCATGACGACCTCGTCGGTGCGCACGCTGGTCTTGTTGCCGGTGAACGGCGTGGTGGTCGCGGTGACCGTCCACTCCTCCGGGGTGTCCTTGATCGCCATGCGCGTCCTCTCGTGCGACGGTGCCAACGCGGAAACCGGGGTACGGCCCCGGCGAAGGAGGCCGTACCCCGGCAACGGTATCCGTCGTGCCGCGGGCTACTTCGCGGCGCCCGGCTTCCGCGCGGACTGCTGCCGCTGCACGGCCGCCTTCACCAGGCCGGCGAAGAGCGGGTGCGGGCGGGTCGGGCGGGACCGCAGCTCCGGGTGCGCCTGGGTGGCGACCAGGTAGGGGTGGACCTCGCGCGGGTACTCGACGTACTCGACCAGCTTGTTGTCCGGGGAGGTGCCGGAGAAGACCAGGCCGGCCTTCTTCTCCAGCTCGCCGCGGTAGGCGTTGTTGACCTCGTAGCGGTGGCGGTGCCGCTCCTCGACGTAGGGCTGGTCGTCGTAGGTCTCGCGGACGATCGAGCCCTCGGCGAGCTTGGCCGGGTACATGCCCAGCCGCATGGTGCCGCCCATGTCGCCCTCGCCCGCGACGATGTCCATCTGCTCGGCCATCGTGGAGATCACCGGGTGGGCCGCGGCCGGGTCGAACTCGGTGGAGTTGGCGCCCTCGATGCCGGCCAGGTTGCGGGCCGCCTCGATGACCACGCACTGCAGGCCCAGGCAGAGGCCGAGCAGCGGGAGCTTGATCTCCCGGGCGTAGGTGATCGCGCCGACCTTGCCGTCCACACCGCGGTCGCCGAAGCCGCCGGGGATGCAGACCGCGTCGCAGTCGGCGAGCTGCTCGGCGGCGCCGGCCGGGGTCCTGCAGTCGTCGGAGGTGACCCACTTCACCTTCACGCGGGCGCGGTTGGCGAAGCCGCCGGCGCGCAGCGCCTCGGTGACCGAGAGGTAGGCGTCCGGCAGGTCGATGTACTTGCCGACCAGCGCGACCCGGACCTCGTGGTCGGGGTTGTGGACGCGGTCGAGCAGGTCCGCCCACTGGGTCCAGTCCACGTCGCGGAACGGCAGGTCCAGCTTGCGGACCACGTACGCGTCCAGCCCCTCGGCATGCACGACCTTGGGGATGTCGTAGATCGACGGGGCGTCCGGGCAGGCGATGACCGCGGCCTCGTCGACGTCGCACATCAGCGAGATCTTGCGCTTGATGGCGGTGGGGACCTCACGGTCGGCGCGCAGCACGATCGCGTCGGGCTGGATGCCGATGTTGCGCAGCGCGGCGACCGAGTGCTGGGTCGGCTTGGTCTTCAGCTCGCCGGACGGGCCGATGTACGGGAGCAGCGAGATGTGCACGACGAAGACGTTGTCCCGGCCGACCTCGTGGCGGACCTGGCGGACGGTCTCCAGGAACGGCAGCGACTCGATGTCGCCGACCGTGCCGCCGACCTCGGTGATCACGACGTCGACGTCGTCGGTCGCCATCCGCCGGATGCGGTGCTTGATCTCGTTGGTGATGTGCGGGATGACCTGCACGGTGTCGCCGAGGTACTCGCCGCGCCGCTCCTTGGCGATCACGGTGTTGTAGACCTGGCCGGTGGTGACGTTCGCGGAGCCGTCGAGGTCGACGTCCAGGAAGCGCTCGTAGTGGCCGATGTCCAGGTCGGTCTCGGCACCGTCGTTGGTGACGAAGACCTCGCCGTGCTGGAACGGGTTCATCGTGCCGGGGTCGACGTTCAGGTACGGGTCGAGCTTCTGCATCGTGACCCGCAGGCCGCGCGCCTTCAGGAGTGCACCCAGGCTGGAGGCCGTGAGCCCCTTGCCGAGCGAGGAGGCGACGCCCCCCGTGACGAAGAGGTGCTTGGTCGTCGTGGATTTGGGCGGCATGGCCAAGAGGGAACTCCCGTGGTCGCGAGGTGGAGAGGTGCGAGGTGGCGCCGGTCCTGGGATTCAGGGGTGCCGTCGCTGCGGTTCGGGGGTGCCGTACTTCTGCCGTGACATCTCAGGGCGTCCCACCGGTCCACGGGGTACCAGGCTATCAGCGACCGGGCATGGTCGCTCCCGGCGACTCCGGCGAGCGGCCACATCACCCGGGCCACTCGTTCGGAGCCCTTAGTGCCGTGAGCACCGCGCGCCGCACCCGACCGCGTCGTATCCTGCTCGGACACTCGCTACGAGCCGACCGGAACAGGCACCACCCCCGCCCCGAAATTTCCGGTCCAGCTGCTCGGCGACGTTGTTTCATGGGCAGGACGGACAGCACATAACGTCCCATGGGGGGCGTGACTCCAGTTCGACGGGAGATGCACGTGGCCGGGCGCATCGAGGACTACGCACTTATCGGCGATATGCAGACCGCCGCTCTCGTGTGCCGGGACGGCACGGTCGACTGGCTGTGCCTGCCCCGCTTCGACTCGCCGGCGGTCTTCGCGGGGCTGCTGGGCACCGAGGAGCACGGCTTCTGGCAGATGGGCCCGGTCAACGGCAAGGGCCCGAAGCAGGCCGACCGTCGCCGCTACCGAGGGGATTCACTCGTTCTGGAATCCGAGTGGGACACCCCCCGCGGTACCGTCCGGGTGATCGACTTCATGCCGCCGCGGGACGGTGCGCCGCAGGTGATCCGCATCGTGGAGGGCGTCAGCGGCCGGGTCCCGATGCGCTCGGAGCTGCGGATGCGGTTCGCGTACGGCTGGGTGGTGCCGTGGGTGCACAAGGTCGACGGCCGGACGGTGGCGGTCGCCGGGCCCGACGCGGTGTGGCTGGACACGTCCGTGGACACGTACGGCAAGAATCTGACGACGTACTCCGACTTCACCGTGTCGCCCGGGGAGCGGATCGCGTTCACGCTCAGCTGGCAGCCCTCGCACCACCAGCCGCCGGCCGCCGCGGCGGACCCGGAGGGCGCGCTGGAGGCGACCGAGGAGTTCTGGCGCGAGTGGGTCGAGCACTGCACCTACCACGGGCCGTACCGGGACGCGGTGGTGCGCTCGCTGATCACGCTGAAGGCGCTCACGTACGCGCCGACCGGCGGGATCGTGGCAGCGCCGACCACGTCGCTGCCGGAGTGCATCGGCGGGATCCGCAACTGGGACTACCGCTTCACCTGGCTGCGGGACGCGGCGATCACGCTGTCGTCGCTGCTGCGCACCGGCTACCGCGAAGAGGCGCGGGCCTGGCGGGAGTGGCTGCTGCGCGCGGTGGCCGGCGACCCGGAGAACCTCCAGATCATGTACGGCATCGCGGGTGAGCGGGAGCTGGGCGAGAACGAGCTCAACTGGCTTCCCGGGTACGAGAATTCGCGTCCCGTACGGGTCGGCAACGGCGCCGCGGGGCAGCTCCAGCTGGACGTCTACGGCGAGGTCACCGAGGCGCTGCACCTGGCGCACATGACGGGGCTGGCCCGCAACGACTACGCCTCGCTGCTCCAGATCAAGCTGATCCAGTGGGTGGAGAAGCACTGGGACGAGCCGGACGAGGGCATCTGGGAGGTCCGCGGTCCGCGCCGGCACTTCGTGCACTCCAAGGTGATGACCTGGGTCGCGGTCGACCGCACGGTCAAGCTGATCGAGTCCGGGGACGTGGACGGGCCGCTGGAGCGCTGGAAGGACCTGCGCGAGACCATCCACCGGGACGTCTGCGAGAAGGGCTACGACAAGGAGCGCAACACCTTCACCCAGTCCTACGGCTCCCAGGAGCTGGACGCGTCGCTGCTGCTGATCCCTCAGATGGGCTTCCTGCCGCCGGACGACAAGCGCGTCATCGGCACCATCGAGGCCATCCAGCGGGAGCTGGGCACCGAGGACGGTTTCGTCCTGCGCTATCCGACGGCCGGTGAGGGGCTGGGCGTGGACGGCCTCGAAGGGGACGAAGGGGCCTTCCTGGCCTGCTCGTTCTGGCTGGCGGACGATCTGGCGATGATCGGCCGGGTGGAGGAGGCCCGCAAGCTCTTCGAGAAGCTGCTCTCGCTCCGCAACGACCTGGGGCTGCTGGCGGAGGAGTGGGACCCCCGGCTCAAGCGGCAGGTGGGGAACTTCCCGCAGGCGTTCAGCCACGTTCCGCTGATCGACACCGCGCTGCGGCTGACGGCGAGCGGGGCGTACGGGGGGTAGCCGTACCCCGGCACTCGTCCGGCGTTCCCGCGTTCCGGGGTGGAGCCCGGTGGTCCGGGCGGCACCTTTCGCATACCGGGGGCCGCGGGCGGCCGGGCTCAGAACGCGGTCAGGGTGAGGGTCAGCTCCTTCGGGGCGGGGTCCTCGATGTACGAGGCGAAGCCGGCGACGTCGTCGAAGGCGAAGCCGTACGCCTTGCCGTCCCGGGTCGCGGCGTGCATGGCGGCGGCGTAGTGGTTGGTGAGCCGCTCCCGGTAGAAGGTGGCCGGGTCGGTGGTGGGCTGGGCGGGGTGGGTCGTGAGGGTGGAGCGGTTGAGGGCGGCGCCGAGGACGGCGGCGACCGGGCCGAGGGTGCCGTCGTTGGGGGCGGCGAGGGTGCCGTCGCAGAAGAGGACGTCGCGGGTGGAGGGCTTGGCGAAGGAGACCGCCTTGGGGCCCGTGAAGCCGAGCCGGTCGCCGCTGACCCGGCCGGTGAAGGTGCCCGCGTTGGTGGTGACGGTCAGGTCCTTGGCGGCGTAGGCGGTCCATGCCTCGTCGATGGCGGGGGCGAGGTAGTCCTTGCCGAACAGGCCGCCGTCCAGGCCGTGGCCGGGTGCGATGACGCGTTTGTCGCCGATGACCAGGCGGTCGAAGCCCTCGGCGCCCTTGACGTCGGAGAAGATCCGGGCGCGGGCGCCGTCCCTGAGCGTGCCGGTGGTCTGGTCCCTGGCGCCGGTGAGCCGCAGGGCCAGCGGCACGCTGAACATGTCGACCATGGTGGTGTTGCAGTACATCCCGCCGGCGGTGTGGGTGAACTCCGCGCAGTCGTGCAGGACGTCGTAGTTGGGGTCGCCGGCGACCCAGCCCGCGGGGTAGGCCAGCGCGGGCTTCCCGTTGCCGTCGGCGACCGCCTTGATCCTGAGCTTGCCGCCGAGGGCGGCGTAGATCCGGCCGGACATCAGGGGGAGTTGGAGGGTGGTGGTGCCGTTGGCGGCGAGGGGTATGGCGTAGTCGGTGAAGCCGTCCGGGCCGTTGTCGGCGAGGGTGACGGGCTTGAGCTGCCCGTCGGCGGTGACGCGGACCTGTTGGGTGCCGTCGTTGCCGAGGATGTAGATCCGGATCGAGGAGTTGGCGTAGGCGCCGGAGGTGTTGACGATGTGCAGCGGCAGGCCGGCGGCGGACGGGCCGGCCGGGGCGGGGGCACCGAGGGCGCGGGCGGCGGTTGCCAGGCCGGCGGTGGCGGCGGCACCGGCGGCCAGGCCGCCGAGGAGGCTGCGACGGGTGATCACGGGCTGCTCCTAGTGGGGGGTGTGTGGCGGGAGTGCTCTCGCCACGGAGGTACCGGGAACCCTGCCGAGCCGGTGGGGCACCGTCAACGGGGCGGAGCCGAAAAGGAGTTGGAGCGGGCGGTGCGGTGCCCGTACGGGCGGGACGGGTGCCCCGCGGCCCGGGTGCCCGGCGGTGGCCATCCGGACCGCGGCCTTCCGGACGGCCGTACTGCGGGTAGCGTTCGTCGCCATGGGGCCGCAAGGGAAGATCGAAGCCGAGATCACGGTACGCAGGGCACTGGAGCTGCCCGCGCTGCGGCGCGGTCTGCCGGAGGTGCTGGCCGGCGAGCACCGGCTGGACCGGGCGGTGCGCTGGGTGCACGCCGGCGAGGTCCCGCACATCGCCTCGCTGCTCAAGGGCGGCGAGCTGCTGCTGACCACCGGTCTCGGGGTGGGCGCCCGGCCGTCCGAGCAGCGCGCCTTCATCCGCAGGCTCGCCGAGCGCGACATCGCCGCGCTGGTGGTGGAGCTGGGCTCCCGGTTCGACGCGCTGCCCGCGGCGCTGGTCGACGCCGCGCGGGACTGCGGGCTGCCGCTGGTCCAGCTGCACCGCGAGGTCCCGTACGTCACGGTCACCGAGGAGATCCACACCGAGATCATCAACAGCCACTACTCCCTGCTGCGCCGGGCCGACGAGCTGCTGCGGCGCTGCACGGACGTACTGCTGCGCGGCGGCGGGGCCCCCGAGGTGCTGCGGCTGCTCGCCGTCTTCACCGGCAATCCGCTGTGCCTGGAGGCCCCCGACGGCAGCCCGCTGTACGCGGCGGGCCCGGAGGGCGACGACGGGCCCGCGGACGCCGATCCCCTGCTGGCCTGGGAGGGCCTGCGGGAGACCGGGGTGCGGATCGACGTGCCCGGGGGCGGGCACGGGCCCGAATCGGTCCGCGCCCTGGTGCTGCTGCCGGTCAACACCCCGCTCGCGCCGGTCCACCGGATCGCCGCGGAGCGGGCCGCCGACCTGCTCGCCGTCGTCATGCTCCAGTCCCGCCAGGAGGAGGTGCTCGCCGCGCGCGGGCGCGGGGACTTCCTCGCCGAGCTGGCGGAGGGCCGGATCTCCGCGGCCGAGGCCCCGGCCCAGGCCCGGCTCCTGGGGTTTCGGCCTGGTGCCGACCCGGTGCTCCCGGTCGTGATGCGGCTGCCCGCCGCGCTGCCCTCCCCCGGCAGCTGGGCGCTGCTCGCCCAGGCGCTGCGCGAGGAGCTGGCCGCGCCCGGCGTACCCGTACTGCTCGGCGTCCGCCCCGTGGAGGGCCGGGTCCCGCTGCTGGTGGCGCTCCGGGCGGGCCAGGACCGGGCCGCGCTCGCCGGCCGGATCGCCGAGGCGCTGCGCGCCGGGGTCGTCCGCGCGGGCCTGGACCGGCCGTCCGCGCAGCGCCCGGTGGTCGTCGTCGGGACGGCGGGCGACTGGGCGGCCGCCGGCCCCGGGCTGCGGCACGCCGGGGAGGCCGCGGCGGCCGCCCAGGGGCTGCCGGAGCAACCCTGGTACGACGCCCGCCGCCTGGACATCGAGCTGCTGCTGTGGCGGATGCGCGAGCACGGCGAGCAGGGGGTGCTCACCGACTTCGTGGAGCGCGCCATCGGGCCGCTGCTCGCCCATGACCGCGGTGCCCGCCAGCCGCTGCTGCCGACCCTGGAGGCGTATCTGGCCAGCGCGGGCCGCAAGGCGGAGACCGCCCGCGATCTGAACGTGAACCGGCAGACGCTCTACGACCGGCTGGCGCGCATCGCCCAGCTGCTGGCCACGGACCTGGACGATCCGCAGACGGTGCTCGGGCTGCGGCTGGCGCTGCGGGCACGGCGGCACACCGACCGGCCGTAGGGTCCGTCCGACGGGTCAGACCGGCTGGACGGTCTCGACCGGCTGGGTCAACTCGTCGTAGACGCTGAGCACTTGGGCCACCGTGTCGTTCTCGCTGGGCCAGCCGGCGGCCTGGGCGCGGCCCGCCTCGGCGAGGGCGTCGCGGCGCACCGGGTCGGCGAGCAGGTCGAGCACCGTACGGGCGAGGGCGGTGGCGTCCCCGTAGCGGACCAGTTCCGCGGCCCGGCCGACCAGTTCGCGGGTGCCGCCGGTGTCGGTCGCCACCAGCGGCACCCCGGCGCGCAGCGCCTCCTGGGCGATCAGCGAGCGGGCCTCCCACCGGCTGGGCAGCACCACCAGGTCGGCGGCGGCGAGGAGTTCGGGCACGTCGTCGCGGCGGCCGAGGAGCTGGACGGGCAGCCGCTCGCTGTCGATGCGCCGCTGGAGCGCGGCCCGCTGCTCGCCCTCGCCCGCGATGGCGAGCAGCGGCTGGGGGTCCAGCGCGCACCAGGCGTGCGCCGCGTCCAGCAGCAGGTCGTGGCCCTGATACGGGTCGAGGCGGCCGACGGCGAGCAGCAGCGGCCGGTCCACCGCGCCCAGTTCGGCCCGCTCCTTGTCGCGGGCCGGGTCGTCGTCCGCGGGTTCGCCGGGGGGCCCGCCGGGCCGCGGGCACGGAACGGCGACCGGGGCCAGCCGGGCGTCGCGGGCGCCCCGCTCGCGCGCCCGGTCGACGAGGTCGGAGCAGACGCCCAGGACGACGGCGGCGGCGCGGGCCACCCGCCGCTCCATCAGATGCACGACGCGGGCCCGCGCGCCCTCGGTGTGCGCCTTGGTGTGCCAGGTGATGACCAGGGGCACCCGTCCGCCCCGGGGCCCGCGCAGTCCGCGGAGCGCGACGGAGGCGCGCAGCCCGGCCCGCAGGCCGTGGGCGTGCACCAGGTCGGCGTCCCAGCAGGCGCTGCGCAGGGCGGCCATGCCGGCCGGGTCCATCCGAGGGGTGACCTGCACGAACCGGGCGCCGGCCGCGCTAAAGCCGTACGCCTCCTCGGCCTCGGGGGTGGCGCAGACGGTGACCCGCACCCCGCGCGCGACCAGCCCTTCGGCCAGCGAACGGACGTGCGCCGCGCTGCCGCCGCTGCCGTGGCCGAGCACCTGGACCGTGCGCAGCGGCGACAGACCGTGCGCCGGGGACGGGGTGCTGGTCACGTGGTCGGGCTCCTGGTTCGGCGCCGGCACGTACCGTACCGGCGGGGCGGTTTCCTGCTGCGAAGTGCTGCGATGCGCCGGGCCCGCGGGGGCGGTGCCCGTCCTCGGGAAGGACGGGGCGGACCGGCCGCGGCACTGCGCACCGCGCCCAGGATGCCAGCCCGGAGACGTCAATTCGGCACCGTGCGGACGCCGTTCCGGTGGGAAGTCTCACCCCCGGATCCCGTGATTCACCCACATGGGCGACAAGCCGACCACGCGGATTGCCTTCCGGACGAGGGGAACCAACCGGTCCGGTCCCCGTCCGCCGCTGTCCGGAACCCGTCCTTCACTGTCCGGATCCACTCACCACCGGTACGGCCGCGACCGCGGACCGGGGCGATCCGCCCGGACGAGGCGCCCGCGGCCCGGGCCAGAGGGCGCCGGCCGCCCGGCTGACGCGGTCGCCGGCCGCCGCGGCGACGAGCGCGGTCGCGCCGCGGGTCCGGGCGGACAGGCCGGGGGCGCCGGCGGCGGCGAGCGCGGTGCCCGGGGCGGTCGCCGGTCCCGCGTGCAGGGTGACGGTCCGGCCCGCGTGGTTCGTCCGCTCCCACCGCGCTGCGCCGCCCGGCGGCCGCGGGCGCAGCGCCGCGTACCCGGCCCGCGTCGCACCGGCCGCCGCGATCAGCGCCGTCGTCGGCGCCAGGGTCGGTCCGACCACCCTCGCCACCAAGCCACTCCCCTCAACCGGCCCGCCGCCGGGCTCAACTCCCCGGCCCGTGGGCCCTCTCCGTAGGTGTCCGGCCCGGCTATGCCCCCGTGCGCGCCGTCTCCAGCAGTTCCTCCGCGTGGGCGCGGGCCGTCTCGGAGTCCTCCTGGCCGGCGAGCATGCGGGACAGTTCACGGACCCGCTCCTCGCCCTCCAGGACCGTGACGCCGCTGCGGGTGACCGAGCCGTCGTTGGTCTTCTCCACCAGGAGCTGGCGGTCCGCGAAGGCCGCGACCTGCGGGAGGTGGGTGACCACCACGACCTGCGCCGACCGGGCGAGCCTCGCCAGCCGTCGGCCGACCTCGACGGCCGCCTTGCCTCCGACGCCCGCGTCGACCTCGTCGAAGAGGTAGGTGGGCACCGGGTCGGTGCCGGCGAAGACGACCTCCACGGCGAGCATCACCCGCGACAGCTCACCGCCGGACGCGCCCTTGGCGATCGGCCGGGGCGGTGCGCCCGGGTGCGGGGCGAGAAGGAGTTCGACCTCGTCGGCGCCTGTCGGCCCGTAGGCCACGGTGCGGCCGTTCACCTCGATGCCGTCGGCGTCCTCGCCGTCCCCGCTCACCTCGGTCTGGCGGATCGAGACGCTCACCCGGGCGTGCGGCATGGCGAGTTCGCCGAGCTCGGTGGTGACCGCGTCCGCGAAGCGCTTCGCGGACGCGGTTCGGACGTCGGTCAACTCCTGTGCCAGTTCGCCCAGTTCGGTGCGGAGGGCGTCGCGTTCCGCGGTCAGCTCGCCGATCCGGTCGTCGTCGCCGTCCAGTTCGGCGAGCCGGGCGGCGCTCCGCTCGGACCAGGCCAGCACCGCCGCGATGTCCTTGCCGTACTTGCCGGACTTGCCGTACTCGCCGTACTTGCGGACCAGGTGGTTCAGGACGGCGCGGCGCTCCTCGACGGCCGCCAGCCGCAGCGGGTCGGCGTCCAGGCCGTCCGCGTAACCCGCCAGTTCGCCCGCGACGTCCGCCATCAGGATGCCGATCTCGCCGAGCCGCTCGGCGAGCGCGGCCAGCGCCGGGTCGTGGCTGCGGACGGCCTCCAGCGCGCGGTGCGCCCCGGCGACCAGGGTGGTGGCGTCGACGCCCTCGGGGTCCTCGGGGTTGCCGGCCAGCGCGGCGTGCGCGGCGGACGCGGCGGAGGCCAGCGCCTCGGCGTGCCCGAGCCGCTCGGCCTCGGCGGCGAGTTCGGTGTCCTCGCCGGGCTGCGGCTCGGCGGCGGCGATCTCGTCGAGGCCGAAGCGCAGCAGGTCGGCTTCCTGGGAGCGTTCCCTGGCCCGGGTGGTCAGCTCGTCCAACTCGGCGGCGACGGCGCGCAACCGGCGGTGGGCGGCGGTGTACTTGGCGAGCGGGACGGCGACCGCGTCCCCGGCGTAGCGGTCCAGGGACGCGCGCTGGCGGGCCGGCCGCAGCAGACCCTGCTGGTCGGTCTGGCCGTGGACGGCGACCAGGTCGTCGGCCAGTTCGCCGAGCAGGCCGACCGGTACGGACCGGCCGCCCACATGCGCGCGCGAGCGGCCCTCGGCGGAGACCGTGCGACTGATCAGCAGCGCGCCGTCGTCCAGCTCCGCACCGGCTTCCTCGGCCCGTACGGCCGCGGGGGCCGTGGCGGCGAGGGTGATCCTGCCTTCCACCACCGCCGACTTGGCGCCGATCCGCACCAGGGCGGGGTCCGCGCGCCCGCCCAGCAGCAGGCCGAGGCTGGTGACGACCATGGTCTTGCCGGCGCCGGTCTCGCCGGTCACCGCCGTGAAGCCCGGGGACAGCTCGACAACGGCGTCGTCAATGACGCCCAGGGACCGGATCCGCATCTCCTCCAACACGGATACGACCTTACGAGGTCCGGGGGCCGCCCCGCGACGGCCTCCCCCTCACTCCCGTCCCGGCACCGCCCGGCCGCGACCCCCGCCCTGCGGTTCTCCACCCCGCGGACCTGCGGAAAACCCCACCAGGGAAGGGGTGAGAGCCGCATGGCGGCGGACCGCTCCCGGCCGTCACGCTGGTCCGGAGACGGAACCGGGCGGTGCGCACGGTCAGAACCGGGCGAACGGTGGAAGAGGGGGACACATGTCCAGCGGATTGGCGCGAGCCGCGCTGCGCGGTCACCGGCCCGCGTTCGCGGGGACTGCGGTGGCGACGCTGTTCGCCGCGACCGTGGTCGGGGCGTCGACGACGGTGCTCGCCGCCACCGGCGCGGACCGCTTCCCCGCGTCCGCACGGCGCGCGATGGCGGCCCACGACGTAGGGGACATGGCGGTCGCCCTGCTCCTCGGCTGGTGGTCGCGTGCGGCACCACCGAGATCGCGCCGCACGCCACCGCCGCCCACCGGACCGGGTCCGCGGGCCCGGCCGGCGCGGTCTGGCCGGACTACGTCGGCACCGGCCTGTACGCGGGCTTCGCCGCCATCGCCGCCGGCGACACCCTGGCGCTGATCACCGCCGAGCGGCGCCGCGATCCGGCGCTGCGGCGGCCGGTCGGCTCACGGCCCCGCCAGGTACGGGCGATGGCCGCCTGGGAAGCGGCCGTGGTCGCCGGCACCGCCCTCGTCCTCGGTACCGCGATCGCGCTGTGCACCCTCGCCCCGATGCTGCGGCAGGCGTTCGGCGACCCGCTGCCCTACGTCCCGGGGCCGGCGGCCGCCGCGATCGCCGGCGGCACCCTGCTGCTCGCGCTGCTCGCCACCGGCCTGCCCGTCCACCTCGGCCTGCACCGCCGCGCCACGGAGACCCTGGCCGCGGCCTGACGGCCTCCGCCCCACCCTCCTGCTGCTCCGCCCTCCCACGAGGCACATCTCATGCCCCCACACACATCCCACGACCCCCACGAGGTACCCGCCATGAGCGCCCCGGCACCGCACCGCCCGGAACCCGGCCCCCACCGCCCCCGCACCACGACCCTGTTGCACTCCGCACTGGCCGCCGTGGCCGCCCTCGCCGCGCTCACCGCCACCGGTTGCGCGCCCCCGGCCGCCGCGGCCCGCGCCGGCGCCGCCCGTGCTCCCTCCCTGGACGGCGTCTGGCGGACGGAGGGCTACGGCACCCTCGTCGCCATCAAGGGCCGCACCCTGCGGACGTACGAGACCACCGCCGTCAGCTGCCTGCCCGGTTCCGTCACCGGCACCCGGTCCGGCGCCCCCGACGCGCACGGCGCGAGCCGCTTCACGGTCCCGGACCAGGCGCCGCTGACCGTCTCCCCGGCAGGCGCCGACCGCGCCCGGCTGGCCTTCGACGACAACGTGGGCAGCCGCACCCTGCACCGCGTCGGCGCGCTGCCCGAGCGGTGCGGCCGGCGCCCGTCCCGGGACCCCCGGGCGGTCTTCGACGTCTTCTGGCAGACCTACGCGGAGAACTACCCCTTCTTCCGCGCGAAGGGGATCGACTGGGCCGCGGTCCGCGACCGCTACCGGCCGCGGATCACCGCGCACACCACCGACGCCCAACTCTTCGCGGTGCTGCGCGAGATGATCGAGCCGCTGCACGACGCGCACACCCGCGTCGTGGCCGGTCCCGGCCGGCGGTTCGCCGGCAAACGCCCCGGCACCGAGCTGCCCACCCCGGAGACCGCCGCCCGTATCGACCGGGCGATCGCCGCGAACCTCGGGGCCGGCACCGTGCAGCGGCACTGGGCCCAGGGCAAGCTCTCCTACGCCGATCTCCCGGGCCGGATCGGCTACTTCCGGATCACCCAGTTCACCGACTACACCGAGAAGGGCGACTACGCCAGCGATGTCGCCGAGCTGGACCGCGCGCTGGACGCGGTGTTCACCAGGGCCCGTACGCAGGGGCCCACCGCGCTGCGCGGCCTCGTCGTCGACCTGCGGCTCAACGGCGGCGGCGCGGACCCCCTCGGCCTGCGGATCGCCTCGCGGCTCACCGGCCACCCCTACCTCGCGTACCGCAAGCGGGCCCGCAACGACCCCCGCGACCCGGGCGCGTTCACCACTCCCGAGCCGATCCGGGTCCGCCCGCACCAGGGCCCGGTCTACACCGGCCCGGTGGCCGTCCTCACCGGCCGGCTGACGATCAGTGCCGGGGAGACCTTCACCCAGTCGCTGATGGGCCGCTCCCCCGCCCCCACCCGGATCGGCGAGAACACCCAGGGCGTCTTCTCCGACGTCCTGGAGCGCAGCCTCCCCAACGGCTGGACCTTCGGCCTGCCCAACGAGGAGTTCCTGACCGCCGAGGGGCGCACCTTCGACGGTCCGGGCATCCCCCCTGCACTCGCCACCCCCGTCTTCACCGAGGCGGAACTCGCCGCCCGGCGGGACAGCGCCCTCACCCGCGCCCGGGAACTCCTGGCACACGGGGCCCGGGTCAGCGGCCAGTAGCGGGGAGGGGCCGGTGGGCCCGGTGGGGCAGGTGCCTAGTGCGGCGCCCCCCGCCACCCCGCCACCGGGAGCGCGAACTTGGCGACCAGGCGGTCCGTGAACGACGCGTGGTGCAGTCGCGCCAGGCGTACCGGGACGGCGCCGCGGCGGACCTCGACGCGGGCGCCGGCGGGGAGTTCGACGGTCCGCCGGCCGTCGCACCACAGCACCCCGTGCGGGGTCTTGGGCTGCACCTCGACCGCGAGCACCGAACGCGGCGAGGTGACCAGCGGCTTGGCGAACAGGGCATGGGCGCTGATCGGCACCATCAGCAGTGCCTCGACCTCGGGCCAGACCACCGGTCCGCCGGCGGAGAAGGCGTACGCGGTCGAGCCGGTCGGCGTCGCGCAGACCACCCCGTCGCCACCGAAGCGAGACACCGGCCGGCCGTCGACCTCGGTGACCACCTCCAGCATCCGCTCGCGGGCGGCCTTCTCCACGGACGCCTCGTTGAGCGCCCAGTCGGTGTGGACGACGGTGCCGTTGTTGCGGACCAGGACGTCCAGCGTCATCCGCTCCTCGACCTCGTAGGCGCGGGTGACGACCCGGTCGACGACCTTGTCGAGGTCGTCGCGCTCGGCCTCGGCGAGGAAGCCGACCCGGCCGAGGTTGACGCCCAGCATCGGCACCCCGGACGTCCGGGCGAAGTCCGCGCCGCGCAGCAGCGTGCCGTCCCCGCCGAGGACGACCAGCAGTTCGCAGCCCTCGGCCGCGCACTGCTCGGACTCGACGCGCACGACCGACGGCGGCAGCGGCAGATCCGCGGCCTCCTCCGCCAGTACCCGCACCCCGATCCCGCTGCGCAGCAGTCCCTGGACGACGAGTTCGGCGCTGCGGATGGCCGCCGGGCGGCCGGTGTGCGCCAGCAGGAACACCGTCCGCCCGGCGCGGCTGATCTCCTGTGCTGCGCTGCCTTCAACTGCCTGGGTTGTGGTCAACGGGGCCCCTCCGCCACTGCACGGTCGACATCCGCCGGGTCGAGTGCAGGCGCCCCGGCGCGCAGCCACAGAAAGTACTCGACATTGCCCGACGGTCCGGGCAACGGGCTCGCGGTCACGCCAAGGACGCCCAGCCCCAGTTCGGCCGCCCGGCCCGCGACCGCGCACACCGCCTCGGCCCGCAGCCGGGCGCTGCGCACCACTCCGCCGCTGCCCAGCCGCTCCTTGCCGACCTCGAACTGCGGCTTGACCATCAGCACCAGGTCCGCGTCCGGCGCGGCGCAGCCGACCAGCGCGGGCAGTACGAGGCCCAGCGGGATGAACGAGAGGTCGCCGACGACGAGGTCGACGGGCTGCGCGTCGATCTGCTCCAGCGTCAACTCGCGTACGTTGGTACGGTCCTTCACGGTGACCCGGTCGTCGCTCTGGAGCGACCAGGCGAGCTGCCCGTAGCCGACGTCGACGGCCACGACATGGCCGGCGCCGGCCCGCAGCAGGACGTCGGTGAAGCCGCCGGTCGAGGCGCCGGCGTCCAGGGCCCGCCGGCCCTCGATCCGCAGTCCGCGCGGGACGAAGGCGGCGAACGCGCCGGCGAGCTTGTGGCCGCCGCGCGAGACGTAGTCGGGGTCGTCCTCGTCGGCGCGGACGACCAGGGCCGCGCTGGTCTCCACCTGGGTGGCCGGTTTGGTCGCCCTCGCCCCGGCGACGGTCACCCGGCCCGCGGCGATCAGCTGGCTCGCGTGTTCCCGGGAGCGGGCCAGCTTGCGGCGCACCAGCTCCGCGTCGAGTCGGCGTCGTGCCACTCCTGCCACCTGTGGTTCAGCTCCTGTTGTCGTGCGTGGTCGGGGAAGGCGCGGGCGGCCCGGGCGGCTGGTCCAGGGAGGCCAGCACATCGCGCAGCCCACGGTGCACATCCTCGTACATGTCCAGGTGGCCGCCGGTCGGGAGGTGGTCGGCATCGGCGAGGCGCCGCAGCGCGGCGTCGACCGCGGGCAGGCCGGTGGGTGTCACCGGCACCCCGAGCGGCTGCTGCCCTGCGGGGCCGGACGGCTCGCCGGCCCCCTCTGCTGACTCGGGCACGGACAGGGTCCCCGGTGCCTCCGGCTCCGGGCCGGACGTCGGCTCTTCCATGCCTCCGACGCTACCTCGACCGCCCCCGGCCTGGCGTATCGTCGGGCGCGATGGCAACCCACGACCAGTGCCGCGCCGCGCTCGACCGGCTGGCCCAGAACCTGTCCTCGGCGCAGGGCGACGTGCGCAGCGCCGCCGCGCTCGACCGTTCGCTCAGCTGCCGCATCACGGATCTCGACACGACCTTCCTCGGGCGGCTGGCCGACGGCACGATCCGGGACGTCACCAGCGTCCAGGGCCCGCCGCCGCACAAGGCCGAGATCCGGCTCACGATGGCCGGGGACGATCTCGTCGCGCTGGTGGACGGCCGGCTCAACTTCGCCGTGGCGTGGGGCACCGGCCGGGTCAAGCTGGAGGCCGGGCTGCGCGATCTGCTGCGGCTCAGGACGCTGCTGTAACGGTCGCCGGGGCGGTGGCCCGGCGCGGCCGGCGGGCGGCCGGGACGACCAGCGGGGTGCCGGTCTCCGGGTCGTCGATGATCTGGCAGCCGAGGCCGAAGACCCGCTCGACCAGGTCGGCGGTGACGATGTCGGTCGGCGCGCCCTCGGCGATCACCTCGCCGTTCTTCATGGCGATGAGGTGGGTGGCGTAGCGGGCCGCGTGGTTGAGGTCGTGCAGCACCGCGACGAGGGTGCGCCCCTGCTCCTCGTGCAGTTCGGAGCAGAGGTCCAGGACCTCGATCTGGTGCTGGATGTCCAGGTACGTCGTCGGCTCGTCGAGGAGGAACAGCGGGGTCTGCTGGGCCAGTGCCATGGCGATCCAGACGCGCTGCCGCTGGCCGCCGGAGAGTTCGTCGACGTAGCGGTCGGCGAGTTCGCCGACGCCGGTCGCCGCCATCGACTCCCGGACGATCCGCTCGTCCTCGGCCGACCACTGGCGGAGCAGGCCCTGGTGCGGGTAGCGCCCGCGGGCCACGAGGTCGGCGACGGTGATCCCGTCGGGGGCGATCGAGGACTGCGGCAGCAGCCCAAGCGTCCTGGCGACCTTCTTGGCCGGGAGCGAGGAGATCGCGGCGCCGTCGAGCAGCACCGAGCCGGCGGCCGGCTTGAGCATCCGGGAGAGCGCGCGCAGCAGGGTGGACTTGCCGCAGGCGTTCGGGCCGACGATGACGGTGAAGGAGTGGTCGGGGATGGCGACCGAGAGGTTCTCGGCGATCACCCGCTGGTCGTAGGCGAGGGTGACGTTCTCGGCCGTGAGACGGCTCACTTCGGGGCTCCTGGGAGTGGTGGGGTGTCGCTGCTGGTGTCGGTGGTCGCGGTCACGGCTGCCGGGCGCGGCGGCCGGTGCGCCCCGCCGCGGGCCGGTTCACACCCGTCCGGCCTTCCGCTCGGTGAACAGCAGCCACACGAGGTAGCCGCCGCCGAGGATTCCGGTCAGCACGCCCACCGGCAGCTGGTCGGCACCGAAGAGCCCCTGCGAGGCGACGTCCGCTGCGACCAGCAGGGCGGCGCCCATCAGGGCGGCCGGCAGCAGGTTGGGGCCGGGTGACCGGGTGAGCCGCCGGGCGAGTTGGGGCGCGGTGAGCGCCACGAAGGAGATCGGTCCGGCTGCCGCGGTGCCGGCCGCGACCAGCACCACAGCCGCCAGCAGCGCGGCGATCCGGACCCGCTCGACCCGTACGCCCAGCGCGGACGCCGCGTCGTCGCCCATCTCCAGCATCCGCAGCGGACGTCCGAAGCGGAGCACCAGGGGGACGAGGACGGCGCAGACCGCGGCCAGCGGCCAGACCTGGTCCCAGTCCCGGCCGTTGAGCGATCCGGTCATCCAGGTGGTGGCCCGGGTCGCCTCGTGGATGGTCGCCTTGGTCAGCAGGTAGAGCACGATGGCGTAGAGCATCGCGGCGGCGCCGATGCCGACGAGGACGAAGCGGTAGCCGTGGATGCCGCGCTTCCAGGCGAGCAGGAAGATGGCGAGGCCGGTGGCCACACCGCCGACGACGGAGCCGGCGGCGACGCCGTAGGGGCCGCTGTCGAAGTAGACGATGGCGACCAGCGCGCCGACCGAGGAGCCCTGGGCGAAGCCGAGCATGTCCGGGCTGCCGAGCGGGTTGCGGGAGACGGTCTGGAAGACCGCCCCGGCGACGCCGAAGGCGGCGCCGACCAGCAGCCCCACCAGCACCCGGGGCAACCGGAGTTCCTGCACGATGAACTGCTGGCCGGGGGTGCCGCCGCCGGTGAGGGTGCTCAGCACCTCGGAAGGCGTCATCGGGTAGTCGCCGGAGCCGACCAGCGCGACCGCGGCGGCCACCGCGACGGCCAGCAGCAGCAGTCCGGCGAGGACGGCGCGCACGTCGAGCCGGACCGAGAGCCCGCTCCCGGTGCGGACCGCCCGGATGCGCCGGGTGGGCCGCGCCCCGGCCGTCACCTTGGTTCGCTCGCTACGCTCACTCACAGCTGGGCCATCCTCCGACGCCGTACGAGACAGATGAAGACCGGGCCGCCGATGACGGCCGTGACGATGCCGACCTGGAGTTCGCCGGGCCGGGCCACGACCCGGCCGAGCACGTCCGCGCCCAGCAGCAGCACCGGCGAGAGCACCGCCGAGTACGGCAGGATCCAGCGCATGTCCGGTCCGGTGACGGCCCGTACGGCATGCGGCACCATCAGCCCGACGTAGACGATCGGGCCGCAGGCGGCGGTCGCCCCGCCGCACAGCAGGGTGACCGCGAGCATCGCCAGCACCCGGGTGCGGGTCAGCCGCGCGCCCAGTGCCCGCGCCTGGTCGTCGCCGAGCGCGATGGCGTTCAGCGGCCGGGCGAGCAGCAGCGTCAGGAGCGCGCCGGCCGCGAGGAACGGCGCGATCTCGGTGACCGTGGGCATGGTCGCGGCGGCCAGTGAACCGACCGTCCAGAAGCGCATCTTGTCCAGCGCCGCATTGTCCAGCAGGTTGACGGCGTTGAGGTAGCCGGTGAGGACGGCGGTGAGCGCGGTGCCGGCGAGGGCGAGCCGCACGGGGGTGGCGTTGCGGGTGCCGCCGAGGACGTAGACCGCCACCGAGACCACCGCGGCGCCGGCGAACGCGAACCACACATAGCCGGTCAGCGAGGTGACGCCGAGGAAGCTGATGCCGGAGACGACGGCGGCCGAGGCGCCGGCGTTGATGCCGAGGACCCCGGGGTCGGCGAGGGGGTTGCGGGTCAGCGCCTGCATGACCGTGCCGGCGAGGCCGAGGGCGGCGCCGGCGAGCAGGCCGAGGAGGGTGCGGGGTACCCGCACGTCGCGGACGATGACGTCGGTGTCGGAGCCGGAGTAGTGGAACACCCCGTGCCACACCTGGTCGAGGGGTATCTGTTTGGCGCCGACGGCGATGCCGAGGACGGTGATCACGGCGAGCCCGGCCACGGAGGCGAGCAGCCCGGCCGACCGTATGACGGGGCGTCGGCGAGGAGCCACGGGGGCCGGTGCCGCTGTTGCTGCGGGGGGACTGTCAACCAACACGCTAGTTAGGTTAGCCTACCCTCACAAGCACGTGATCAACCGGCCCTTCCGGTACCGCCGTACGCCCTGCCGATCCGGTTGCCCCCTTCGAGAGAGAAGTACCCACGCCATGAGAACCCCCCGAAGCGTATCCCCGTCCCGCCGCGGCATCCTGGCTGCGGGCGGCGCCGTCGGCATCGGCGCGCTGCTCGCCGCCTGCGGAGGGGGCAGGGGTTCGGGGGGCGGCAACGGCGGTGTCGAGGGCGGCCCGTGGTCCTTCACCGACGACCGGAAGCAGAAGGTCTCCCTCCCCCACACCCCGCAGCGCATCGTCGCCTTCACCGGCACCGCCGCCGCGCTGCACGACTTCGGCGCCGCCGACCGGATCGTGGGCGTCTTCGGCCCCACCAAGCTCCCGGACGGCAAGCCCGATCCGCAGGCCGGCGACCTCGACGTCGACAAGGTCGCCATCCTCGGCAACGCCTACAACCAGTTCAACGTCGAGAAGTACGCCGGCCTGAGCCCCGATCTGCTCGTCACCAACATGTACGAGCCGGGCGCCCTCTGGTTCGTCCCGGACGACAGCAAGGACAAGATCGCCAAGCTCGCCCCGAGCGTGGCCGTCACCTCCTCCCGGGTCCCGCTCGACCGGATCGTCGCGCGCTACGCGCAGCTCGCCACGGCACTCGGCGCGGACCTGAAGGCCAAGAAGGTCGCCGACGCCAAGGCCCGCTTCGAGAAGGCCGCCGAGGCGCTGCGCAAGGCCGCCAGGGCCCACCCGGTCAAGGTGCTCGCCTGCTCCGGCAGCGCCGACCTCTTCTACGCCTCCAACCCGGGCATCAACGCCGACCTCATGTACTTCAGGTCCCTCGGCGTCGACCTCATCGCCCCCGACCACCTGGACAAGGCCGGCTACTTCGAGAGCCTCAGCTGGGAGAACGCCGACAAGTACCAGGCCGACGTGCTCCTGCTGGACAACCGCACCGCCACCCTCCAGCCCAAGGACCTGGCCGCCAAGCCCGCCTGGAACAAGCTCCCCGCCGTCAAGGCCGGCCAGATCACCCCCTGGTCCAGCGAGCCGCGCTTCTCCTACGCGGGCGCCGCACCGCTCCTCGAATCGCTCACCAAGGCCATCGAGGGTGCCAGGAAGGTCAACTGACGCACCGTCACACCCGCGCACCCGCTCCACCGGCCCCCGTACGCACACCACGCCCCGTACCGTCCCGGGAGGTTCCCGTATGACCACGACCGCCGCCCCCGCCACCGCGCCGTACCGCTTCTTCGACGTCCATGTCGTCCGCGCCCGGCGGCTGAGTACGTCCATGGTCCGGATCACCTTCGGCGGCGAAAGGCTCGACGAGCTGATCTCCGGCGGCCGGGACCAGCGCTTCAAGCTGTTCCTCCCGCAGCCCCACCAGGCGGAGCCGGTCTTCGACGACACGGGCGACGGCTGGTACACCGCCTGGCGGGCCCAGGACCCGGCCGAACGGCCCGTGATGCGCTCGTACACCATCCGCGAACAGCGCCCCGCCACCGGCGAGTTCGACGTGGACTTCGCACTGCACGGCGCCGACGGCCCGGCCGCGGCGGTGGCCGGCGGCCCGGCCAGCCGGTGGGCCGCCCGCGCCCAGCCCGGCGACCGGCTGACCGTCCTCGCCCCGGCCGTCGAGGACAACGGCGGGGTCGACTTCCGGCCGCCGCCCGGCACCGACTGGATCCTGCTCACCGGCGACGAGACGGCGCTGCCCGCCATCGCCGGGATCCTGTCCTGGCTCTCCCCCGGCACCCGGGCCAGGGTCTGGATCGAGATCGGGCACGAGGACGACCGGCAGCAGCTGCCGACCTTCGCCGACGCCGACATCACCTGGCTCGTCCGGGACCCGGCCACGGCCGCGCACACCGAGCCCGTACGGGACGCGCTGCGCACCGCCGAACTGCCCGCGGGCACGCCCTACGCCTGGATCGCCGGCGAGGCCGGCACCGTCAAGGCGGTGCGCCGGCACCTCGTCGGGGAGCGCGGATTCGACCGCCGCGCCGTCAAGTTCACCGGCTACTGGCGGCGCGGCGCCACCGAGGAGGACCTGATCGCGGAGCTGACCGCCGCGGCGGCGAAGCGCACCGGGCAAGCGGCCTGAGCGGTCCGGGCCCCGCCGCATCCGGTGGGGCCCGGCGCCCGACAACCCCCCGTCACATCCCGATCTGCCCCAGCGCCTTCCCGGCGTCCGCCACGCAGCTGCCCTCGCCGGCCGCCGTCCACGCCGCCGCGCACAGCGCCCGCAGCCCGTCCAGCGGATCCCCCGCACCGTCCAGGACCAGGGTGTCCCCGGCCCCGGCGCCGGACGCACCGGCCCGCCAGCCCCCGCACCGGAAGCCGTCGCCGTCCGCCGCCACCTCCGGCTGCGGCACCAGCACACCGCGCAGATCCGCGTCCACATACGTCGGCCGGTGCCGCGGCGGCGCCGCCAGCAGCTCCGCCGGGGTCGTCACCCCGGTCAGCACCAGCAGCGAGTCGACCCCGCCGTTCCAGGCGCCCTCGATGTCGGTGTCGAGCCGGTCCCCGATCACCAACGGCCGCTCGGCTCCGGTCCGCAGCACCGTCTCCCGGTGCATCGGCGGCTGCGGCTTGCCCGCCACCTGCGGCGCACCGCCCGCGGCGATCCGCACCACCTCGACCAGCGCGCCGTTGCCCGGCGCGATACCGCGCTCCTTGGGAATCGTCAGATCGGTGTTGGACGCGAACCACGGCACCCCGCGCTGCACCGCGTAGGCGGCCTCCGCCAGCTGCCCCCAGTCCAGCCCGGGGTCGTAGCCCTGGACCACCGCCGCCGGATCGTCGTCCGCGGACGCCACCGGCTCCAGCCCGCGCTCGCGCAGCGCCACCCGCAGCCCCTCGCCCCCGATGGCCAGCACCTTGGCGCCGGACGGCACCTGCTCGGCGATCAGCCGGGCCACCGCCTGCGCCGAGGTGATCACGTCGTCCGCGTCCGTCGGCAGGCCGAATCCGGTCAGCTGGTCGGCGACCGCCTGCGGCGTCCGAGCCGCGTTGTTCGTCACATACGCCAGGTGCATCCCGCTCTCCCGCGCCGCGGTCAGCGACTCCACGGCATGCGCGACGGCCTGCCCGCCGGCGTAGACCACCCCGTCCAGGTCCAGCAGCGCCGTGTCATACGCCTCGCTCAGCGCGCGCCGGCTCCCCTCGGGCCGGCACCGCTCACCCCCGCCCGCCCAGCGGCGCTCGTCCCCGCCCGCCCTCCTGCGAGTCTGCTCCTCCATGCCCTGCTGCTCCTTGCTCCTCCGTGCCGTACGAAGGACTCCGGCGCGCCGTGTGAAGGACCGGCCCGGCTCCTGGGAGCCCGCCGTCCGCCGCCGCGCGGCTACCGATATCTTCCGGCCACTCGGGGCCGCTCCCCCGATCATCCCGCACCCGCCGAGCGGCATAGCATTCTTCAATGACCAGTACCGACGGCCTCCGCCTCCTCCCGTTCCGCGGACTGCGCTATGCCCCGGACCGGGTCAGCAGCCTCACCGCTGTCACCTCCCCGCCCTACGACGTCGTGGTCCGGCCGGACGGCGTCCGTGAGCTGGAAACCTCCGATCCGTACAACATCGTCCGGCTGATCCTCCCGCAGGCCGCGGACCCCACCACCCGCCACCGCCAGGCCGCCGACACCCTCCGCCGCTGGCGCACCGAGGGCGTCCTGACCCGCGACCCCGAGCCCGCCCTCTACGTCTACGAGCAGCGCTGCGGCGACGTCCTCCAGCGCGGGCTGATCGGCGCGCTGCGCCTGGACGGCCCGGTGCTGCCGCACGAGGACGTGATCCCCGAAGTGGTCGAGGACCGGGCCGCGCTGATGCGCGCCGCGGCCGCCAACTTCGAGCCGCTGCTGCTCTCGTACCGCGGCCGCGGCACCGCGACCGGCGCCACCGCGGTCATCGAGCGCACGGTCCGGGGCGCCCCGCTGCTCGCCACCACCACCGAGGACGGCTTCGCCCACCGCCTCTGGGCGGTCACCGACCCCGCCGACCTGTCCGCCATCGACGAGGACCTGTCCCACCAGGAGGCGCTGATCGCCGACGGCCACCACCGCTGGGCGACCTACCAGCGGCTCCACGAGCAGCAGCCCGGCGCCACCGCCGCGTCCCCCTGGGCGTCAGGTCTGGTGCTGCTCGTCGACACCGCCCGCCATCCGCTCCAGGTCCGCGCGATCCACCGCGTGCTGCCGCATCTGCCGCTCGCCAAGGCGCTCGCGGAGGTGACCGGCGCGTTCCGGGTCCGCCGGCTGCCCGGCGAACTGCCCGCTGCCCTGAAGGCGCTGGAGGAGACGGCCGGCAGCGCCTTCGTCCTCTCGGCCGGCCCGGACGACTTCCATCTCCTCGACCGGCCCGACCCCGGGCTGCTCGACCGGGCGATCCGCACCGACCGGCCCGAGGCGTGGCGGCGGCTGGATGCGACCGTGCTGCACTCCGTCCTGCTCGACGAGATCTGGCGGATTCCCGACCACCCCTCGGACATCAGCTATCTGCACCGCACCGCGGACGCCGTCGAGCAGGCCGCCCGGCACGGCGGCACGGCCGTCCTGATGCGCGCCACGTCCGAGGAGACGGTCCGTCAACTCGCCCAGTGCGGCGTGACGATGCCACGGAAGTCGACGTCCTTCGGCCCCAAGCCGGCCACCGGCCTGGTGCTGCGCACGCTGAACGACGATACGGACTGACACGAACCGAACGACCCTGGTCACACCGCCCAGGACACCCCATACCCACCCGACGATCTAGTTAGGTTAGGCTTACCTCACTACGTCGTCGGGTGGGTCTCCCTGCCCCCGTGCACACCTCCGCCCTGCACGGGACGTGGCCAACTCCGCACCAGGGAGGGCACTTCATGAGCCTCCTCGCGCACCCCGCCGAGGACCCGGCCGACAGCCGGACGTATCTGCTCAACAACGGCACCGCCGACCACTACCGCACCGCGGTCACCGACGGCGTCGCACGGATCAGCGGCCGGATCGCCGCCACCGACCGCCCGTTCACCGGCATCTCCGTCGACGGCCTCACCCCCGCGGTCGACGCCGTCGACCTCGACACACCCCTGCACGACCCGGCCGCCGCCCTCGACGAACTCGAAGAGGTCTACCTCCGCGACGCCGTCTACTTCCACCACCCGCGCTACCTCGCGCACCTCAACTGCCCCGTGGTGATCCCCGCCCTCGTCGGCGAGGCGGTGCTCTCCGCTGTCAACTCCTCCCTGGACACCTGGGACCAGAGCGCCGGCGGCACCCTCATCGAACGCCGGCTGATCGACTGGACGGCCCGCCGCATCGGCTTCGGCGAAGCCGCCGACGGCATCTTCACCAGTGGCGGCAGCCAGTCCAACCTCCAAGCGATGCTGCTGGCCCGGGACGAGACCTGCCGCCGCGAACTGGCCCGCGCCACCACCCCGGACGGCACCCGGCTCACCGACCTCCTCCCCCGGCTGCGCATCCTCGCCTCGGCCGCCGGCCACTTCAGCATCAGCAAATCCGCCACCCTGCTGGGCCTCGGCGCGGAAGCCGTCATCGCCGTACCGACCGACGAGCACCGGCGGATGCACACCACCGCCCTCGCCGCCGAACTGGAGCGCTGCCGCCGCGACGGCCTGATACCCATGGCGGTCGTCGCCACCGCCGGCACCACCGACTTCGGCTCCATCGACCCGCTCCCCGAGATCGCCGAACTGGCCGCCCGCCACGGCGCCTGGATGCACGTCGACGCCGCCTACGGCTGCGGACTGCTGGTCTCCCGCCGCCGCGAGCTGCTCACCGGCATCGAACGCGCCGACTCGGTCACCGTCGACTACCACAAGTCCTTCTTCCAGCCGGTCAGTTCCAGCGCCGTCCTGGTCCGCGACCGCGCCACCCTCCGGCACGTCACCTACCACGCGGACTACCTCAACCCGCGCCGGATGGCCGAGCGGCGCATCCCCAACCAGGTCGACAAGTCGCTCCAGACCACCCGCCGGTTCGACGCCCTCAAGCTCTGGCTCACCCTGCGCATCATGGGCGCCGACGCCGTCGGCGAACTCTTCGACGAGGTCATCGACCGGGCCGCGGACGCCTGGAAGCTGCTGCACGACGACCCGCGCTTCGACGTCGTCGTCGAACCGCAGCTGAGCACGCTCGTCTTCCGCTACGTCCCCGCCGACGACCAGGACCCCGAACTGAGCGACCGGGTCAATCTGCACGCCCGGGATGCCCTCTTCGCCTCCGGCGACGCGATCGTCGCCGGCACCAAGGTCGACGGCCGGCACCACCTCAAGTTCACCCTGCTCAACCCCGAGACCACGCTCGACGACATCGCCACCGTCCTCGACCTGATCGCCGAGCACGCCGGCCGCTACCTCGCCGCCCGGCCCCAACCGGCCCTCAGCGCCCGCTGACCCTGCCCCCTCCCGACCGACCACCCCTCACGGAGACCCTCGTGACCGCCCCTCACGATGCCCCTTACGATTTCGTCGGCATCGGCCTCGGCCCCTTCAACCTCGGCCTCGCCTGCCTGACCGACCCGATCGACGGACTCGACGGCCTGTTCCTGGACGACAAGCCGGCCTTCGACTGGCACCCCGGCATGATGCTCGACAGCAGCCACCTCCAGGTGCCCTTCATGGCCGACCTGGTCACCCTCGCCGACCCCACCTCGCCCTTCTCCTTCCTCAACTACCTGAAGGAATCGGGCCGGATGTACTCCTTCTACATCCGCGAGAACTTCTATCCGCTGCGCGCCGAGTTCAACGACTACTGCCGCTGGGCCGCCGGCAAGCTCGACACCATCCGCTTCGCCCACGAGGTCACCACCGTCGAGTACGACGAGACCGCCGAGCTCTACGTCGTCCACGCCGACCACCAGGGTGAACGCCGCACCTTCCGCGCCCGCAAGCTCGTCCTGGGCACCGGCACCCCGCCGCACCTCCCCGACGCCTGCCGCGACCTGGGCGGCGACCTGCTGCACAACACCGACTACCTGGACGCCAAGCCCGCCCTCCAGGCCAAGAAGAGCATCACCCTCATCGGCAGCGGCCAGAGCGCCGCCGAGATCTACCACGACCTCCTCCAGGACATCGACAGCCACGGCTACCACCTGACCTGGGCCACCCGCTCCCCCCGCTTCTTCCCCCTCGAATACACCAAGCTCACCCTGGAGATGACCTCACCGGAGTACGTGGACTACTTCCACGCCCTCCCCCCGGCCACCCGCGACCACCTCAACGCCACCCAGAAGCACCTCTACAAGGGCATCGACTCCGCCCTCGTCAACGACATCTTCGACCTCCTCTACCAGAAGAACCTGGCCGGCCCGGTCCCCACCCGCCTGCTCACCAACACCGCGCTGGACACCGCGCGTTACGACGCCGCCACCGGCACCTACACCCTCGGCCTGCGCCAGGAGGAGCAGGGCCAGGACTTCACCCTCGACACCGAGGGTCTGATCCTCGCCACCGGCTACCGCTACCGCGTACCGGACTTCCTCACCCCCGTCCGCGACCGCATCTCCTGGGACGCCCAGGGCCGCTACGACGTCGCCCGCAACTACAGCATCGACACCACCGGCCACGGCATCTACGTGCAGAACGCCGAACTGCACACCCACGGCTTCGTCACCCCCGACCTCGGCATGGCCGCCTACCGCAACTCCTGCATCATCCGCGAACTGCTCGGCCGCGAGTACTACCCGGTCGAAAAGGCCATCGCCTTCCAGGAGTTCGCCGCCCCCGCGACCCCGCACCACCCCACGGAGATCCCCGCATGAACGAGCGCAGCGAGCCCGCCTTCACCCGCACCGACCCCGCGCTCGGGGAGTTCTCCGTCCGCCCCGTCGACCCGGCCGCCGACACCCCGCTGCTGCACCGCTGGGTCACCGACCCCAAGGCCGTCTTCTGGCTGATGCAGGACTGCGATCCGGCCGCCGTCGAGAAGGAGTTCCGGCGGATAGCCGCCGACCCCCACCACGACGCCTTCCTCGGCCTGCACAACGGCACCCCCGCCTTCCTCATGGAGCGCTACGACCCCGCCCACCGGGAACTGGTCGGCATCCACGCCGCCCAACCCGGCGACGTCGGGATGCACTTCCTGACCGCCCCCACCGACACCCCCGTCCACGGCTTCACCCTCGCGGTCCTCACCACCGTCATGGAGATGCTCTTCGCCGCCCCGGACACCCGGCGCGTCGTCGTCGAACCCGACACCCGCAACACCGCCGTACACGCCCTCAACAAGGCCGTCGGCTTCGAGGTCGTCCGCACCCTCTCCCTCCCCTCCAAAGACGCCTACCTCAGCGTCTGCACCCGCGACCAGTTCCTGGCCACCCGAGGAGCCTGCTAATGCCCACCACCCCGCAGACCACCGCCACCACCCACGGCACCCCGCAGCCCCCCGCCCAGGACGCCGTCGCCCACCTCACCCCCGCCCTCTGGGCCCGCGCCAACCGCGCCCTGATCCGCAAGGCCCTCGCCGAGTTCACCCACGAACGGCTGCTCACCCCCCAGCACCTGCCACAGGACGGCCACTACGCCGTACCCAGCGACGACGGCCACACCGAATACCGCTTCACGGCCCGCAGACAGGCCCTCGACCACTGGCAGATCGACCCCGGCAGCATCACCCGCCACCGCACCGGCACGGACGCCGAACTCCCCCTGGACGCCCTGGACTTCATCACCGAACTGCACGGCTCCCTGGGGCTGTCCCCCACCGTCCTCCCGGTCTACCTGGAAGAGATCAGCTCCACCCTCTCCGGCACCGCCTACAAGCTCGCCGGCGACGCCCCCACCGCCGCCGAACTCGCCGCGTCCGGCTTCCAGGCCGTCGAGACCGGGATGACCGAGGGCCACCCCTGCTTCGTCGCCAACAACGGCCGCCTCGGCTTCGGCATCCACGAGTACCACTCCTACGCCCCCGAGGCCGCCGCTCCCCTCCAGCTCATCTGGCTCGCCGCCCACCGCGACCACACCACCTTCACCGCCGGCGCCGGCCTCGACTACGAGACCCTGCTCCGCGACGAACTGCCCGAGCCCACCCGCAACCGCTTCGCGGCCACCCTCACCGGCCTCGGCCTCGACCCCGACGACTACTACCTCTTCCCCACCCACCCCTGGCAGTGGTGGAACAAACTCTCCGTCACCTTCGCCGCCGAGGTCGCCACCCGGCGCCTGGTCTGCCTGGGCCCCGGCGACGACCAGTACCTGGCCCAGCAGTCCATCCGCACCTTCTTCAACACCACCAGCCCCGAAAAGCACTACGTCAAGACCGCCCTCTCGGTCCTCAACATGGGCTTCATGCGCGGCCTGTCCGCCTCCTACATGGAGGCCACCCCCGCCATCAACGACTGGCTGGCCCGCCTGATCGACGCCGACGACACCTTCAAGGCCGCCCGCTTCTCGATCATCCGCGAGCGCGCCGCCATCGGCTACCACCACCGCCAGTACGAGGCCGCCACCGACAAGGGCTCCGCCTACCGCAAGATGCTCGCCGCCCTCTGGCGCGAAAGCCCCGTCGCCACCCTCGAACCGCACCAGCGGCTGGCCACCATGGCGTCGCTCCTCCACCTGGACCGCGACGGCGACTCCTTCGCCGCCGCCCTCATCGAGGAGTCCGGCCTCGCCCCCGCCACCTGGCTCCGCCGCTACCTCGACGGCTACCTCACCCCCGTCCTGCACGCCTTCTACGCCTACGACCTGGTCTTCATGCCGCACGGCGAGAACGCCATCCTCGTCATCGAGGACGGCGCGGTGGCCCGCGTGATCTTCAAGGACATCGCCGAGGAGATCGCCGTGATGTCCGCCGACGCGGTCCTGCCGCCCGCCGTCGCCCGCATCCGCGCCGACGTCCCCGAGGACAAGAAGCTCCTCTCCGTCTTCACCGACGTCTTCGACTGCTTCTTCCGCTTCCTGTCCGGCACCCTCGCCGACCACGGCGTCCTCGACGAGGACACCTTCTGGCGCACCGTCGCCGAGTGCATCACCGACTACCGCTCGGCACACCCCCACCTCGCCGACAGGTTCGCCCAGTACGACATCTTCACCCCCGAGTTCGCCCTGTCCTGCCTCAACCGCCTCCAACTGCGCGACAACCAGCAGATGGTCGACCTCCAGGACCCCGCCGGCGCCCTCCAGCTCATCGGCACCCTCCGCAACCCCATCGCCCCCTACGCCCCCTGACACCACCCCCACCCCAACGCAGAAGGGCGGGACCCTCACGGGTCCCGCCCTTCTCCTCATCCTTCACCAGGATCTAGCCGTCGATCAGCCCTTCCCGGGCTCCTCAGGAGAGCCGGGCTCCCCCTCCTCCTCGGACTCCTCCAGCACGTCCGTGAACTGCACCCCGTCCAGCTCCGCGAGCCGGTCCGAGGCATCCGTCGTGCCGGCCTGATCGGCCTCCAGCGCCCTGGCGAACCAGTCCCGCGCCTCGTCCGCACGCCCGACCTCCAGCAGCGCGTCCGCATACGCGTACCGCAGCCGGGCCGTCCACGGGTGCACGGCGCTCGACGCCAGCTCGGGGCTCTGCAGCGTCACCACCGCGGCGTCCGCCTGCCCCATGTCCCGGCGCGCACCGGCCGCGACCAGCCGCATCTCCACCTGCCCGGCCCGGTCCAGCTTCTGCACCTCCGGCTCACCGGCCATCGCCAGCGCCTTCTCCGGCCGCCCGAGCCCGCGCTCGCAGTCCGCCATGACGGGCCACAGCTCCACGCTGCCGGTCATCCGCCGCGCCGCCCGGAACTCCGCCAGCGCCTCGCTGTACTTCCCGACCGCGTACGCCGCGAAGCCGGCGGCCTCACGCACCGCGGCGACCCGGGACGCCAGCCGCAGCGCCACCCGCGAGTACCCGTACGCCTTCTCCGGGTCCTCGTCCAGCAGCTTCGCGACCATCACCAGGTTCCTGGCGACATCCCCGGCCAGCGTCTTCGGCAGGCTCAGCAGCTCCTGCCGCACATCCTTGTCGATCTCCTCACCGGTGACGTCGTCCGGAATCGGCAGCCGCTTGATCGGCTCCCGGTCCCGCCGCTCGTCCCGACGGTCGTCCCGACGGTCGTCCCGGCGCCCGTCCCGCCCGCGCCCGCCCCCATAAGGCCGACGCCCGGAACGCTCGTCGTCCCGCCGGAACCCACCCCGGTACCCACCACGGTCATCATCCCGACGCGGCCCACGGTCGTCCCGCCGAAACCCACCGCGCTCGTCGTCCCGACGCGGCGCACGGTCATCCCTACGGAACCCACCACGCTCATCGTCCCGACGCGGCCCACGGTCATCCCTACGGAACCCACCACGCTCATCATCACGCCGCGGCCCACGGTCATCACGCCGGAAACCACCACGCTCATCGTCCCGACGCGGCCCACGATCGTCCCTACGGAACCCACCACGCTCATCATCACGCCGCGGCCCACGGTCATCACGCCGGAAACCACCACGCTCACCGCCCCGCACGTCATCACGCCGCGGCGCCCGGTCGTCCCTACGGAACCCACCGCGCTCATCATCGCGACGCGGCCCACGATCGTCCCGACGGAACGCGCCCCGCTCGCCACGGTCACCGCGGTCGTCCCGCCGGAACCCACCACGGTCATCATCGCGACGCGGCCCACGGTCATCCCTACGGAACCCACCACGCTCATCATCACGCCGCGGCCCACGATCGTCCCTACGGAACCCACCACGCTCATCATCACGCCGCGGCCCACGGTCATCCCGCCGGAAACCGCCCCGCTCACCGCCCCGCTCACCGCCGAACGACCGCTCGTCGCGCTGGAATCCACCACGCTCGTCATCACGCCGCGGCGCCCGGTCGTCCCTACGGAACCCACCGCGCTCATCATCGCGACGCGGCCCACGATCGTCCCTACGGAACGCGCCCCGCTCGCCACGGTCACCGCGGTCGTCCCGCCGGAACCCACCGCGCTCACCGCCCCGCACGTCATCCCGACGCGGACCCCGGTCATCCCGGCGGAACCCACCACGCTCGCGGTCCCCGCCGCGGTAACCGCCGGACTCTCCACCGCGGTTGTCCCGGCTGTCCCGGTTATCCCGGCTGTCGCGGCTGTCGCGCCGCGGGCCGCGGTCATCACGCCGGAAACCACCACGGTCACCGTCGTCACGCCTCGGCCGGCGCTCCGAACGATCGTCGGAAGAGTTGGTGGACATCGACGTGACTCCTGTCTTCGGCACTACATTCATTCTCACGCACCGACCACTTCGGCGCGCTTCGGCAAAGCAAAAGGACCCTTGGTCCCAGCGTGAACGCTGGGACCAAGGGTCCTTGAAAGATTGTTCGGCGGCGTCCTACTCTCCCACAGGGTCCCCCCTGCAGTACCATCGGCGCTGAAAGGCTTAGCTTCCGGGTTCGAAATGTAACCGGGCGTTTCCCTAACGCAATAACCACCGAAACACTATGAAGTTGAACTCCAGCCGGAACAAGGCGAGTTCGTTACTTCAGAACCTACACAGTGGACGCGAGCAACTGAGGACAAGCCCTCGGCCTATTAGTACCAGTCAACTCCA
>NZ_JBNHIN010000011.1:0-24652 GCF_050054615.1 Streptomyces sp. YGL11-2
CCGCCCGCACCCTGTTCCATGAACAAGGCGACACCCGCGGCGAAGCTGGAGCCTGGAACAACCTTGGCGCAGCCCTCAGGGAAGTGCGGCGCTTCGACGAGGCCATCACCGCCCACGAAACCGCCCGCACCGTGTTCCATGAACAAGGCGACACTCACGGCGAAGCCTCTGCCTGGAACAACCTGGGCCTAGCCCTCAGTGGAGTGCGGCGCTTCGACGAGGCCATCACCGCCCACGAAACCGCCCGCACCCTGTTCCATGAACAAGGCGACACNCCTCTGCCTGGAACAACCTGGGCCTAGCCCTCAGTGGAGTGCGGCGCTTCGACGAGGCCATCACCGCCCACGAAACCGCCCGCACCCTGTTCCATGAACAAGGCGACACTCACGGCGAAGCCACTGCCTGGAACAACCTCGGCACTGTTCTCCGCGCACAGCAGCGTTTTCATGAGGCAGCTACCGCTGGTGAACGCGCCGCCGCGCTGCTGGATGCAGCAAAGGATCCGTTCCGTGCCGGTGAGGCTTTGGGAGAACTTGCCGTTACCCTAACCGCCGCCGATGCAGATGCCGCTGAGGTGCGATCCGTGTGGCTACGTGCTGCAGCTGCCTACGAGCGGGCCAACGCAGCAGCGGAAGCTGAGAACGCGAGAGCAGAGGCCGACAAGAGGGCCTAAAACGTCGCAGGTTGGCAGGTGGTTCGATAAAGCGAGCCACCGTGACAAACCAGAGACGCCATTTGCCGGATTCGGGGCGGAATCAGTTGCTTCTGGCGGGCAGTCGGCTGTTGCCGCCCTGACGGGCCGCAGGGTCGGACAGCTTGCGCGGTGGCCTGCCCCTTGTTCGGGGAGCAGTAGTCGGCAGCGGGTGCAGGCCCTGGGTGGATACCCACCCGTTTACGCCCCTGACCGGCTACATCACTCGGCGGGACGCCATCCCGGCTCGCCCGCCGCGTAAGGGCAGCGCTCACGGCCCGAGCCCAGGCTGACCCGCACTACCTTGAGCACGGCCAGCCTGCGGCAGACTTAAAGAAAGCCGACTGTGGCGCTGTCGGCGCAACGGTTGGCGACGGTGGGCGCGTCTACCAGGCCAGAAGCGCTCGCCGATGTGCCCGTGAAAGGCTGCCGATCATGAAGTTCATCCTCAACGTTCTCTGGTTGATCCTCTGCGGATTCTGGATGGCGCTCGGCTACGCCCTCGCCGGAATCATCTGCTGTGTCCTGATTATTACGATTCCATTTGGTATTGCGTCTTTCCGTATGGCTAGCTACGCCCTGTGGCCGTTCGGTCGGACGACCGTGGAGCGCCGCGACGCTGGCGCCGGCTCGGTGATCGGCAACATCATCTGGATCGTCTTCGCGGGCTGGTGGCTGGCCCTGGGCCATATCGCCACCGGTATCGCGCTGTGTGTGACGATCATTGGGATCCCGTTCGGCATCGCCAATTTCAAGATGATCCCGATCTCCCTGCTGCCGCTCGGGCGCGAGATCGTGCCCACGGATCAGCCCTTCGCGACTCGCTGAACGACAAAGGGCGGGGGCTCGGAGCACCCGCCCTGGCTAACAAAGTCGCTGGTCAGACAGTGAGGCAGAACCGGATCGGCCTTGTTGCGCGATCCCGACCCTCGGGGAGCCATCCCGTTCGGTATCGCGTCGTTCCGTATCGCCGGCTACGCCCTCTGGCCCTTTGGCCGCACCACTGTGGAGCGGCGTGACGCCGGTGCCGGCTCGGTGATCGGCAACGTCATCTGGATCGTTTTCGCGGGCTGGTGGCTGGCTCTGGGCCACATCGTCACCGGCATTGCGCTGTGCGTGACGATCATTGGGATCCCGTTCGGGATCGCCAACTTCAAGATGATCCCGATCTCCCTGCTGCCGCTCGGCCGCGAGATCGTCCCCACCGACCAGCCCTTCGCGACCCGCTGAAACGCAACGCGCCATACGTAACGCGCAGATACGCCCTGCACGACGCCGCACCCCGGAGCAACGCGCTCCGGGGTGCGGCGGTTGTGTCAGCGGACGCCAAGGCCGCCCAGGCCACCCCGTCCGCCCAGGACGCCCCGGCCGCCCCGTCCGATCGGGCCCGCCACGACGGTGCCGGAAATGCTGCCCCCGGCGTTCTGGGCGATGCTGGCGATGTTCTTCTGGTTGTCGATGAGGATGTTCGTGCGGCAACCGTTTCGGGGCGTGAGGGTCGGCAGCAGGCTCAAAAAGCTGGATGACGGCGCGCAGTGAATGTGCTGACCGAAGTACTCGTCACCCTGGCCCCCGGCGTTGGCCGTGCCTGCCGCCGACAGCAGCAGCGCACCGGTCCCGAGGGTGCCCGCGACCACACGCATTGTCTTACCCACGACGGAACGTCCTTCCTGTCCTGGTCCCGGTCCTGAGCCGGGATCACCGCGCTAACGAAGCAGTAACGTCCTGATCACGCTGCGCTACTCCGTCGTGGTGACAGCGCCCGGAGGTGATCCTCTGCTGCCGTTCGGCCGCGAGACCGTTCCCATCGACCAGCCCTTCGCGATGCGCCGAACAGGAAAGGGCGGGTGCTCGGAGCACCCGCCCTGGCGAGGAAAGTCGCTGGTCGGACCGTGAGGCAGAACCCGAGTGGCGTTGTTGCGCGATGCTGACCCTCGGAAGAGCATCCCGTTCGGTATCGCGTCGTTCCGTATCGCCGGCTACGCCCTCTGGCCCTTTGGCCGCACCACTGTGGAGCGGCGTGACGCCGGTGCCGGTTCGGTGATCGGCAACGTCATCTGGATCGTTTTCGCGGGCTGGTGGCTGGCCCTGGGGCGCATCGTCACCGGCATTGCGCTGTGCGTGACGATCATTGGGATCCCGTTCGGGATCGCCAATTTCAAGATGATCCCGATCTCCCTGCTGCCGCTCGGCCGCGAGATCGCCCCACCGATCAGCCCTTCGCGACCCGCTGAAACGCAACGCGCTGAAACGCAACGCGCTGAAACGCCACCCGCTGAAACGTAACGCGCAGGTACGCCCTGCACGACGCCGCACCCCGGAGCAACGCGCTCCGGGGTGCGGCGATGGTGTCAGCGGCCGCCCCGGCCGCCCAGGCCGCCCCGGCCGAACCGGCCGATCGGGTCCGTCACGACGGTGCCGGAAATGCTGCCCCCCGCGTTCTGGACGATGCTGGCGATCCTCTTCTGGTTGTCGATGAAGATGTTCGTGCGGCAACCCTCACCGGGTGTGAGGGACGGCAGCAGGCTGAAGCTGAATGACGGCGCGCAGTGAATGTGCTGATCGAAGTACTCGCCACCCTGGCCCCCGGCGCTGGCCGTGCCTGCCACCGACAGCAGCAGCGCACCGGCCCCGAGGGCGCCCGCGACCACACGCGTTGTCTTACCCACGACGGAACGTCCTTCCTGTCCTGGTCCCGGTCCTGAGCCGGGATCACCGCGCTAACGAACCAGTAACGCCATGATCACGCTGCGCTACTCCGTCGTGGTGACGGCGCCCGGAGCCGATCACCCTGCTGCCGCTCGGCCGCGACGTCGCCCCCGCGGACCGGCCGCGCACCGCCTGATGCCGCCTCAGGCGCGTACCAGCCCGCGAGGAGCCGTGTACCGGCGGAATCCGAGCGGCTCGACGCCCTCCACGCCCGCGATGAAGCGCTTCACCGCCCCGCCGTCCTGCAACTGGGTGGCGACCACCCGCTCGTGGGACTGCGCGTCGGTCCACTCGCTGTAGTTCACGACCCGGGTACCGTCCTCGCTGATGTGGAAGTGCGAGGCGATCCCGCCGTCCCCGCTCTGCCGCCCGCCGAACATCTCCAGCAGCCCGTCCACGAGCCGCCGGGCGGGCTCGTGCCCCGCCGTCCGGAACGCGACCCGTACGACGCAGCCCGGCGCCGGCGCCTCGCCTTCCGGCAGGAGCAGGCTGCCGTGCAGCCGGAACCGGCCGGGCCCGTAATCAGCGACGTCCCCGACGCGGTCCAGCACCGCCGCGATCCGCTCCGCGAGCCCGGTGCCCTCGGTGCGCACGAACTCCCGGTGCGCCGAACCACTCGTCCACTGGCCGTAGTTGAGCACGCTGCGCCCGTCCGTCCCGGCGAACAGCACCTGCGAGAGGAACCCGTCCGGCAGCGGCGTCTCCTCCCAGGCCCGCGCGACGCCGTCCAGCACGGCCCGCTGCCCCTCGGGGCTCCCCGCGTCCCATTCCGCGATCAGTACGGCACCGGCATCCGCCCGCCGTATCTCCGGAAAGACGTCGGCACGAAAGCCGCCGGAAGAAGAAGGCGTAGAGGGGGATGGGGAGGAGGGAGACGAAGGGGAGGCGGGAGCCGGAGAGGTGGGGGACGGCGAAGAAGTGGAAGGCGAAGAGGTCATGTCCTCACCCTGCAATCTCAACCAAAGTTGAGGTCAAGGCGGATCGGTGCGCCCCGGTCGCGGCCTCAAATGCCGGTGGGGCGGTGCGCCCCCGTGTCGCACCGCCCCATCCGCCCAACCGCGCAAGGTACCCCGAATCCGGGGTTCTCAGCGGTAGTTCACAAACTGAATCGCGAAGTCCAGGTCCTTGCCCTTCAGCAGCTGCTGCACCGACTGGAGGTCGTCGCGGCTCTTGGAGCTGACCCGCAGCTCGTCGCCCTGCACCTGCGCCTTGACGCCCTTCGGGCCCTCGTCGCGGATGATCTTGGCGACCTTCTTCGCGTTCTCCTGCGAGATCCCCTCCTCGATCGAGGCGACGATCTTGTACTCCTTGCCCGACGCCTGCGGCTCGCCGGCGTCCAGGGCCTTCAGCGAGATCCCGCGCTTGACCAGCTTGGACTGGAAGATGTCCAGTACGGCCTTCACGCGCTCCTCGGCGTTGGCGCGCATGTCGATCTTCTCGCCCGACCACTCGATCGACGCGCCCACGCCCTTGAAGTCGTAGCGCTGCGAGATCTCCTTGGCGGCCTGGTTGAGGGCGTTGTCGACCTCCTGCCGCTCGACCTTCGAGACGATGTCGAAACTGGAGTCGGCCATGTTGAGTTGGCTCCTCGTACGTAGATCCATCAGAGGTGCGGTCCTTCCCGGACCGCCTGCCAAGCCTAGCCACCCGGCCAAGATCCAGCGCTCCGCAATCGAGTGGCGAACCACCCCCAGCCATCGGGTATGGTTTACGTCGTTGCCACGGAGCATCGCCCCACAGCGAAACTCCCGGCGGCAAACCCTGGCGGTGTGCCCGAGCGGCCAAAGGGAGCAGACTGTAAATCTGCCGGCTTCGCCTTCCCAGGTTCGAATCCTGGCGCCGCCACAGGAAAGCAAAGGGCCCGTGACCTGCTGAAACAGCAGGTCACGGGCCCTTTGTCATGCCCTGCCATGTGGCAAAGACTGTCTCGCCTTGTCTCGCGTTCGAACGCCCTGTCTCGGGGTGTGTGGACGGGCCGTGGACGGGATTCCCCGCCCGTCAGCCGTGTTGCCCCAGACGAGTGGAGATCTTGGCGTTCGCGGCCTCATCTCCGTTGCTGAGGAACTTGGCGTACACGCGGAACAGCACAGTGATGCTGTGGCCGGCGCGCAGAGCCACGAGCTGTGGCTCCACACCGGAACTGAGCCACGTGGACACCGCCGCGTGACGAAGGTCATACGGGCGCTTGGCCAGCGAGGACGCGCGTTCGGCGGGGGACAGGGCCCGTGACCGAGCCTCCGCCCAGACTTCGCCGTAACCGGTGTCCTGGACCAGCCCACCGCGATTCGTCTGGAACAGCCGGCCATCGGGAGCCGTGCCGTACGCGGTGACGTGCCAGCGCAGCAAGGCGACCAGTTCGGGCGGTATCGGAACCTGCCGGAGCGCCTTCCGCGGACGGTGCTTAAGCCCCCGCTTGTCGTGAGCTTCGCCGCTGTCCGTCCAGGCCGAGCCCGAGCGGGGGCGCGTCTCTCTGAGCCGGAGCATGCCCCATCCGCGGCGCGGTAGGTCGCAGTCCTGGACTCGTAGCCCGATGACTTCCGCCGGGCGCGCTGCGGCGTAGTACATGCAGCCGAAGAACCCCACCAGACGGCGACCACGGGGGCTCTGATCGCGTACGGCAGCCAAGAGCTTGGCGGCTTGCCCGGGGGCCGGGACGCAAGCCGGGTCCACCTCCTCTGCCACCTGTTCGGGTGCTTTCCACTGGACACGGGAGAGCGGGTTCTCGGTGAGTAGTTCGGCCTCCACCGCGTACTCAAGAGCGTTGTGGAAGATCGCTCGCTTCCGTCGGATCGTCCCTGCCGCCGCTGTCTTGCCGTCCAGCTTCTTGGAGAGAGCGTTCAGGGTTGCCCGTACGAGGAGACGGTCAGCGAGTGCGGAGGTGGGCAGCGACTTGCGCTTGAACCAGTCCAGCACCTTGGCGACGTCGGCCGGGGCGTTCTCCTTCCAGCGGTTCTTGTTGAATCCCCAGCTGTAGAGGGCGGCGCGGACGACCCTGGCGTCGGGCATGCCCTTGGTGTCCTTCACCAGCGTGGGGGTCACGGTCGCCATGGCTTCGGCCAGCGTTCGCCGTGTGGAGGCGGGGGAGTGGTCCCACTTCATCTCGATGTAGTTGCGGGCGTGCTCGTACCACGAGATGTCCCGTTCCTTGGCGACCAGGGACTTTGGCAAGCCGCTGTCTACGTCGAATGGTTCGCCCTCGCGGGCCGCCGTAATGAGCTGGGCTCGGCGGCTCTCCGCCAGGCCCAGCGTGAGGAACGACTCCGAGTGCGGGCGGATGCCCACCTTCCAGCGGACTTGGTAGGGCTTCCGGTAGTCGCGCTTGCGGATGGCCCAGATTTTTACGGTGTAGCTCCACTCGGTCACGCGGCCTCCATTTCGTCGAGGAAGGCGTTCAGGACACTTCGGCGCACTCGAATGCGGCCGGTCTGCGTGCGCTTCGCCTCCGGCCCGTAGCCGCGGTCACGCCAGCGGTACCAGGTGGCGCGGCTGATGCCGATTTCTTCAAGCGCGTCGGTCAGCGGCAGCCACTCGTCTATGGGGGAGCGGCGCCGACGGGATGCGGTGGTCATGCTGGATCTCCTTGGGGCAGCCATGGCGGTTGCTGTGGGCGGGGCGATAAGGGCGGTAAGGGCGATAAGCCGTCTGACCTGCGGTTTTCTAGGGGCGATAAGGGGGGCGATAAGGGGGGCGATAAGTCGGTGGGCGATGAGGTGGGGGACTTACCGCCCCACTTACCGCACCCCTTATCGCCCCGCTGTTTCCGCAGGTCAGCGGGCTTATCACCCTTATCGCCCTTACCGCCCTCAGCCCACGTAGGTGATGACCGTGGTCGGTCGGCCCTTGCCGGGGCGTTGGGTGCGGACGTAGCCGGGTTGGTCGAGCAGTTCGGCGGTGAGCCGGTCGCGGTCGGCGCGCGTGGTGTTCTTGAACAGCCGGCGGATCTGGTCGGCGGCGAGCCCGTCCGGTCCCGCGGCGCGGACGGCGTCGGCGAGTTTGTTGACCTTGGGGTCTCCGCTGATGTTGCCGAGCAGGTGGACGGCGGAGGCGCGGGCGTAGTTGAGCAGGTGCCAGGCGGCCCGCATGTGCTGTTCGGTGATGGTGTCGGTGTGGTCGCACAGGGCGTAGACCATGGCGACGCGCTGGACGTAGGGGGCGGCGCGGGCGGTGAACTGTGCGATGACTCCGCCGGCCGAGTCGTCGCTGAGCGCCGGGTACACCTTGTGGCAGTACAGGTCCCATGCGTCGTCGCTGAACTTGACCTTCTCGACGCGCGCGGCGTCGGCGAGGACGGTACGCCAGCCGGATGCGAGGTTGGCGACCAGTTCCGGGCTGGCGCCGCGGGAGCCGGGGAGGATCAGGTTGCGGTGGCAGAAGATCGGCAGGAAGCGGTTGTAGGTGCCGCCGGCCATCTCGGAGTCCTGCATCTTGGCGCGGAACTCTTCGGGCGTGATGTGCCCCAGGATCGCGATGTGCGGATCGGTGGCCTTGAGCGAGTCACGGACCATCGAGCCGAGCGAATCGCCGTCCCAGGCTTGCCGCAGGACGCCGGGCAGGCTGGAGCCTTCGCGCCGGCCGCGGCTCATGGTGACGGCGTACTCGGATTCCAGGACCCACAGCCGCTTGTCGAGGCTGGCGGGGGTGGGGTCGTCGCTGTCGTCGTCTTTGACGTACTCGATGAGCCCTTCGCCGGAGTTGAGCCCGCGGGGGGTGTGTTCGGGGCCGAAGAAGTCCGGCATGGCCTCGGCCAGGACGCGGCGGGTGGTGGAGGTCGCCGAGCCTTTGCGGCCGGCGGCGGTGGGGCCGATGGTGAGTGCCCAGATCAGGCAGGGGTGACGGTCGTTGCCCACCATCAGGTGGGGGCGGCGGCCGATGACGGCGCCGGCGGCGGAGAGCAGGTTGACCAGTACGGCGACGGGGTCCGCCTCGGTGGTGGGGTCCAGTTCTCGTACGGTCTCGCCGACCCATCCGCAGAACACATCGGGGTGCGGGGTGGGGCCGGGTCGCTGCGGGCGGACAAGCCCGGGGTGCGGGTCATAGAGGGGGTTGGGCGGCCCGGCCGGTGCGGTGTCCGTCTCGGCCTCGGCGGTGTCGACGGTGAGTTGAGCGATCTCCTCAAGGACCGCGGCACGTAGCGTCTGAGCGTCGGTGCTCCGTGTGGAGGCAGCCTGCACGAGGCGGGTACCGGCTTCGATCAGGCGGCGCCGTTCGGCCGCTTCGTGCACGATCTCGGCGTAGTACTCGGCGTTGGCGGCGGTGGGGACGGCCTGGATGAGGGTGTGGAGGTAGGTGGCGCCGCCGATGCGGGCCAGTTCTCCGCGCTTGCCGAGGTGGTGAGCGAGGGTGATGGGGTCGGCGGGCTGGCTGCTGTCGTGCAGGTCGAGGATTGCGCGGTGGATCGTCTCGTGTGCGGGCCGGTAGTGGTCCGCGGGGTCCATGGCGGCGCCCACGTCGGTGATGGCGTCGGCGGAGAGCATCATGGCGCCGACGACGGCCTGTTCGGCGTCGAGGTCCTGGGGCAGGACGAGTCCGCTGCGGTTCTCGGGGCTGCTGTGCAGGGGGAGCACATTGCCGAACGGCTCATGGGCGGGCTCGGATGCCATCATGGAAGCCTCCTGTTCTGTCTCGTACGGGCAGGGAGAACCGCGGCGGCGGGCGACCTTGGTGGGGAGTACCGCCGCCGCGGCGTTGCTATGTGGTGGGGAGTTCGGGGAGCCCCGCCTTTTCGAGCACGGCGGGGTTGTATCCCGGCAGCGTGGCGCGGGCAGTCATGGCTTCGGCCAGAGCGGCTGCGTAGGTGCTGGCTTCGCGAGCCACCTCGATCTGCGTCCGCCCGCGGATCGCCTCGACCCGCTCAACATGGGCGTGCTCCTCGCGCCGCTCGGCGGTGCGTCGTTTGTGGGCGAGGGTTTCGCGGCGGTCGGTGCGCCAGTAGCGGGCCGCCAGGCCGTAGGCGACGGCAGTTGCCAGGGCCCACAGCAGCAGCGGCAGAGAGAGACCGTCGGCGTATCCGGCGACTCCGGCCAGGGCGAGCCCACCGGAGGCGGCGAACGCGGTCCCTGCGAGCACCCCGTCCCCGGAGCACCCGACGGAGGCGAACGCGCCGGCCGTTGCGGCTGCGGCGGCGAGCACGGTCATCAACACCGCGTTGCCGACGGAGTGTTCGGCGCCGTTGGCGTTCCAGATGCGGGCCAGGATCAGCACGGTGGAGGTGGCGATGGCCGGTGCGGCTTTCGGGGCCGCGGCAGCCAGCCAGTGGCGGGCGGTGGTGCGTTCGTTCACGGCCGGGCCTCCTACAGCTTGCCGATGGCGTCGATGACGGCGTGGGTGAGTTGGTTGATGGGGCCGGAGGCTCCGGTGGAGGCGAGGAAGAAGCCGAACATGATGGCGATGAAGGCGGAGCCCCAGCCGAGGGTCTTGGAGCGGAGCAGGAAGAACAGGACGAGTCCGAACAGGGCGACGAGGGAGACGGTGATGGCCATGGGGTCATCCCTTCCGGGTGGGCTGCTGGGTGGTGGGGGTGTTGGTGCCGTCGCGGTAGATGCGGAGCCAGAGGTTGAAGAGGTGGCGTCCGATGCGTATGCGCTTGCCGTGGCCGTCGCAGCGGCGGCAGTGCTTGCCGCGCTTGGGCCGTCCCTTGCGGTCGGTCTTCATCGCGAAGCCGAAGCCGCGGCACTTGCGGCAGTTGCCGAACGGCGATGACGCACACAGACTCGCGTAACCGAGAGTGACGACGAGTAGGCAGGCGCTAGCAAGGAGGATGGGGGTCATGGGGTGCCTTCCCGGCTGGTTTTCCGGTGTTTTCGCAGGTGGGGTGCTAGGTGCGAGGTTGCTGATCAGGGCCGGTGTGGGTTGCTAGCGGGGGTGCTAGACCTAGCAGCGATGGCCGCTAGGTCTAGCAGCGGTGCGTGTCAGCTCCCGGGCCCCTTTCCGTCACGCTTCGTGATGGCGGTGGTGATGTCGGCGCGGGCGATGCCGCGTCGGGTGGTGCCCTTGCCGGCGTCGGTGGTGCCCCACACGTCCTGCGTGGTGATGCCGTGCGCGCGGAGGTTGGCGGTGACGGTCTCGCCCTTCCAGCTGCCGTAGACCTCCGGCCGCAGAATGGCCAGGCGGGCGGCGACCTTCTCGTTCCAGACCTTCTTCTCGTCGGCCGGCACCACCTTGAGGATGTCGGCAAGCAGGTCGAAGGTGGGCTCTCCGCTCTCGGGCTGCTGGCCGATGGCGTGGCCGGTGACGTTGCCGTACGCCTCGCGCATCTTGCGCGCCCGCGCTACGACCTGTTCGGCGGCGACTGCGTCGACGAACGCGGAGGCGACGATGCGCGGGTCGTCTCCTTCGCCGGCCATCCAGCAGATGCCGCGGTCGGTGCGGGAGAACATGGTGGCCCGGTATCCGGCCTTGTACATCGAGGTGCCCAGCACCATGTCGTTGGCGGGCTGGCCCATGACCTTCAGGCAGAACCGCAGCACCGCGTTCGCGCTGATGCCGGTCGGCAGGGACTTGGCGTCCGGGCGCTGGGTGCCGAACAGGGTCACCATGCCCAGCGCGGGACCACGTTTGCCCAGGTCGGTGGCGATCTCCTCGATCTCGGCGCCGTACTTCTCGTGCTCGAAGGGGACCTGGCACTCGTCGAACCCGGCGACGATGGGGTGCAGGCCAAGGGCCTTGTCGTTCGCCAATTCCGGGGTCACCTTCGACTCCGGGCAGCGTGAGCGCGGCAGGGACTTGATGACCTTCGCCCGCCGGCGCAGCTCCTGGCGCAGCTCCCGCAGCGCCTGGAGGACGTAGAGGATGTCTTCGTCTTCGTCCCCGGCCCGGTAGCGGTGGCAGACCGGTTCCAGGGCGCCGAAGTCGCCGGTGCCCTTGAAGTCGAACGCGTACAGCTCGGCGCGCGGGTCGAGTGCGGCGATGAGCAGGAACAGCCGCATCAGGAACGTCTTGCCCATGCGCGGGACGGAGCCGACCACCACACTGGCGAACATCAGGGTCACGGCCACGTCGCTCATGCGCTGGTCGTTGCCGAAGATGACCGGCTTGAACAGGTCCACTTGCCCGGACTTCAGCAGCGGCCAGGCGGGCTTCTTGGTCTCGTTCATGGGCTTGTCGCCAACCCACAAGATCAGGCGCCCCTCGTGCTCTTCGGGGTCGGCTGAGGGCCACACGCAGCCGACCTTGCGTCGCAGTCCGGAGGCGAGCGGCTTGCGGGCCTCCATGATGTCGTCCGGGGTGACGCCCCAGGGAAGGTCGAGGTCCGCGCGGTATCCGGGGCCGTCCCGGGTGATCTCGGAGGTGAAGCGCAGCCCGTTCATGTCGCCGCCCTTCTTGATCGCGGCCGACAGCTTCGCGTTGCCGATGTTGTCCAGCGCCCGCAGCACGATCGGCCCGGTGAGCTTCTGAAGCTCGGTCTTCAGCACCGCGGGCCCGATGACGGGCCGGTCCTGGGGAGCGCCCCAGAATCCGGCGACCAGCACCGCGGCTGAGGCCAGGACCGCGAGCCAGCCGGGGGCCATGACGTACATGGCCAGTGCGAATGCGGCGCCGAAGATGATGGCGGCGGTCGTGACCAGAACCCGCAGTCGCACGCGCCGGTCCCGCTGGCGCGTCAGCTTCAAGTACTCGGCGGTGTTCTCGTGCTCCACCTCGTAGGCCCGCAAGGGCGCGGATTCAGCGTCCCACATCCACCGGTTGGTCTCCCGTACCCGGCGGGCCACACCACGCGGCGCCATCAGCCCGAGCTGCAACGCGTACCAGGGGGTGCGAATGCCGTGGAAGACGGTGGCGTAGAAGGCGTTGCTGGCGGCCCGCTGCACGGTGGAGACGAACCCCGGCTTGGACAGCAGCCAACTCGGCAGGATCGGCTTGCGCTTGTAGGTCGTGACGCCGGGCGAGGGCAGGTCGGGCGAGTCGACCGGCCGCAGTTTGGGCGCCTCTTCGTCCTCGTCGTCCGGCTCGGCCGGCGGGGCGGGAACGGGCTCTTCGGCAGGTTGAGGGGCGGGGGTAGCGGGGCGTTTGGTGAGGATGTCGAAGACCTCGGCGCCAGGGCGCTCGGGCTCTTCGGGCTGGCCAGTGACATGGACATCAGACACGGTGGGTCTGCTCCCTCTGTCGAGTGGGGTAAAAAGGGGGCCCGGACGACGCTTTGGACGGCCGACCGTCCGGGCCCCGGCTGTACGCAACCGGTGCAGGTCAGAGCTGGCAGCGAGCGGTGGTCAGCGATTGAGGACGATGTCCAGGGCGGCGACGGCCTCGGCCGGGGTGATCGCCCGGTCCCGGACCTGGCGGTAGTTGCCGTACATGGCGGCGGTCTTGGCGATGACCCGGCCGGGGGTGACGGGCCGCTTGCCGTCCCACTCCCAGCTGACGATCTCGCTGGCGGCGTGGGTGGCCATGCGCATGCGGTGGTCGGCAAGGCGCTTGGCCCGGCGGCGGGCGTTGTGCTTCTCGCGCTGCTCAGGGCTGGGCTTGGTGCGCGGCACGGTCAGTCCTCCAACTCGTCGTAGTAGTAGTCGCCGAGGCGGGCGGCGTCGGCCATGGCCTGGTGGTCGTCGGCCCCTTCGAGCAGCCATGTGCGGGTCGGCTCGACGGCGGTTTCGGCGGCCTGGCTGTGGGCCGTGGCTTCCTCGCTGTGCATGCGGATGGGGTCAGTGCGCCTCACGAGCACTCCTGGGCTTGTTGGGCCCGGGGCGCGCCGGCCCCGGGCGGGTGTGGTTAGAGGTCGAACAGGCAGGTGTCCTGGGCCGGTGCGCTGTTGCGGGTCTTGCGGGCCGCGCGGCCGGCGGCGGTGTGGCAGTCCGGGCACCAGGCCCTCAGGTACCGGGCCTTGAGTCGGGCCGCGGCCAGGGGCGGGGTGGTCGGGTCGGCGGGTGCTGCGATGAGGTGGATGGGGCTGCGGTGCTTGCTGGCGTGCCGGTCGTGCTCGCGCACGCACCGGCCGTCGCCCTTGCGGTGCGGGGTGCCGCACTGTCCGGTGCACTGGCACCGCCAGCCCGCCGCATCCATCACCGGTCGCCACAGGGCGGCGTAGGCGATCGGCTCGCTCATGCGTAGCCACCTCCGCCCTGCCCCACGCCGTCGATCGCTCCCGTGTGCTTGTCGATTTCGCGTTGCAGGGTGCGGCGGATCGTGTCCGGATTCGTGTCCGGGCCCAGGACATCCCGGGTGATGGACACCACCGCGCCCTTGTCGGTGATGCCGCGGCGAACGAGCTGCCGCACCGCCTCGGTCACGGACTCCGGACGGCGCCCGGACAACATGTCCGCCCTGGTCAACTCGGTGTCTGCCTCAGCTTCCTGGGCCGGGGCCGGGGTTGTCCGGACGCTGTCCGGACGGTCCACGGTGATCTCCGTCGGAGTGCCGTGCAGGGCCAAGGCGACCTGTACGGCATCGACGTGGACGCCGTAGCCGACGAGCAGCGAGGCCAGTTCCGCCGGAGGCAGCATCGGCTGGGAGGCGTGGGCGATGCGGATCGCCTCAGCCGCTTCCATCGTCGCGAAGTGCTCGCGCAACTGGTCCGTCGCTGTCCGGGGCTTGTCCGGACTCGGCACAGGGGGCCGTCCGGCATCTTCGATGTGCGCCAGGGCCCGGCGGCGGATGCTGCCCCCCGCGGTGCGCGGTGCCAGCAGCCACGCCCAACCACCGAACTGCGGCAGTCGGAAGGGCTGTTCACCGTGGCCCCTGCGGGCCTCGGCGCGCGGCCCTGCCCAGGACAGTTCGGAGACTGCCAGCAGGGCCAGGGTCGGCACGGAGAACAGCAGGCAGGCGGGCAAGCCCCCGTCGATGAGCTGGGCGTGGAAGCGGTTGAGGTAGACCGAACCCGCGGCCATGAACAGCGAGGCCAGACGCGCCCCGGCCGCAGAGCGACCAGCCGCGGAGGCTTCGGAGGCCAGGTGCAGGCAGGCGTAGGCGGTGCCGTCGAACACCGCCACCGCGGCCCACCCCACAGGGCCGGGGGCCTGATAGTGGCGTGCCACGGCGTACAGGGACCAGCCGGTCACTCCCAGAGCCGCCAGCGACACGACCGCCAACGCGATACGCCACAGGACGCGGTTCATGCTGCCGCCTCCGATCCGCCCGTGGTGCCTCGGCGGCCGGCGCGGCGGCCGTTGGTGGTGGGCAGGACCGGGGTGGTGTCGGTGGCGATGAACCAGCCGGCGCCGGTCTGCTTGGCCGCGTACATGGCCTCATCGGCCCGGCGCATCAGCCGATCCAGCGGCGGGACGGGCCCCTGGCCGACCATGACGGCGCCGATCGACGCCCCGACCGACACCGACTCGCCCTCGAAGGTGAACGGCTCGCACAACCACGCATGCAGGCTTGCCAGTTCGAACGGCAGGTCGTCGGGGTGCTGGATCGGCAGGGCGAGAACGAACTCGTCCCCGCCAAGGCGCGCCGCGCAACCGTCCATGACGGCCGCGGTCGCAGCCAGCACGTGCGCGACGGTGGTCAGCGCAGCGTCGCCGGCCGCGTGGCCGTGGCGATCGTTAAGGGCCTCGAAGCCGTCCAGGTCGATGACCAGCACCGCCGTCCCGGCCGCCAGCAGCCGAGGCGCCTGGACCTCGAACACGGCGCGGGTAGGCAGGCCCGTCAGCGGACACCGGCGGGCCGCCTCGATCCGGCGACGCCACACGATGTTGTGGACCGCCCAGCCGAGGGCGACGGGCGCGACGGACAGCGCCGCGATCGTGGCGTTCATGCCGCACCCGCTTCCACCGCGGCCACCTCGTAGACGGCGTACACGTGGAACGCCACCCGGTAGACGGTCGCCCGGAACTCCAGCGACGGCCGGTCGCCGATCCGGTCCGCGAAGACCTTCTCGACCGGGACGTTCAGCGCCTCGCGCCAGGCTTCCACCTTGCTGGGGCTGTCGAGCTGGACGCTCAGCTCGTTCGGGACGATCCGGCTGGCGGTGAAGTAGGCGCCGGGAAGGTCCGGGTGGCTGACCGCAATCCCGGCCAGGCACGTCAGCGTTGCCGCCTGCGCGGCCATCGTTCCCGCGCTCACGCCGCCACCTCCTGGCCTACGAGACGGCCGGTGCCGCGGACGATCCAAAGCGGCGCGACGGCGGTCAGGGCGTCGGCGTAGAGCGCATCCCACGCGGCGATCTCGTCGCCCGCCTTGCCCTGCTCCCGCAGATCCCGCAGAACCTCACGAGCCACGTCCAGCCGCGCCGCCTGCTCCTCCGGCGACTCCCCACCGAGGGGACCGCGGAACAGGTCATGGTCGATGCCGAGCGGGAACTCGTCGAAGCCGAACGCCAGCTCCTCGAACTCGGTGTCACTCGCTATCTCTTGGTTGCCGATGTACGTACGCACAGGTGCTCCTGTAATCGGGCGGGCAGGGAGGGTTCCGGCGGCGGGCGACCTTGGTGGGGAGTACCGCCGCCGGGCATGAGCGCGGTATCCCCTTGTCGCGAGCCCTGTCTCCACGGGGCGCGCCGGAGTGCCGCGGGTGGGTTACCTAGGTAACTCCCTCACGCAGAGAAAGTTACCTAGGTTGGTTTCGAGGCGTCAAGCCTCCGGGGGCAAGCGAAGGAAATGACCTAGGTTGGATACGCTCTAGGTATGGATTGGAAGCCTGAGAAGCCCCCAACAGCCAAGGAGATCGCCGCCAAGTTCCGGGGCGACATAGCCGATGGCTTGTACGGGCCCGGTGCCCGGCTGCCCGGCGCCCAGGGCCTTGCCAAAGCGCTGGGCGTGGCTCTCATGACGGTGCAGAGCGCCTACAAGCAGCTGGCGGAGGACGGGCTAGTCGAAGGGCGCCGGGGCAGCGGGACGTACGTGATCGACCCGGCTAAGGGTGAGCCCACGGCACAGCAGGCCGCCGCAGGTCTGCGAGACCTTCAGGAGCAACTGAAGCATGTCACCTCCCAGTTCTCTGAGCTTCGCGAGCGGGTTGAGAGGCTGGAAGCCGGCCACTCCGGTCGCGCTGACGAGAACCAGTAAGCCTCAAGTCGCGCCCGTTGACAGCGGACAGGGGTTAACACCCACGCCGCGTTAACTGTTAACTCCCCACGTCAGCAGTGGTATTGGGGCATCATGTGAGTCCGCCGCATCGCCTGACGCTGGGGGCGCGATGAAGACGAAGTTGCAGGCCGCCCGCAAGGCTTCTGGGATGTCCCAGAATGAGTTGATGGACGCGATGGCGGACGCCGCCGAGCGTCTCGGTATCGACCTGCCGTCGCGGTCCAGCCTGAAGACTCAGATATCGATGTTCGAGAACGGCCGCCGGCCTCCGGGGGACGACTACCAGGTGCTCTTCTGCGAGGTCTACCAGGCGACCAGGGCCGAACTCGGATTCGCTCTGGAGACCGCGCCCTCCCAGCTTGATGCCTTGCCCATGCTTCCGAGTCCCCGCATCACGGCTCCGACGGTTACCCCGGAGGTGCTGGACTACCTCCGGTCGGTGTTCGTCCAACATGCTCAGGCTGAACCGTTGGTCGGGCCGCGATTCCTCGTGCCGGCGGTTCAGAGCCAAGTGCCGCTGATCGAGCAGCTTTGCACGGACACCTCGGGTCCCGACCGCAGCGACGTGCTTCGGGTGGGGGCGCGGTACTCGGAATTCCTCGGGTGGCTTTATCAGGACACCGGTGATTCGCAATCGGCGATGCTGTGGACGAATCGTGCGCTCGACTACGCATACGAACTCGACGATCCGACGCTGAGTTCCTACATCCTTCAGCGACGCAGCAACATCGCGGGCGAGGCAGGGCAGGCCGGCTATGCCCAGGGCCTGGCCAATGCCGCCCTGAAGCACGCGAGCAAGCTCCCTAGTCAAGTGCGGGCGGTCGCTCTTCGGGCTCGCGCCAGCGCCCTGGCTCTGCTGGGAGATGCGGACGAGAGCGTCCGCGCATTGGACCAGGCTCGGGCGCTTGCCGACAAGGCGCCCGATGAGGACGAGGGGCTGGCCACGTACGTCTCGGTCTCGTACATCGAGATGGAAGCGGCCAACTGCGCGCTTGAACTCAAACGTCCGCAACACGCTGTGAGGACTCTCGAAGAGAGTCTGACGCGGTGGCCCGCTCAGCAGCAACGTGACCGCGGGCTCTGCCTCGCTCGTCTAGCCACGGCGTATGCGCAGCTCGGAGACCTCGAAGGCGCCGTTCACGCAGCCTCGCAGGCGGCGAGCATTGCGCAAGCGACGGGCTCAGCGCGCATCTTGGCAGAGTTGACCCGACTGCAAACGCACCTTTCGCCCTTCCGCAAGCTTGTGGAGGTTGCGGAACTCAGCCGCACCTTGGGCACTATGAAGGCGCCCTGACCCGACTTAGGAGAGCCGTGAACCTGCTTCCCACGATCACCACCACCGACGTTCAGGAACAGTCGCCCCGAGTCGCCGTTCTCCCGATCGGTTCGTACGAGCAGCACGGCGCACATCTGCCGCTCGTCACGGACACCGCGATTGCCTGCATCATCGTCCGCGAATTGGCCGCAGCGTACCCCGTCCTCGCGTTGCCGCCCGTGACGATCGCATGCAGCCACGAGCACGGAACATGGGCGGGGACAGTGAGTATCAGCGCCCGCACGCTCCACACGTTGATCACGGACATCGCCGCGTCGCTGGAAGCCTCCGGTGTCCGCAAGCTCGTGCTCGTCAACGCGCACGGCGGCAACTACGTGCTCTCCAACATCGTCCAGGAAGCCAACCTGACCGAGGCGCGCATGACCCTCTTCCCGCAGTCGCGCGAATGGAAGCGGTCCCGCGAGCGTGCCGGCCTGGTTTCGGACTCGTTCAGCGATATGCACGCAGGGGAGATCGAGACCTCGATACTTCTGCACGCCGAACCGTCCCTTGTACGCCCCGGCTACGAGACCGCGGACCACGACGGGGGTACGCGGCCGTTCCTCCTGACTCATGGCATGAAGGCGTACACGGAGTCAGGGGTCATCGGGTTTCCCTCGCACGCCACGGCAGAGAAGGGCAAGGCTGTGCTGGCGAGCCTCGTCGAGGACTTTGCCCAGCATCTGCGTGCCCTCGGTGAGTGACGGCGGATTCGCGCGAGGCAGCGTCGATTGACGCCGCCTTGCCCGGCAAGGGCCGACCGGTCACAGTCATCATCTACGTGGGCTGAGGGCGGTAAGTGGGGCGGTAAGTCCCCCACCTCGTCGCCCCCCTCGTCGCCCCCCTTATCGCCCCTAGAAAACCGCAGGTCAGACGGCTTATCGCCCTTACCGCCCTTATCGCCCCGCCCACAGCAACCGCCATGGCTCGCCAGGGAGGAGAGGCAGGAATGGGCACCCCAAGCCCGCAAGTGTCGTGGAGGAGTCCGGGTGTGTCCGGCCAGAGCGCTGAACGCAGACCCTTACTTGCGCTGGCCTCGACCGACTAGATCACTTGCGGCCCGTGCCCCGCATGACGTCGATAAGCTCCGTGCCCACTAGGCGGGCTCCGTACAGCACGCCGACCGTCACTAGGCTGACGATGCCGATAAGTGGCCCGCTCGCCGGGGCCGGCACCCCCAACAGGTTCGCGCCTGCCGCCGTACCCACCACCACGCTGCCGAGGACGGCCAGGCGCACCCATTCACGGTTCACCGCCGGGGTGACTCCCCTCAAGTCCTCGGGGTCCAACAGGGCCAGCGTGCGGCCCTCGCCATACCGCTGGGCAATCTTCAGCAGCATGCGTGCCATGTCCTCGAAAACCTGCCCAGTGTCCGCCTCGGTGTCCTGCCTTGCCTCCACCGTCCGCAAGGCTCCGACCACCAGCGCGGCGTGTTCCTTCATCGCGTGTCGGCGCGTGCGACGTAGACGGGCGTGTCGAGTTCGCCACGCCGACCAAACCGCCCGCTCGGCAGCAGCCAGGTTCACCCGCGGGGCTACCAGAGGGTCGCCTGTATCCCATCGTTTGTAGGCTCGCCCGACGCTCTCGCAGGCGACTAGGAGTAGCACCACCGGCCGCCACTGGGCTGTCTCCCCGCCACGGACGTGCAAGGACGCACCCAACTGCTTCGCCGGGATCGGCCGTGGCCGGTTCTCTTGCCGATTCCGGACCTCATCGGCGTCGTTCATCCGAGCAAAGAGGGTCGCGGCCGTCCGCAGGGCAGTCAGGAACATGACCAGCAACACCAGCGCGGCTGCCGTCGTAGCCGTGGCCACGGGGTCCACCCAAGGGTGTGTGATTGCGGATACTCCCGATTCCACTTTGTGTGCCACATCCCGGACCGAGTGCACCAGGTTGGCAAGCGGGTCAAGGGCGCCGTCCCCGCGCTTCTCGGCGTAGCCGGTTGCAGGGCTGTTCAGTACGTTATCGACCAGATGGTCTCCGGTCAGATGGCGGGGCCCCTTCGAACCTGGGGGGTTGAGCCAGATGTACCGGATTTCGTTCACGAGCGTGCCGGCTTTGAGCAGTGCAACCGCCAGAATCACCAGTTCGAAGGTGTGTTTAACGGCTGCAGATGGGGCGACGGCGCACCACCGTCTCACTGGCGTGGCGACGTAGCGCCACTCATGCCATGGCACGTTCGGAAGAGTCGGGGGAAGATTCCGGCACGCACTCTCCAGCTTCCGACGTGCCCACCGATCGCCCCACGCAACGTAGCGGGTGGTTATCGGATCGACCATGTTGCGGCGTATCCAGCGCGACGGTCGTGACTGCGGGTGCTTCCAGAGCCATCTAACGCCGATGGGCCCACCCAGCAGGCCCAGGAGGTACACCACTCCGAGTAGGAGCCTCAGGAGTTCGTTCATCGAAGCAGTTTCGCCGAAGTCGCCTCGCACGGTGGCGACTTGGCGCGATCGGCGTGTGCGGCGCCCACCACTCCGCGCGGACAGGCTCTGATGCGAATCGCCCCGGACAAGCTGTCCGGGTATCGCGCACTGCGAGACCGGGTGGACTCGCCGGGGGCGCCCCGTCGACGGCCTGTCTTACCGCCCCCCTTATCACCCCCAGAAAACCGCAGGTTTCGAAAAACATCCCCTGAGGGAGCATGGGAATCGTTATGCTGCGTAAATGACGACGGGCGCCCTCCACGGCCAACTCAAAGCTCTCTTTCTTGCCGCGAGCGCTGCGGCAGCCGAACGTGTGCGGTCTCTCGGTGCTCCTTTTGCAATGCCTGTTAGTCAGGTCTATGTGCAGCGGCACAATGACGGGAACGGATGGCAAAGCTTCGAGCGTAATGTGGAAAAAAATATCCTTGCCAATCAAAACGTCCCGCTATTCCGCTACGCGCCCCTGTTGACATCCGATGTTGTAGAAATGGCGTCACGGTGCGCCGAACACTTGGTCCAATTGCCGGGTGTGCATCTACCCTTCTTTTCTCCCTGGAACTACAATCACGGGTGGATGCTCACGCACGATGCATCTGATCAATCACCGCCGCTGCCTGAATATGAAGAGGATCCGGGACCGTGGACCCTGAGTCATGTTCTCCTGCTCGCGTTGCACTACCATCTGCGAGCATTGCCGCGCCTCGACGTAGTTAGCGAAAAGGATGCGGCAGCCTTCGCCGCCGACGTAATAGAATTCGCGCGATCGGATGAGCTTACCTATCAGGTCATGATTCCGCTGGCCGGTATCTCCCTCCCTGCTTCCCGTAAAAATGGTCTGGCTGGCGGTGATGCAAGGGTTTACCCGCTCTCACAGGAAGACCAGGGCGATTTGCTCGAAACCTGGGGGGTCGGCGCGCAAAACCCGTTCCTTGAGCTTCCCGCTGTGGGTCTGTCATTCATGGTGCAGACCCCCCGGACGGCACAGAATCCCGACATCAGGGCAGCAGTAAATACATGGCTTTGCGCTTTCTACCTGCATGGATACACGCTGGGTGGCCGTGAGGCACGTACGGAGTTGTATCCACGTTGGGCAGGTGTGGGCATCTCTCGCATGCCAGTAAGGATGCTGGAAATTGCCCGAAGGCGTCGACCGTTGACGCCGACCATATTTGAGAAAGTTCGGGCAACAGCCGACAGGCTCCAGAAGTACAACATTGATGAGCCGGCTTCTGTGCATGACTTTGCTCTCCATAGGTTCTATCAGGGAGTCGCACGTCAGAGTTCCGCTGATGCAGTTGTGGACTTCGTAGTCGCTCTCGAGTCACTGCTACTTCCCTATGACAGTGACGCTCGTCACGGGGACTTGGGATATCGCTTCCGAATGCACGGCGCGCATTTTTTGGCGCCGAAGAAGAGTGGACGCCGGGAAGTCGTGAAGCAATTGCTCAACCTCTATGCTCTCCGGAGCCGTCTTGTGCACGGCGGAAAATACCCAGCGCCTTCCGACATTGAAGAAGGAAGGAGTATTGCTGGGGAGCTGGCTCGTGTCGGGCTACTCCGCGCCATTGAGGACGGCTTCCCGAAGCCTGAGACGTTCAAGAGTATGTTGCTCGGGACGTAACCTCTCGGAGGGGCGCCTCTGGTTGCCCTTGTCTCCACACTGAATCTCTCCGGGGGCTTAGTCCTTCGCGCGGCTGGCTAGGCCTCCTTTTGAGCGAGGCCTGCGTTCACGGCCTCTGGCGAACCACCCCAACCGTCCTCCGTGGGCCAGACCGATGCGATTCCTTGGTGGCTGAGCAAGCGCACGTACACATCGCCGATGGCTTCAGTGAACAGCGCCATACGCCGAGGCTGAGCGTCCGCGGGGTAGAGCAGGAAGGCATACGTGGCGAGTTGACCGATTGCCTCCCGCACGGCGTGGCTGACGTTGCCCCGGCGGACCACCTTGGCTTCGATGAGCCAATCGCTGCCATCGTGCCTGGCGACGATGTCGCGAGGGTGAACGTTCGTCCCAGCAGCGAACCCCGCGTCGGCGAGGAAGATCCCGTAGCGCTTAACTAGGGTCTCGTGCTTGCGACTCTTCTTGATCACGCGTCCTGTGATCTTTTGGACGTACTCGTCATCGCTCTTGGGGGCGAAGTGAAGGAGCGGGTCTTGCTCGCCAGTCTCCTTCGGCTTGATCGTTGTGATCACATCTCGCGTGGTGCTCCGCAGGTCCTCACGCAGGACCAAGGCGTCCTGGTAGAGCTGGATCATCCGACGAAGGTCGGTCTTCAACGTCTCTTCACTCGGCAGAGAGTCGATCTCGTAGACACAAGCGAGGATGTTCCCGGCCTCGTAAGCCCGCGGCAGGCCAGGCCTGCCGCCAAGGTCGATGACGTCTTCCAACCCCAAGGTCTTTTCGCCGGCAAGCGAACCTCGGATAGCCGCGGCCTCGCCTCGAAGGCGCTTCTCTGCCTCGGGGCCTCCGAACGTCTCTCGCAGCTCCGTAACGCCCTGGTTCAGGCTGAGTGAGACCGTCTTCATGTCCTCCGCGAAGAGGTAGACGAGGTACATGCCGCGCGTTGCAGTGGTCGTCTCGTCGGGGTCGAAGAACGACACCCACGGGCAGAAGGCCCCCGCTCCATTCCCCCCGCTCCCCTTGATGATGTAGCTCGCGGGAACATATGGCTCGAAGACGGAGGGCGCCGATCTCAGCAGCTTCGAAGCTGGCGACCCGGTACCGGCCGTCCGATCGTACGTAGAGGCGACCTTGTGCAAGTACTCCCGTAGCGTCATGGCGAGGATGGTATGTGGCCCCACTGACAGACGTAGGGGCTGCTTTCACGGGCTCTCTGGACGAGATGTGGACGGCAAACGGTCTAGTGCGGCGCCGAGTTGCTATTTGCCCTGGTCAACACGCCAGCGAAAGAGCGTCGTTGAGGGGACTGGCCGGAGGCCAGCCGTTCGCGAAGCGTCTCGTAGACCTTGGTCGTCTTCGGTCCCATTCGCGGAACACTCTCCGTTCTGCCGTGGTGCGTACCAGCGTAGTGGTCAACGGTCACGGTTCCTTCGGTCGTTCCGGGCGGGGATTTTTCAAGATCAGGACGAGACGTGGACGGGGTGTGGCTACCCCTCTCTGTAGCGGTGGAAAACCCCAGGTCAGACGGTATGCGCGGGGGTGATCTTGGATGGACTGCCGAAGTGCTCGACCAGTCCGGCTATGTCCGCACCCGACGCCCCGGTAAGGGCCGACCACGGTCGTCACCTGCGTGGGCTGAGGGCGGTAAGGGTGGTAAGGGTGATAGGCCCGCTGACCTGCGGAAACGGCGGGGCGATATGGGGTGCGGTAAGTGGGGCGGTAAGTCCCCCACCTCGTCGCCCACCGACTTATCGCACCCCTTATCGCCCCTAGAAAACCGCAGGTCAGACGGCTTATCGCCCTTATCGCCCCGCCCGCAGCAACCGCCATGGCTGCCCCAAGGGGGATGGATAGGGGTAAGTGCCCCAGTTCGCAAGCGTCGCGAGACCTCTGACGAACTGCTTTCCCTGACCGACGCCTCGCAGTGCTGTTCGCTTAGGCGTTTCCCCCAGGAGCGTGCGCTACTGGGCTGCACCGCTGTCCCGGCGCCTTGCCCAGCAGCGGCGCGGTGTGTTGAGGGCGGCCCGTCATTCTTCCCACCACTCCTCAATCTCGTTGTCGCAGTGGTAGCAGGTCATCAAGGCACTGTCGGCCAGGTCGAGGTACAGCTTGGGGTTCGCCCGGCGCAGTGCGTTCTCAACCGACTCGCATGGGCCAGTACACGCCCCGTCGGCAGTCAGCTGCCGCCTGGGCGGGTGCACTGTGCACTTCGTGTAGCGATGCAGCGGGTCGTGGTGGACGGGGTCGGTGCACCCGTTGGGGCATGGCCAGTTCTGCGCTGCCGAGGGAGTGCAGTGGATGCAATCCCTAGCTGCTCGGCCGTGCGGACACTGTCGGCGTGGAGGGAAGTCTTTGCCGTTGGCAGGGCAGATGTATCCCCGAGACCTGTACTCGCCTTCCAGGCTGCGCGCGCAGTTGTAGCAGTTGCTCTGCAATAGCCACTCGGACGTCTCTGGTGTGACATGTGCTTGCGCAGGTAAACGCCTCTTGCAGGCGGTCGTCAGCCCGTCGAGGGTGATGTGCTTGGTAAGGCCCCGCGGACCCGCGCGCCACCAAGCGAGCCGTACCGACTGGCGGTCAGCGTCTGCGCTCTCACTCATACTCATGACACGGAGATTAGCGGCGGACACTGACAGTCATACAGGCGGCGGGAGCGGGCCCGGGCGCACGGTCCGCAGCGTCCGTTGTGGAAGTGGGCCTAGGCTCCACTCGACGTGGACTGATGGACCGTCAACAGTGCTTCGTTATGGGGCTGGTGGACGTGGCGTGGGCGGTGGGTGGGCCCCGCGGCCCACGTAACGGCGAACGACCAGGTCAAGGGGTAGCTGTGCGGCTGATCACCGGTGGACTGTGGATCTCCGCCTTGACGGGGCAGTTAGGCGCGACCCGCAGAGTATGCAGCTACCCGAACGCGGTCGGCGCCGCTTGTGG